>NZ_JBFBFP010000015.1:0-164243 GCF_040684275.1 Streptomyces sp. NPDC091371
CAGAAGCTCGACAAGGGCGACCAGCAGGGCATCTACCTCGCCGGGCAGAACTGGTACGTCCTCGCCGGATTCGTCTGGGACGAGGGCGGCGAACTAGCGCTGCGCGCTGTGCCAGCGAACCGCCTCGCTGCGCTCGGCGGGGCTCGGCTTCGCCGAGCCAGGGCCGGCCCTTCGGCCGGAGTCCTGCGCTGCGCTCCGGACTGTTCAGGGTTCCGCTGCGCTCCGCCCTGAACTGCCTGCTTCGCAGGCTTGGGTGACCCCGTTTCACGGGGTTGGGGCCTTCGGCCCGTTGGGTGTGTCCGCTCCGCTCCCCCACCGGGTCCTTCCGGCTCCGCCTCCAGGAGCAGCCCGCTCCGCGGGCAGCTAGCAGCACAGCGGTGGTGCGTGCCTCGGCCCCCTGCTGGACTCCCGTGGCTGGCCAGGGTGGTACCGGCCCCGCGCTCAGTCTGAGGTGCCCTCCAGCGGAAGGTGGTCTCGGAAGTACTGCGACTCCAGCCACTCCTCCTTCACAAAGAGCGGACGTGTCAGGCGCGCTTCCCCGACCCGCTGCGAACGCAGAAGAACCCCGAGATCAGTCAGGGAAAGCGAGTCGTCAGGCGTGTAGAGCACCCAGTTCCCATGCTCCGCAGCATGGTCCAACAGGAACTGCTGGCCCTGCTCCGGATCGCTTCCCGCCAGCGGGAAGCCAGACAGGAAGACCTGCGGACCGGTCACCGCATCCAGCGCAACGCAGGCAAGCTTGCCCGCGTCGTAGAACGCTTTCACCCCATCCGGGAAGTCCTCCTGCGCATACGGACCGCCAACCCGTTCCTCCGGTCCAGAGACGAACAGTGCCTGCGCGACCTCGGCTGGAGACATCCCGAACCGCAACAGCCCCACGCCGGCTCCCGACCGCAGCTCCCAGCACTCCCGCTCCGCATCCACGCCCATCCACCCACTCCTACGTCCGACCGGTCCGGAACTGCATCTGCTGCTCAGGCCGCATACACACGGCCATGGGCCAAGGTGCCAACTCAGCTGCACAAGTGCCAACCGAAGTGCTGCTCTCGGCCGGAGTCATCCTGAAACGATCAGTAAGTCCACTGTCACCCGTCTCCCGAGTCCTGCCATGCGCCCGAACGGCACCCGTGTCAGTGGCGGCGGTTAGGGTCCCCGATGACGGGGCCGGTTCCGAAGCATCCAGCACTGGAGACTCAACGGCAGTCCTCCCGGTCTGCGCGGGGGTGGTCACGGCCTAACCGGCGCCGGGGAACAAGGGCTTCTCACAGCTTGCCAGCCCGGCCCCGTCACTCGACTCCTGCGAGCGGCCTGAATGGCAGCATGGTTCAAAATAGCTCTCGGATCAGCTCAGGATCTAAGGCCATGGTCCGCTCCGCTGACCCGGGGCACCTGCGGTCTGGGGTGCCGCAGCGATCCGTCATCAGCCACTCCAGCTGCCCAGTCTGCTGAACGCCCAGCGCAGCACCTCCCGATCAGGGTGGTCGCGGCCTGTCCGTTCGAGTGCGGTCAGAGTGTGGGCTGTTAGCCGGGCCCAGTTACGGAAGTTGCCATGCGCCGCGTGGCGGTCGGCGAAGGCGATGTCCTCGGGATCAGTCCGTGCCCAGACGGGGTGGTAGAGGGGGATGACCTGCTGAACTTCCTCCAGGGCGAGCTTGGTGACGTGCTGCCAGATGAAGATGCGGGAGGAGAGCATCGGCTCCTTCCGCAACACCGTGTGCGCTCCCTCGCCGCCGGCGAAGACGATCGCGATCTGTGAGTACGGGTGGTCCCAGACGAACCGGAAATATTCGAACGTCTCTCGATTCAGCCATTGAGCCTCGTCAACGACCAGCGTACGCGGCTGGGCTGCCAGCGAGTCCAGCAGCAGCCGATCGAACTCGGACGGGTGACGCGGGGGTTCGCCCGGCAGACCGAGCGCAGCGAAGAGCTCGTGGCGCACCGCTCGGGCGGTGGGGCGGGCGCGGAAGGCGATCCGGCAGACCTCCTCGCCGCGGGTCCGCTCAAGCTCACGCAAACAGACGTTCGCGGCAAGCGTCTTACCCACACCTGCCGGACCGTGGAGGCACATCATCGCCCTGGCGTCGATCGTGTCGGCGATGTTCTCCCTGGCTGTCAGGAGCGCCCGGGTCGTGACGACCACGGCGTCCGCGAGCTGGGTGTAGTGATCGGTCTCCCGCGGCGGCAGCTGGCTCGTCATCGCTTCTCCTCCCGGATGGCAGGGCGCAGGGATGCTGGGGTGTTCCAGTCGTCAGGCGGCGGGGCGTGAGGGATGAGGTCGGGCAGGGCCAAGGCGGCTAAGTCGCTGTCGGATGCCGCGGCGAGTTCCTGATCGGCTTCGGCTGCCGTGACGGCGCCCAGGCGCTGCGCTGGCGTCGGAGCGGTGGCCGGGGCGAAGCGCTGCCGACGCAGGGCCTCGGCCTTCTTCGTCTCCTCGCGCAGTCGGCGGGCGCGCACGGTGCGGGTGCGGCGCAGTTCGTCGAGCTGTTCGGGGGTTGCGGCGTCCGCAAGGTGGGCGGTACCGAGGTGGCGGCCGGCCAGGTCGCAGACCTCTATCTCGTGGTCGTGGTGGGGCATGTGCCGGATACGGACGCTGCGGCCTGCCTGGCCAGCCATCCAGGCGCCGACGTAGTCCCGGCCGCGCCATCGCACGCCGTGGCTGCTCAGCTTCCGCACCCGGCCGTCGTCCTCCAGCATCAGCCCCCACAAGGCGGCCTCGGGGACGTCCGAGAGAGGCGTGGGGTCGGCCTGCCAGGCCTCAACGGGAGTCCGGTCGGCCAGACCGGCGGGGCGGTGCTCGGTGTTCCACCACCGCGCCCAGGCGAGGACCTCGGCGGTGAACTCGGCGAAGGTCAGCGGCACCGGCTCGTCAGGGTCAGGCTTCTTCTTGGCCCGCCGGGGCTTGGGAGTGAGGGTGTAGCCGGGCAGAACGGCAAAGAGCATGCGGTCGGCACACCGGTTGAGGTTCTCAACCGTGCCCTTCAGATGGGGACTGTAGGCAGGCAGATCCTCGAACTTGGTATCCAGGTCAGTGAACGCGCCCAAGACGGTCTTCGACAGGAAGTCCCGGCCGCGGTCGACGCGCACGTGCTCAGGGATGCCGCCCGCGGGCCCGTACGGTCCGGTGCGCAGCACGGCCGCGCGCAGGGCCGCCAGGATCGAGGCCCGGGACGGATGGCCGGGAGTGACCGCGGTACCGGTAATGGTCTTCGTCGCGACATCGATGAACCACGTCACCCACGGGCGCACCAGCTCCCCGTCCACGTCAACCAGGAGCGGCGCCTGGACGTGATCGGCCTCCCAGGTATGGTTCCGCCACTGCCTCGGGCGACGCCCGAACACATCGTGGGCCCGGGCTGCCTCCGGCCCCCGGGCCAGACCCGCGCGCTCGCCCGCGGTCAGATCACGGCGCACCGCGCGCAGGAACGTCGACAACGACGGCACCGGATCCAGCAAGGGCACCGCCTCCACCGGCGCCCCACCCGGAACCGCGATGGCCGGCTCACCAGCCGCCGTCCGGGCGCGGGCCACCAGCTGCCGGTGGACCGCCGAGGCGTTGCCCCGCCAGTACGCGAGCAGCACCCGTACGTCCAGCGTCACCTCGAACCGGTCCACCGGACGTTCCCCCGGACGGTCCGCCATCCGGGGCTCGGCTTCGGCCTGCGCAAGCCACCGCCACACCGTCCGCTCCGACACCCCTAGACACTCCCCCGCCAACCGCGCATGCCCCCGCGAAAGCCGCCCCTGGGCCCGCAGCCACAACAACCGCTGCACAGCAGGACCACGCAACGCCGCGAGCGCCGAACCCCGAAGCTCAGGCACCGGCTCCGACTCGTCCAGCACTGTCAGATCTCCCGCCCCGGATGAACTGATCATGGAACCGACTCCCTGTCCCTGGCCTCCCCTTCGCTCCCATGCCGCTTCCTGTCACGGGTAAGGACCTAGCCGGGCACAGGCCTGCTCGATCAGTCCACGGTCCACATGTACATCCCGGCCTCGCTTGGACAAGGCGTAGACGTGGGAGGTGATCTTCGCCCAGGTCCGAAAGTTGCCCCGCGCCACCGTCGCATCCGCCCATCCCACGTCCGCGGGGTCGACGCCTTCCCACACGCCATGGAACATCGCCAGCGTCTCCGTGAGCCGCTCCTGGTCCAGCCCGGGGACCTGGTGCCAGGTCAGGACACGTGACCGCAGCGCGGGCGCCCGAGCGATGACCCGCTCGGCTCCAGCCCCGCACAGAAGCAGCGCAGCAGCCGTACCCGGCTCGTCCCACAGCAGCCGCAGATAGTCCAGCGACGGGGGAGACAGCCGTTGCGCATCGTCAAGGAACACCACCCCCGGTCGGCGCAGCGTCTCCACAAGGGCGCGGTCTGCCGACTGCGCCCGGTGCGAGAGGGAACCCACCGCCAGCCCTAGGGCGTCCAGCAGCGAAGCGCGCATCTGCGGCAGACCCGGCTTCACCCCCACCACCGCACGCCACACCAGCACCCGGGAAGGCAGCAGATGCAGCGCCTGCTGCACCGCCACCGTCTTCCCCACCCCCGGCTCCCCGAACACACACCCAATCCCACGCGCCGCCACCGTGTGCCCCACCACCTCCACCACCCCAGCCACGCCGGCCGTCGACACCACACGCCCGCCCGGAACGAACAACCGCACCCCACCCCGCGACGGACCGGTGTTCTCCTCACCGTCCTGCCCCGTCCCGGGCTCCCGCGGGGCCGCCGGTGCCGCATCGACCACCGGCAAACCCTCACCCGCCCGCTCAAGCCTCAGCTCAGCCAGGACCCGGTCATAACGGCTAACCTCAACCCGGCCCCGCCCCACCGAGGCAACCTCAAGGACCCGGCCCTCCTGCACATCCCGCTTCACCGCACGCTGCACCGTCCCCAACGACGGGACGTCCCGCGGCGGCGATGAACCCTCGGCCGTCAGCCGACGATGCAACGCGGCGACGTTCCCGCCCACCTCGGCCAGGACCGCCCACAACCCGTCATCCAGAACGAACCCGTCCTGCCGCCCCACCGGCTCCAGGCGACCCTCACGCGCCTCCGCCAGCCACTTCCACACCGTCCGGACCGTCACCCCGGCAGCCTCAGCCATCACCCGCACATGCAGCGACGACACCGACCCCGGCCCCAGGTCCACCGCCAACAACCGACGCACCACCACACCCCGCGCCAACCGACCGTCCACACCCATACCCACCAGCACACCCCGCGGCCGAAGCCATGCACACAGGAATGGGCAAACCCATGACAGCCACCCACGACGGTGCTAGCCACCTCATGGCAGCAGCTTGGTCACCCCACGACAGCCAAGATCACAACTCGCCCACGGAAAGACCAGGCACAACCAACCCGACCCCCGCTGACACCCAACCAGCGCCACCAAGCCACCCATTCACATCGCGCTCCTCCGTCGGCGCGGTCCTGCTCGACCTGGGACCGCATCGGAACCGCGCGGACCACACCGGGCGGTGAGCCGCGCCCGCGCGGGTGAAGGGCCGTCTTGGACCGGTGGTTCAGGCGGGCTGCGGGGCGGGCGTTGACGGTGCGGTCGCGACCTTGCGGGTCTCGCGCAGGATCAGCAGGCCGGTGGCCACCATCAGCGTCGCGGTCAGGCCGTGGATGCCGAGCGCGGTGGCCGTGGAGCCGTGGTGGGCCAGCACGGTGGTCATGTCGCCGTACGCGGCGAGGGCCTCGACCAGCAGCGCCCAGCCCAGCGCCCGGCGGTGGCCCGTCACCAGCAGGATGCCCAGGACCAGGGCCAGGACGACGTCGCGGATTCCCTTGATGACCAGGAAGCCGCCACCGTCGCCGGACGGCCAGTTCGGCAGGCCGAAGGTCGGCGCCGTCGTCTCCGGGCTCAGGATGAACTCCGTCCCGAACCAGAGGATGAAGAGGATGAAGGCGGCGGCCAGGACGGTGTTGATCTTCTTCAGCGCCATTGTTCTTCTCCTTGCGATTCTTCGTGAGCCGCCCGTGGGCTCAGACGAGGGCGGTGACGAGCAGGGTGAAGGCGGCGATGATGACGGCGACGCGGGCGTAGTGGTAGCGCTCCCAGCGGTTCAGCTGCTGCTTCCAGTCGGCGGGCCGGTTCTCGGGGGTCCAGGTCTTGTTCCGGTTGTTGATCGGGACGAGGAGCAGGACGGACATGATCACGCTCAGGATCAGCAGTGCGGCGGCGGTGACGACGAGGCCGGTGCCGGGCTGGTGCCATCCGGCGATGGCCCAGATGGCGGCGAGGACGAGCGATCCGATGTACCAGACGGGCATCAGCGCGCCGAGCATCCGGCCTCCGTGGGCGTGGCCCTGCTGGGCGCTGTCCTCCGGGAGCGCGTTGAGGATCCGGTTCATGACGAAGGCGACGGAGAACTCCACCCCCACCATCAGGCCGACGACGACGGTGGTGAAGACCTGAAGTGCGTTGAGCATGATGACCCCTCCTGAGATCGATCTAGCGTCGCTAGATGATGTGGCAACACTAGCGCTGCTGCCGCTCGATTGTCTAGCGGTGCTAGGATCGAATCATGTCGGTACAGGAACGCAGGCAGCGCGAACGGGCGGACCGCGAACGTCTCATCGTGGCGACGGCCCGCGAACTCGCCGAGCAGCAGGGCTGGGACGCGGTCACCACCCGCCGGCTGGCCGAGCGCATCGAGTACAGCCAGCCTGTTCTCTACAGCCACTTCCGCGGCAAACGCGAGATCGTCGGCGCCGTCGCCCTCCAAGGCGCGGCGGAGCTGGCGGCGGTGGTGCGGGCCGCGACCGCCGCCGTGGACGGCCCGCGCGAGCGGGTCGCCGCGCTCGCGCGCGCGTACCTCGGCTTCGCCGAGCGCAACCCGGCGGTCTACGACGCCATGTTCCTGCTCGACGGCGGTCTGGCGTTCGCGCGGGAGGAGACCCCGGAACCGCTCAAGGACGCCTTCGCCGCGCTGCTGGAGTGCCTCGGCGAGGTCGCCGGGGACGGCGTGCACCCGGGCCTGTTCACCGAGACGTTCTGGGCCTCCCTGCACGGGGTGGCCACGCTGATCCGGTCGGGACGGCTGCCGCCGGAGTACACCGGGCCGAAGGTGGAGCTGTTGGTGAACCGGCTCGCCGTGGTCTGACACACCAAGCCCTCAGGCCGCGGGTGTACCGCCCTGCGCCTCGACGGCGACGTCCTGCCAGTCGGCCCAGGTCTTGAGGCGGTCGGCGTAGACCTGCGGGAGCATGTCGTTGCCCTGGGTGCCGAAGAAGACCCGCAGCGGCGGGTTGTCGGAGTCGACGACCTTCAGCAGTGCGGCGCCCGCGGCAGCGGGGCTGCCGAAGTCGAGGGTCTGCATGAACGCTCCGAGCGCTTCGCGTACACCGTCGTACACCGGGTTCGCGTCGGCCCAGATGGCGGAGGAGCCGCCCCAGTCGGTGGCGTACGCGCCGGGTTCCACCAGGGTGACCTTGATCCCGAGGCCGGAGACCTCCTGGGCCAGGGACTCGCTCAGACCCTCGAGGGCCCACTTCGACGCGTGGTAGCCGCCCACCAGCGGCCACGAGGCGACTCCGCCGGTGGAGGAGATCTGCACGATGTGGCCGCTGCCCTGCTCGCGCAGGTACGGCAGGGCTGCCTGGGTGACCCACAGGGCGCCGAACAGGTTGGTCTCCAGCTGGTCGCGCAGCGCCTGTTCGGTCAGCTCCTCGACGGCCCCGAAGAGGCCGTAGCCGGCGTTGTTCACGACCACGTCGAGGCGGCCGAAGTGCTCCACGGCCCGCTTGACGGTCGCGGTCACCGCCTCTTTGTCGGTCACGTCCAGGTCGAGTGCGAGCACCGCGTCGCCGTACTCGGCGACCAGGTCCGACAGGGTTTCGGCATCGCGGGCCGTCGCGGCCACCTTGTCCCCGCGGGACAGGGCCGCCTCGACGAACCGGCGGCCGAAGCCGCGAGAGGAACCGGTGACGAACCAGATCTTGCTCATGTCGTTCTCCACGATCGAGTCATTGGGTGGGACGCCGGGGCGCCTCGTTGTGATATTGACTCTAAGAGCGGCAAGGCTGGTGTTCCATGACAGGAACTCTCGAAAAATTTGTCTTATCGTCTCAGTTGAAGTGATAGAGGGTGGGGTATGTTCCGGGCATGGATGTACTTGGGGACGTACTGGCGACCACCGGGTTCAAAGGGGTGCTGCTCGCCCAGCTCAGCGCCCGCGGGGCGAATTGGGGATGCGGCCTCGAGCGACTCGGCACGGCCGGGTTCCACCTGATCGCTGAGGGGACCTGCTGGCTGCGCGTCGCGGGGCAGCCGCCGCAGCAACTGGTGCCTGGGGACGTCGTCCTGCTGCCGCACGGCGAACCCCACCACCTGGCCGGCGGCCCCGAACAGGCCGCCGTGCCCTACGCGGAGTTGGAAGCCGCGCACCCGGCGGACCGCGACGGCATCGTGGACCTCGGCGGAGACGGCCCCGTCGTCCGGGTCGTCTGCGGCAAGTTCGAGTACGACGGCGACGCCTCGCAGCACCCGGTCCTGTCCGCCCTGCCCCCGGTGATCCATGTCCCGGGCATGAGCGCCGACCCCGAACTCCAGGGAATCGTACGGCTCCTGGCCGCCGAGACCACCCGGAAGCGGCCCGGAGCGCGGGCCGTCGCCGCCCGCCTGACCGACGTCCTGTTCGTCCAGGTCATCCGAGCCTGGCTCGACACCGCGGCAAGCGACCCACAATCCGCACCGCAGTCCTGGCTGATGGCCCTGCGCGACCCGCGGATCGGCGCCGCCCTCTCCCTCATCCATGAAGCCCCCCAGCAGCCCTGGACGGTGGAAGGCCTCGCGCGCGACGTGGCGATGTCCCGCCCGGCCTTCGCCCGACAGTTCAAGCAGCTGGTCGGCGTCTCGCCGCTGGCCTACCTCTCCCGCGTACGGATCGCCCTGGCCGCACGCCTGCTCCGCGACACCGACCAGCTCGTCTCCGACATCGGCGAAGCAGTCGGCTACACCTCGGAGTTCGCCTTCTCCCGCGCCTTCGCCCGCGAACGCGGCCTGCCTCCCGGCCGATACCGGCGTACTTGCCTCACACCGGCAGGACTGTGAGCGGTGAGCTGTGATGCGGGTCGGTTCCGATCGCTTGCGCGTGCGCATCGCGACCCGGAGCACTTGCGGTGTCGGTGCCGGCCCATACGCTGCGGCCATGACCACCCCCGACCCGTGCGACCAGTGCCTCTCCATGGTCGACGAACTGCTCACTCGGCCCTTCCCGGCGACCGCCACCGCCGACGCCACCGGCCACGCCGGCCCCGGCCACCGGGTGCGGTACCTCCGGGTGAGCCAGGACTTCTGGGACGACGACGGGCAGGAGTGGGATCGGGCCCATGCCGAGTTGGAGGCCTGCCTCGACGACCTGAGCCGCACGCTCTCGGCACGCTGGGGCGACCCGCTCACCGTCGACCTCTGGGCCTGGCTCACGGCCGGCTTCGACGGCGAGAGGGCGCCCGAACCGTTGGAGTACCTCAGCCAGCACGCCGTCAGCATGCGTGCCTGGCCGCTCCCCGAGGGTGACCACTGGCTCGGACTGGCCCTCGGCCAAGCCGACAAGGAGCTGCCGCTCGTCCTGTACGCGGCCGTCGGGACCGGGCCCGTGCGGCGGACTCCTGGGTGAGGGGCTCCCGGGTCAGTTGTCGGGGCCGCAGACGTTGCCGGCTCGGATCCGGTTGTACTTCACCATGTTCTGTACCGACGTCGCCTTGGGGTGCGGTGCGCGCTCGACCGTGTACCGGGCGACGATGGAGCCCTTGGTGAGGGCCGCGAGGTCGGAGGACCAGGGAACCGTGATGCGGACCTGGCGGCTCGTGACGTCATCCGTGGTGACCGTGTGCGGGAAGCTCACCCTCGTGCGCTCCAGCGGGGACTCCGCCGTGTAGTCGTTGTGCAGGACGACCTCCAGTGTCACGAGGTCGCCGTCGCGGAGTTCTGCGTACTGGATTTTGACCGGGATGCCCTTCCACGGCTCGCTGCCGCAACTGATGACATCGGTACTGGCCACGCCACTGCCCGGAATCGCGATGCTCCTGGGGCCAACGCCGCGCAACTGGCCGCTGACGAATACAGGGGGATGCAGCTCGCACCAGACTTCCGGTTCGGTGATGGCGGACTCGGTCAAGGGGGCACCTCCAGGGCTCCAACCTGCGAACTGTACCGCCGCGCACTGCGGACGCCGGCGAGGGCTCGACGGCCACGTCCCTGCGGGGTGGGCCGGGCCCACGTCGAACGCCTCCCGGAGACCGCCCGAGCAGGTTGCGTGCAGCACGCGAGGGCGTGGAGTGCGGACGGGCTCGGCATGCTGCGAGGTGCCGGGGGCTGCTACGGAGCGGGCGTTCCGCTTCGAGCGTGTCCCTGCGGACCTCGGCATTGATGCCGGGTCCGTCGTGTCGTCCATTCCGGGGCACCGCTGTGGCTGCCCGTCAGGGCCGTACGCCGGTGGGCGGGTTACGGCATCGAGTTGAAGGCGACTCCGACGCGGCAGGGTACGAGGGCAGGGCGGGTGGTGGTGTCGGAGAGGAGGGCGTGGGCGTGTTCGGGGTCGAGGGTGAACTCGATGCGGTCGCATTCCTGGGGGCGGTCCGGGGGGCCGACGACGAGGTGGAAGGCCATGGCTCCGGAGGCGTCGCGGGAGGTGGTGACCACCGCGTCGACGACTCCGGAGATGTCGTGGGCGAGCAGAGCCTCGATCTGGTGGACGTGTGCGGTGCTCATGACGGTCATGGCGCTTCCTCCTCGGTTTCGGCGGGCGGTTCAGCCCAGTACGGGGGCCTCGTCCAGCAGGGGGTGGCCGCGGCGTGCGGTGAAGGCGGCCTCCAGGGCGGCGCCGGTCTGGTAGAGGCGGTGGTCCTGCATGGGCGGGGCGATGATCTGGAGTCCGACGGGGAGGCCGTCTTCGGGGGCCAGGCCGCAGGGCAGTGACATGGCGCAGTTGCCGGCGAGGTTGGTGGGGATGGTGCAGAGGTCGGCGAGGTACATGGCGAGGGGGTCGTCAACGCGTTCGCCGAGGGGGAAGGCGGTGGTGGGCATGGTCGGCGAGACGATCACGTCGGCCTGGGCGAACGCGTGGTCGAAGTCCCGCATGATCAGGGTGCGGACCTTCTGGGCGGAGCCGTAGTAGGCGTCGTAGTAGCCGGAGCTGAGGGCGTACGTACCGAGGATGATGCGGCGTTTGACCTCGGGGCCGAACCCGGCTTCGCGGGTGAGGGCGGTGACGTCCTCGGCGGAGTGGCCGGGGGTGTCGCCGGTGCGCAGGCCGTAGCGGATGCCGTCGAAGCGGGCCAGGTTGGAGGAGGCTTCGGAGGGGGCGATGAGGTAGTAGGCGGCCAGGGCGAGGTCGAAGGAGGGGCAGTCCAGTTCGATGATGCGGGCGCCGAGTTCTTCGAGGAGTTCGACGGACTCGTTGAAGCGCCGGACGACGCCGGACTGGTAGCCCTCGCCGGCGAACTGTTTGACGACTCCGATGCGCAGGCCGGCGACGGTGGCGTTGCGGGCCGCCTCGACGACGGGCGGGACGGGGGCGTTGATGGAGGTGGAGTCGAGGGGGTCGTGGCCGGCGATGACCTCGTGGAGCAGTGCGGTGTCCAGGACGGTGCGGGCGCAGGGGCCGCCCTGGTCGAGGCTGGAGGAGTAGGCGACGAGTCCGTAGCGGGAGACCGCGCCGTAGGTGGGCTTGACGCCGACGGTGCCGGTGAGTGCGGCGGGCTGGCGGATGGAGCCGCCGGTGTCGGTGCCGATGGCGAGGGGTGCCTGGAAGGCGGCGAGGGCCGCGGCGGAGCCGCCGCCGGAGCCGCCGGGGACGCGGTTGAGGTCCCAGGGGTTGGCGGTGGGGCCGTAGGCGCTGTTCTCGGTGGAGGACCCCATGGCGAACTCGTCCATGTTGGTCTTGCCGAGGATGACGACGTCGGCTTCCTTGAGTTTGCGGGTGAGGGTGGCGTCGTAGGGCGGGATCCAGCCTTCGAGGATCCTGGAGCCGCAGGTGGTGGGTACGCCGGTGGTGGTGAAGGCGTCCTTGAGGGCGAGGGGGACTCCGGCGAGCGGGCCGAGCCTCGCGCCGGCCGCGCGTTTGGCGTCGACGGCGCGGGCCTGGGCGAGGGCGCCTTCGCGGTCGACGTGCAGGAAGGCGTTGACCTTCTCGTCGGTGGCTTCGATGCGGGCGAGGTGGGCCTCGGTGACCTGGACGGCGGTGAGTTCGCCGGAGGCGATCTTCTCGGCGGTCCGGGCGGCCGTGAGCCTGATGATGTGGTCGGTCATGGCTGTTGATCCTCGCCCAGGAACTGGGGGACCTTGAAACGCATTTGGTCCTGGGCGGGAGCGGCGGAGAGCGCCTGCCCGGGGGAGAGCGAGGGGCGGACCCGGTCCGGGCGGACGACGTTGGTCAGCGGCAGCGGGTGGGAGGTGGGCGGGACGTCCTGGTCCGCGGCTTCGGATACGCGGGCGACCGCGCCGATGACGGCGTCGAGCTGTCCGGCGAAGTGGTCGAGTTCCGCGCCGCGCAATTCCAGGCGTGCCAGCCGGGCGAGGTGGGCGACTTCCTCGCGCGTGATGCCGGGCATCGTGCGCCTTCCTTGTTCGCTCGTACGGGGGGGTGCGGCAGTGGTCCGGTCGCGGTCCTAGGAGGCCTCCGCGGTCGCGGCGCAGGCCAGTTCGTCGGCGAGGAGGCTCCACAGGCCGGCGTAGCCGTGGGCGAGCTGGGCCATCTGTTCCTTGCAGTGGGTGGGCAGCGTCGCGGTGATCTTCTCGCGGTCCTGGACGACCAGGGTGCAGGCGCCGAGCATGCGCAGGACGTTGCGTCCGGATTCGCTCAGGCGCAGGGAGGGGTCGCGGCGCAGGGAGTCGAAGATGCGCAGGAGTTGGGCGGGGCCGGGGGGTGGTTCGGGGGTGCGGGCGGGCCTGCGGCGGGACTCCAGGGAGATCGGGGGCCGGGTGTCCGCGGGGGCCGCGGGCGCCGCGGTGGGCTCGGGGGCCGCGGTGGGCTCGGGGGCCGCGGTGGGCTCGGGGCGGCGGGAGGGGACGGGGTCTTCGCCGCGGCGGAGCCGGTCGCGTACGTCGGCCACGGTCGCGGGGGACACTCCGGCCTCGGCGGCGATGCTGCGCAGCGAGGCGCCGGGGTTGGTGCGCAGGAGTTCGCCGGCGAGGGCGCGGCCGCGGGCTGGGTCCACGGGGCGGGTGCGGCCGTCGCGGCCGACGCGGTGGCCGGTCCGGGCCGCGGGCGTGTGTTTGCGGAGTTGGGAGACCCTGCGGGCGGAGAGTCCGGTGACGGCGGCGACGGCGCGGTCGGACCAGTGCGGGTGGGAGGCGAAGACGCGGCCCGCGGCGGTGGTCCGGTCGGCGGTGGAAAGGGGCCGTCCGTGGGTGACGTTGGCCGCTACGGCGAGGAGTCGGGCCTCGGCGCGGTCTCCGTCGAAGAACCGTACGGGGATGTGGGTGTCGCCGCGGAGGGCTGCGGCGCGCAGCCGGTGTGCACCGTCGATGACGTGCATGGTGGGGCGGTGGACCAGGATGGGCGGGAGTTCGTCGGCGGCTTCCGCGAGGAGCTTGGTGTACTCGGTGTCCTCGCCGTCGCTGCGCGGGGTGTATCCGATGGTGATCTCGTCGGTGGGGACGGTTTCCACGGGCTGGTCGAGGAATCCCCCGTCACGGAACCGGATCAGGTGGTCGGCGCTTTCCGTTTCCATTGTGTGCTTTCCCCCTCGTGGTGGTGGGTGCGGTGAGGGGGTGGTGTCACTGCCAGCCGAGGTCGTTCTGGCCGTTGTGGACCGGGGTGTTCTGGGTGGTGGCGGGGTTGGTGGAGCCGGCGGCGGGGTCGGCGTGCGCGGCGAGTGCGCCGAATGCGGAGGAGGCGGCGATGATCCCGGTGACCACGGCGCCCCGGACGATACGACGGGTGTTTTCGAAATTCATTGCTTTCCGCCTTTTCTTCCTGCCGGTGTTTCGCTGACAGCCATGAGTCTGCTGGGGGCGCGAGCGGCGGGGAAAGGGGGACCGGGGCGGGCAATCCGGCCTTGGCATACACAGTCCAGCTCCGCTCAAGGACGAGTCGGGTCCGGGTCAAAACTTTGTCATGTCCCTGCGGAGTCGGTCAAAACGTGCCCGACGGGTCGACGCCGGGCAGCAGGGGCACCTCGGCGCGTTCCACTTCCCATTCGCCGAGTGCGGCCAGCTGCGATCCGACGTGCCGCCACAGCCTCCGGGCGGCGGCTTCGGCCGCGTCCAGCGAGGGGGCGCTGAGGTAGAGGCCCACGACGGGGGACGCCTCCGGATCGGGGTGGACGCTGACGTGGACGAAACCGTCCCGCCCCGCGGCGCAGCGGGCGATGGCCGCGGCGGCCGGGTCCGGCAGGCGGGCACCGGAGCGCGGCGGGCGCAGGTGGACGTGTACGAGATACATGGGGGGACCTGACTCGTAGGTGCGGCCGCGGTGTTCCGCCACCGCCCGCAGTGGAATTTGTTTTCCGAAATCCGCGCGCGCCGGGTGGCGGGAATTCCCCGGATTCGCGAAGCCGTCTTGCCGGGGGGCGGGGTGGCCCGTACCGTCGGCTCAATCACTCGTCCGATTGGCCTCGACCAACAGGTGGGAGTCCCTCGGGGCCCTGGACTCTGACGGAACCGGAGTCGTCCATCGATGCTTGATCTCCTCGGTCTCGACCCGGTCGCCGAATCCGTCTACCGGGGGATCCTGGCCAAGTTCCGTGACATTCCGGAGCTGTGCCTGCGGCTCGATCTGTCCGAGGAAACGGTGCGCGCGGCGCTCGACCGGCTCAGCGAGATGGCGCTGGTCAGGGTCTCCGCCGAGGACGCCACCCAACTGCACGCGGTCAGCCCGCACGTCGGGATGGAGCTCCTGCTCGCCCGCCAGCAGGCCGATCTGGCCAGCCGGCAGCAGCAGTTGGAGGCGAGCCGGGCGGCGGCCGCGCAGCTCATCCTGGAGTACGACGGCGGGCGCGCTTCCGGGCACGCGGAGTCCGGGGTGCGCTACCTCGACGGGCTGGAGTCGATCCGCGACCACCTGTCCGCGCTGCGGGGCCAGGTCTCGCAGGAGCTGCTGACCTTCGCGCCCGGCGGCCCGCAGACGACCGCCAACATGAACGCCTCCAGACCGCTGAACCAGCAGCTGCTGGAGCGGGGCGTGCAGATGCGCACGGTGTACCTGGACAGCATCCGCGGCTGCCCGGACACGATGGAGTACGCGCGCTGGCTGACCGAACAGGGCTGCCAGGTGCGGACGGTGCCCTCGCTGCCCAACCGGATGATCATCTACGACCGTACCTCGGCGATCATCGCGGCCGACACCGGCAACACGGGGGCCGGGGCGGTCGAGGTGACCTCCCAGGGGATGGTCACCACTCTGTACACCCTCTTCGAAAACGTCTGGGAGTCCGCCGAGCCGCTGGAGAGCCGGCGCGCCGCGGACCCCGGCGGGCTCACCCGCCAGCAGGCGGAGGCGCTGCGGCTGCTCGCGCTGGGCTGCACCGACGAGACCATCGCGCACCGCCTGGGCGTCTCGCCCCGCACCGCCCGGCGCATCGCCTCCGGGCTGATGACCTTCCTGGGCGCCGGGAGCCGCTTCCAGGCGGGGGTGCACGCGGTGCAGCGGGGATACCTGCCGACCGTCCTCGAATAGTCCGGGAACGGTGCGCCCGTTCACGCCGAGGCCAGGACCGGGTGCAGCGGGGTACGGGCCGGCGCGCCCAGCAGGTCGAGTGCTTCCTCGGCGGTGTCGGCGCTGCGGATGAGCCGCCGTTCGGCCGCGGTGAGGAAGCCCTCGGCGACGAGGTGGTCGAGCATCGCGAGCATGGGGTCGTAGAAGCCCGCGTGGTTGACGACCACGATGGGCTTCTCCATCAGGGAGAGCTGGTTCCAGGTGGCCACCTCCATCAGCTCGTCGAGGGTGCCGATGCCGCCGGGCAGCACGGCGAACCCGCTGGAGAGCCGGTACATCAGGGCCTTGCGCTCGTGCATGGAGCGGACGACGAAGATGGCGCCGCGGGCCCGGTCGGCGCGTTCGCGCTCGTGCAGGCTGCGCGGGACGATCCCGGTCACCGCCCCGCCCCCCTCCAGCACTCCGTCGGCGACGGCTCCCATGACCCCGACGCCGCCGGCGCCGTAGACCAGGTCCAGGCCCCGGCCCGCGAGTGCCCGGCCGAAGCCGTGCGCGAAGTCGACATGATCCTGGCGGACCCCGGGCCTGGCACCGCAGAAGACCGCGATGCGCTCACATTTTCCGACCAGCGTCTTCATGGCTCCTCAACTTCCGGTGGTGTGTCGCTCGATGTGCGGGGCGCTGTGCGTGTGCGGCGTGTGCGGCGTGTGCGGCGCGTCCGGGCGGTCCTCGGAGCCGATCCCGATGGTGCGCAGTGCGGTGCGCAGGAGCACGCGGGCCCCGGCGACCAGGTCGGCCGGCGCGGTGTCCTCCTCGGGCACGTGGCTGATGCCGCCCAGGCTCGGCACGAAGATCATTCCGATGGGCGCGATGTCCGCGACCATCTGGGCGTCGTGCCCGGCTCCGCTCGGCAGCACCTCGTGGGGCAGGCCCAGTTCGTCGGCGCTGCGCTCGATCGCGGCGCGCAGCACCTCGCTGGTGGAGACCGGGTCGGAGCGGGTTTCGGCGACCACCTCGATCTCGGTGCCGGTGCTCGCGGCGATGGCGTCGAGCATCCGGCGCAGGGTCTCCTCGGCGGTGGCGGCCCGCCACACGTCGGTGTCGCGCAGGTCCACGGTCATCCGTACCGAACCGGCGATGGTGTTGGGGGTGTTGGGGTGGGGGTCGATCCGGCCCACGGTGGCCACCCGGCACAGCGCCCGCTCGCCGGCGATGTGCTCGGCGGCCAGGACGACGCGGGCGGCGGCGGCCATCGCGTCGCGGCGGCCCTTCATCGGGCTGGTGCCGGAGTGGCCCGCGGCCCCGCGGACCTCCAGGGTCAGCACGGTGCGGCCGGTGATCGCGTCGACCACGCCGATGCGGCTGCCGCTGCGCTCCAGGACGGGGCCCTGCTCGACGTGGAGTTCGAGGTACGCGGCGACGGAGCCGTGCGGCCAGCCCGCGCTGCCGAGGGCGTCGAGGTCCCCGCCGGCCCGGCGCAGCGCGTCGCGCAGCCGCCGGCCCTGGTGGTCGCGGGGTTCGCGGGGCAGTCCGGCCAGCCGGCCGGCCATCGCCATGGAGCCCCAGAAGGGCTGTGGGAACAGGGCCCCCTCCTCGTTGGCGAAGGCCACGGCCACCGGCTCGTAGGGGGAGTCGATGCCGCCCTCCTCGAAGGCCTGCACCACCTCCAGGGCGGCCAGCACCCCGTACGCCCCGTCGAGGCGGCCGGCGTTGACGACGGTGTCGAGGTGCGAGCCCATCATCAGGACCTGGCGGCCGTCGCCGTACGCGGTGTGCCGCGGCCGGATGATGATGTTCCCGGCAGCGTCCACGGTCGGCAGCAGGCCGGCGTCGCGCGCCTCGTCCATCAGGTACGCGCGGGCCTCGCAGTCGGCGGCGCTGAAGCCCTCGCGGGTGATGCCGCCGGTCTCGGGGTCGAGGCCGATCCGGCCGAGGCGGGCGATGCGCCGCAGCAGCCGGTCGCCGTCGATGTCGGCCGAGAGGCCGCCGGTGCGCTGGACGAGCGTGCTGGTCATGACAGCTTCCTTCCGGTCCGTTCGCAAATCCTCGAGTCCCGCCAGGTCGACCACGCCGCTCACAGGTGCCTCCCCCACCACTCCAGGACCGCTTCGAAGCGGGCGAGCCGGTGGCTGGGCAGTCCGGAGCGGGACATGTCGTGCCCCTCGCCGGGGAAGATCAGCATCTCGGCGGGGACCCCGCGCACGCGCAGCTCGGTGAACAGGCGCTGGGCCTGCTCCAGCGGGCAGTGCCGGTCCTCCTCGGACTGGATGATCAGCATCGGCGTGTTCATCGAGTCCACGTGGGTGAGGGGGCTCTGGCGGGCCCAGTCCTCGCGGTCCGGTCCGTACAGGGAGACGGCCAGGTCGACGCCGTCGTCGCTGGTGGCGGCGTAGCTGTCGATGGAGTAGAGGCCGCGCTCGCCGATCATCGCCTTGAACCGGTCCCCGTGGTGGGCGTTGAACCAGGCGGCCATGTACCCGCCGAAGGAGCCGCCCATCACGCCGACGCGGGCGGCGTCCAGTTCGGGCTGGGCCAGGGCGGCGTCCAGGAGGGCGAGGAGGTCGACGGCGGACTTGCCGGGCAGGTCGTCGCGGACGTGGGCGCCGTGCTCGGCGCCGTAGCCGGAGCAGCCGCGGGGGTTGCCGAGGACGACGGCGTAGCCGGCGCTCGCGTAGACCTGCGCCTCGTCGAAGGCGGCGGGCCCGTTGAGGGTGTAGCCCCACTGGGTGAAGGGGCCGCCCTTGACCTGGAAGACGACCGGGTGGGGGCCGGGGCCCTCGGGGCGGACCACCCAGCCCTGGAGCGGGTAGCCGTCGGGGGCGGTGGCGGTGAACTCCCGCATCGGCAGGAGGGATCCGCGCTCGCGCAGCTCGGCTCCGTAGGAGGTGAGGATCCGTTCGGTGCCGCCGCGCAGGACGAGCAGGTCGCCCGCGCTGTCGGCGGCGGCCACGACCGCGGCGATGACCGGGCCGTCCGGGGTGGCGGTGACGGCGTAGCCGCCGACCTGGCGGGGGCCGGTGATGACCGGGGTGGGGGTGCCGCCGTCGTAGGGGACGAGGACGAGGTTGACCTCGCCGCGCCGGTCCCCGGCGAAGTACACGCCGTCGGCGGCGGGCCAGATCATCTGGCTGGCGAAGCTGAGGTGGTGGGAGCCGTCGGTGAGGCGGCGCGGGGCGTGGGAGCCGTCGGCGGCGGGGGTCAGGACGTCCGGGGCGCTGACCGGGACGGTCCACAGGCCGTACGTGGCGGTGGCGCAGGAGTGGTTGGACTTGTCGAGCTCGGCTCCGACGAACACCACGGCGCTGCCGTCGGCGCTGAAGCGGGGGGTGAACAGGTACATCCCGCCGTGGGTCAGGGGCCGCAGGCCGCTGCCGTCGGGGGCCGCCGCCCAGATGTCGTTGCGCGAGTCGTCGCCGGCCTCCTCGTGGCGGGCGCACACGAAGGTCAGCAGGTCCCCGGCGGGGCTCCACGCCAGGTCCATGTGGTCGGCGGGACCGTCGGTGACCTGGACCGCGGGGGCGCCCGGGTCGAAGGGGTCGGTGACGAACACGTGGCGGGGCCGGTCGGCGGTGTAGCCGAAGCCGTCCATCTGGTAGAGCAGGGTGGTGATCCGGCGCGGCCGCTCCGCCTCGGCGGGGCCCTGGTAGCGGCCCGGCTCGGGGATCCGGCTGGTGTACGCGATCCGGGTGCCGTCGGGGCTCCAGACGGGGGCTCCCGCACCCATCGGGTGGTCGGTGACCTGGTAGGCCTCCCCCGGTCCGTCCAGCGGCAGCAGGTGGATCTGCGCCCGGCCGTGGGCGCCGGGGCGCTGGAAGGCGAGGAAGCGGCCGTCGGGCGAGAAGGCCGGGCAGCCGTCGTACGGGCCCTGGGTGAGGCGGCGCGGGGCGCTCCCGCCGGCGGTGTCGGCGATCAGCAGCTCGGTGGTGTAGTCGTCCTCGGCCACGACCGGGCGGGTGACCTCGAAGACGACGTGGCGTCCGTCGGGCGAGAGGGCGGGCCGCCCCAGGACGGGCAGCAGCTCGATGTCAGCAGGAAGCATGGCGTGGCCTCACAGGGTTACAGGAAGGAGAAGCGGGAAGCGGGGTCGAGGAACAGTCCGTCGCCGGGCCGCACGTCGAAGGCCTCGTAGAAGGCGTCGAGGTTGCCGAGTACGCCGTTGCAGCGGAACTCGGCGGGCGGGTGGCGGTCCGAGGCGAGGCGCTCGGCCAGCCGGGCGGGGACGGTGCGGGCGCGCCACAGGGTGGCCCAGTGCAGGAGGAACGACCGGGTGCGGGCCGCGTCGAGCGGTCCCTCGTGCGCGGCGAAGGCGTCGAGGGCGACGGTGGCCCCGGCGATGTCGGCCATGTTCTCGCCGACCGTGCGGGCGCCGCTGACCCGGCGGCCGGGCAGTCCGGCCGGCTCGTACCCGTCGTACTGGGCGACCAGCAGGGCGGTGCGGCGGGTGAACTCGGCCCGGTCCTCGGGGGCCCACCAGTCGCGGAGCCGGCCGTGGCCGTCGTAGCGCGAGCCGCGGCTGTCGAAGGCGTGCGACATCTCGTGGCCGATGACCGCGCCCAGGAGCGCGAAGTTGCGGGCGGGGTCCCCCGCCGGGTCGAAGACGGGCGGCTGGAGCAGTCCGGCGGGGACGACGACCTGGTTGAGCCCGTGCCGGTAGTACGCGGTCACCTGGTGGGGGTGGATCTTCCACTCGGTGCGGTCCACCGGGCGGCCCAGGCGGGCGAGTTCCCCGGCGATGCGGTGGGCCCGGCCGTGCTTGACGTTGCCGAGGAGGTCGGCGGGGTCGAAGGGCTGCGGCTCGCCGGCGTCCCGCGCCCGCACCGCGGGGCTTCCGATTTCAAAGACCATCGCGTCGAGCTTGTCCAGGGCCGCGGCCCGGGTGGCCGGGGACATCCAGTCGGCCCGCTCCAGGCGCCGCCGGAAGGCCGCGGTCAGAGCGTCGACCAGCTCGCGGGCGGCGTCCACCGCGCCGGGGGCCAGGTACTCGGCGGCGTACCGCTCTCCGACGGCGTCGCCGGCGAAGGTCTCCACGAAGGAGACGGCCCGGATGCGGCGGGGCCGGGGCTGGGTGAACCCGTTGAGGAGCTGCCCGTAGAAGGCGAAGTTGTCGGCGAAGACCTGGCGCGGCCCGAAGGGCACCATCTCGTGGACGTAGCGCCAGCAGACCCACCGCTTGAGCTCGTCGAGGGTGTGTCCGGACCACCAGGCGTCGAGGGCGTCGGGCCACTCGGGCTGGCGCACCCGCACGGTGGCGCCGGCGGGGACGGTGCCCAGCGCGGCCAGCCACGCCGCCCAGGGGAACCCCCCGGTGCGGGCGGCCAGTTCGGCGGCGGTGCACGACAGCGGCCGCAGGGGCGCGCCGCGCCGGGCGGCGGTGTGGCGGGCGGCGAGTCCGCTCTCCAGGGCGAGCACGGAGGCGGCGGACGGGGCGGGGTCGGGAAGGCCGGCGTGGGCCCACATCACGGCGATGTGGCCGAGGTAGCGGCCGCGGAGCGCGGCGCCGTCCGCGTCCTCGTCGTCGTGGTGGTAGGCGGTGGCGGCCAGGCCGAGTCCGGCCTGGGAGAGGACCAGGACGTACGCGCCGGTGCCGGCGGTGTCCACGGCGACGGTGAAGTCGACGGCGCCGCCCACGCCTTGGGCCTGGAGTCGGCCGAGGACCGAGGCGAGCTCCTCGCGGGTGGCGGCGGCGTCGACCGCTTCGAGGTCGGCGGCGAAGGCCCCGGCGGCGCCGAGCTCCTCGATGCGGTCCTCGTCCATGAAGGAGGCGTGCAGGGCGGCGATCCGGCGGCCGGCCGGGTCGCCGGCGGCGTCCCGGGCGCCTGCGCCTTCGGCGGCGCGCAGGATCACGGCCTCGGCGTCGGCCTCGGCCCGGTCGGCGAGCAGGGTCAGGGTGGTGGCCTCGGCCCGGTGTGCGGGCAGGGTGCAGCGGTCCGTCCAGTGCCCGTTCACGAACCGGTAGAAGTCGTCCTGGGGGCGTACGGAGAGGTCGAGTTCCACGTCCTCCGGGAGGGCGGGGGCGCCCGCGGCCGGGTCCGAGACCGTCGTCATCGCAGTGCCTCGGCCTTGCGGTCGGTTCCGGCGTCGGCGCGGTCGGCGTCGGCGCGCTCCGCGTCGGCGGACTTCAGGACCCGGCCGCTGAAGAGGGCCAGGGCCAGGAGGCAGAACACCCCGGCGGCGAGGAAGCCGTAGCGCGGGGCCGCGATGCTCATCGCCGCGCCGCCGACGACGTAGCCGATGGCGGGGCCGGTGTTGGAGACGGCGCCCAGGGCGGCGAAGGCGCGGCCGCGGTGGGTGTCGGGGACCCGGACGTTGAGCAGGATGTGCGTGACGGTGGCCTGGGCGCCGTTGCCGATGCCGCCGAGGATGTAGAAGGGCACGATCCACCAGACGCCGGGCGCCAGGCCCGTGCCGAGGATGGCGACCGCGATGCAGACGAAGGTGCCGATCAGGACGGTCTCGTAGCGCAGGTTCTTGGCCCGGCGCACCAGCATGCCGCCGGGGATCAGGCCCAGCATCCAGGCCGACATGATCAGGCCGAAGGTCTCCTCGGAGGACCCGAAGGTCTCCCGTACGTAGAAGACGATCAGGACGTTGATGATGCTCGCGGCGGCCATCACGGCGCCGCTGAGGATCAGGACGGCCGTCAGGAAGCGGTCGGAGGTCACCTTGTACGGGGCCTTCGCGGGCTCGTCCGCCCCGGCAGCCGGGGCATTGGCGCCGCGGCCCTTGTGCAGGCGGGTCTTGATGAGCAGGCCGCCGGCGACGACGGCGGCGAAGCTGAGCGCGTCGATCAGCAGCGGGATGGACACCCCGAAGCGGCCGATGAGCAGGCCGGCGATGCCGGGGGCGGCGACCATGCCCGCCATGGCGGTGGTCTGCGAGATCGAGGACGCCCGGGGCACGTTCTCCTTGCCCACGATGGCGCTCGGCAGGGCGCCGAACACCGGGTGGGTGAAGGCGAGTCCGGAGGAGAGCAGCACGGAGAGGGTGATCAGGACCACCGGGGAGGTCCAGATGGTCATGGCCACGCAGATCAGGGCCTGCAGGGAGCCGACGACCACGATCAGGTTGCGGCTGTCGAAGCGGTCGGCGAACCGTCCGGTCAGCGGGGACAGCAGGACCGGCGGGACGGTCGCGGCCAGCAGCAGCGCCATCACGGCGTAGGAGCCGGCGCCCTGGGACTGCAGTTGGAGGGCGATGGCCGTCTCGGCGGCGATGTCGCCGGCGAAGGACAGGCCGCGCATCCCCGCGAGGATGTACACCTCGCGCCAGGCCCGGCGGGAGGGGGGCGGGGCCTCGGTGGTGGCCGGAGTTCGGGTGTCGATGGCCATCTCGTGGCTCACTTCCCCTGGTCGTGGTGGTCGGCGGTGGGCGGCTGTACGGGGAACACGGCGTGCTCGGCGCATTCGAGGACGCCGATGCGGGCGAGACCGCGCGCGGCGCTCAGGGAGCGGGCCGCGTCCACGCCGGGGAAGAACTCGGACGTGGTGACCTGGCGGCCGCCGTCGAGGTCGCGCAGCGAGCGGGCCACGGCGTCGGGCACGGCGATCCGGTGGCCGTTCACCCGGATGCCGGTCTTGCCCCCGTCGCTCTCCCCGATCTCGACGGGGGCGCTGCTGCGCCGGACGAGGGAGTCGGTGGTGAGGGCGTCGGCGGCGTGCAGCCGGGAGAACTCGCGGGGGCGTCCGGCGCCCGCCCGCTCGCGGCCCGCCTGCGCCAGGCGCTTGGCCTCCGAGACGGGCTCGAGGCCGGCGAGCCGGTCCCGGAGGAGTTCGATGTGCCGGCTCAGGTCCGCGACGGCCTCGTCGCCCCCGGGGCCTTCGCCGGGCAGGTACGGGAACGCGTGGAACTCCGGGTCGCGGACCACGGAGTCGACGGTGTCCCGGAGCAGGTCGCGCCAGCGGCGGGGCTCGATGCCGACCGACAGGTGCAGGGACAGCTCGCTGCGGGCGGCGGCCGCGTGCGGGGTGCCGTGCGGGACGTACAGCACGTCGCCGGGGTGCAGGGTCACCTCGATGACGGGCTCCCCGAGCTCCTCGGCCGTGTACGAGGCCTCGTCGCCGCGGCGCACCTCGGGGGTGGCCCACACCCGCCAGGTCTTGGTGCCGTCGACCTGGACCACGTACACGTCGATGGAGTCGTGGTGCGGGGAGAACCCGTCGTTGCGGGCCGGGGTGACGAAGAGGACCACCTCGCCCTCGCAGGCGAAGGTGTCGGTGAAGGGCGCCAGGAGCCGGCGGGCCGAGGGCAGCACGTGGTGCAGGGAGTTCCAGGTGACGGTTCCGCCGGAGCGGAACAGCTCGTAGACCTTCTCGGGGTTCACGGCCTCGGCGAGGGCCGCGCCGCGCGCCACGGTGCGGGTGTAGGTGCCGCTGGGCACGCCTTTGCCGCCCTTGGTCACCCGGAGGTAGGAGGGCGGGGTCGTCTCCAGGGCCAGTACGTCGTCGAGCTGCCGCACCGAGGGGAGGCCGTCGAGGCGGCCCGCCAGTGCCCCCTTGCGCAGCAGCGGCTTCTTGTTGAAGTGCTCGGCGAGGAACGTGTCCCGGTCGCCGACGAAATCCTCGAAGGAGTACGTGTCCACCTTCTGTTGCCTCCACTCGTGCACGGGGACGCCCGCCGCGGACCACCGGGGAGGTGGTCCGGTGGTCCGCGACGGGTCACGTCCGGTACCGGCTGCTCGTCAGCCGGCCGCAGCCAGTTCGAACACACCCAGGCGGGTGAGTCCTTGCGCGGCCTTCGTCGAGCGGACCGCGTCCGCTCCCGGGAAGATGAGGGACGCCGCGATCGACGCGTCCGGGCCGAGCGCGGCCAGGGTTTCGGCGATCGGTGTGGGTACCGCGATCTTGTGACCGTTGACGGTCATCTGGGTCCGGCCGTTGTCGCTGGCGCCGAACTCCAGGGGGGCGCTGCCCCGCTTGAGGCGGGCGTCCGGGCCGAGTTCGTCCATGTCGGCGATGGCCTGGAAGGTGTTGCCCGCGGAGCTGCCCTCCATGTGGCGGCCGAGGTCGGCGAGCCGGTCCAGTTCGGCGCCGGCGGCCACGTGCCGCAGGCGCGCCGCGAGGGCGGCGACCTTCTCGCCGTAGGTGGTCTCCACGTCGGGCGAGCGCAGTTCCCCGATGTAGGGGTACGCGTTGAACTCGCCGGACTCGTCGGCGGTGATGAGCTCCTCGACGGTCTGGCGCAGCAGGTCCTTCCACATGCGCGGGCGCATCATGACGGACAGGTGCAGCGAGGCCTTGCCCTCCGCGGCGGCGGCGTGCGGGGTGCCGTAGGGGAGGTAGAGCACGTCGCCGGGCTGGAGGGAGACCTCGATCTCCGGCTCGCCGAGTCCTTCGAGGGTGTACTGGGCGTTGTCGCCGAGGCGTTCGGCCGGCGGGTTCCAGAGCTTCCAGTGCTTGGTGCCCTCGAGCTGGACGATGAACAGGTCGACCGGGTCGTGGTGGGGCGGGTAGCCCTTCTTCCCGGTGGGCGTCAGGAAGGCCACCGAGTCGGTGCGCACGGCCATGCGGTCGCTGATGACGCGGGTGAAGTCGCGCAGTTCCGGGACGATCTGGTTGAGCGAGCACCAGGTGACGGTGGCGCCGGCCCGGAACAGTTCGTAGATCTTCTCGGGGTCGACGACGTCGGTGATGGTCTGGCCCTGGACGACGACGTTGCGGGTGTAGCCCTGCTCGGGGACGCCGTTGCCCCCGAGGTTGACCTTGATGTAGGGCGGCCGGACGACTTCCAGGTTGACCAGCTGGTCCAGCTTGCGGTGCGAGAGGATGTCGCGCGGGTCTCCCGGCACGGCGTTCTTCCGCAGCATGGGCTTCTTGTTGAAGTATTCGGCGAAGAAGACCTGCTCGTCCCCCACCAGATCTGCGAATGCGTAGTTCGCCATACCGAGCTCCTAGAAAGAATCGGGCCGCGGGGAGGGGCGGCGCCTTCCGGCGCCGCCCTCCGCCACAGCACTACTTCAAGAACAATTACTGGATGTTCTTGTAGTAGGAGGTGGCGAGCAGCTCCTCGGCCGTCTCGATGAACTCGATGTCGTCGAAGTCGACGTTCTCCATGAGATTCACTTCCCTTCGTTTCTTTCCGGTCCGCCGGGGTTTTCCCGGGCGATGAGAAAAGAATGCCCGGGGGTTTCTGGAGGGTCAACGCCGTTCAACTGCACGGGCTTCGGCGCAGTTGAACGGAAACGAAAAGCGGCCCCGACCTGTGGGGTCGGGGCCGCGGTTCTGCGGTTCGGCGGTCCGGAAATCGGAAACGGGCGCTACGGGGCGAGGTCGCCGGCGTAGTTGGCCAGTGAGCGGTTGTAGCGGGGCAGGTGGCGGGCGAGCGCGGTCAGGGCGAGCGACAGCGCCTCGCGTTCGCGGCCGGTGTCGGCCAGCGCCAGCGCGAGGAAGCCGACGACGGCGTCGTCGAGCAGGTCCGATCCCTCGGCGCGCTCCGCCTCCAGCAGGGCGACGCTCTCGTCGGCCCGGCCGAGGTTGCGGATCGAACTGGCCATCTGGATGACGGCGCGCCGGCGCCGTACGCCCGTCAGGCCGGTGGCCAGGGCCTCGCGGTAGAGCGGGGCGGCGAGGTCGGAGTGGCCGGTGGAGTCGTGGGCGCAGGCGCGCTCGAACAGGCCCCGCGGGTCCCCCTCGGGGAGTTCCGCGGCCAGGGCCTCCACCCGGGCGAGGAACTCCTCCTCCTTGTGGTCGTCCAACTGCTCCCAGAGCGCGGCCACACGCTCTTCCCATACCGCTTCAGTCGTCGTCATTTCGGCAGCCTCCCACTTCCGCACCGCTCATCACAATCCCGTTCGGGGTCCTGGGCGAACCTGTCCGGATTTCGCCCGTACAACGCGAAGGGGCGGCGTCCGGATCGACGCCGCCCTTCACGCAGGCATTACTACAGGAACAATTACTGGATGTTCTTGTAGTACGAGGTCGCGAGGAGCTCCTCGGCGGTCTCGATGAACTCGATGTCGTCGAAGTCGACGTTCTCCATGAGATTCACTTCCCTTCTGCCTGTGCATTTCTGCCGGGGTGTTTCCCGGCAACGGCAGAAGAATGCCCAGGAGCCCGCCGCCGGGTCAACGCGTGTTCAACCGCGCCCGCGGCGCAGTTGAACACGCGGCCGCGGCCCCCGTATCGGCAGCCGCCTCTCGGAGGAGCGGGCGTGGGCGGACAGCCTGCGCGGATGGTTTCGGTTCGTGGTCCACAGGTCGTCACACACACGGCCACCGGCCCGGCTGCGCGTTCTCCCCGGACGGCCGCCGTATGGGTCTACCGGCCTGACGTCATGGGCCGCGGGACGGCGGACCAGTGGGTCGCGTACGACGCCGAGAGCGGGGCGGTTCTCCCCCGCACCGAGTTGCGGACGGCCGGGCACGGCGGGACCCAGCTCGCCCATCCGACGGACGGCAGCATGTTCCTCGACGTCGGCGAGGGACAGGACGGATCGGTCATCGTCCGGTCCGTGGCCCCGGCGGACGGGGGCGGACCCGGCTTCGTCACCTACCGTTCCTATCCAGTGTGCAGGAGTGAGTCTTGGACCCACTGGTGCGTGCTGGGCGCATCCCGAACGGTTTTGGATGCACTGGGTCCCCGCGTTCTCTTCCCGCTCGGCGTCGGCTTTCCGTGGAGCCGGTCCGTTGCGGGTGGGCGGTTTCCGTCACGCCGTTGGGTGCCTGGTCCGGCCTGGGCGGTCCGATGCCCCACACGATCACTCTGGTCGGGTGGGGGCGGTGCCGTCCGTCGCCGGATCGGGTGCCCGAGGGCGCGTCGCCCGATCGCGATACCGGCGGCATCGTGTCGGGACATCTTGCGGCGTGGGGTGACCAGCGGTTTCTGCCAGTGCTGGCCGCCCCACCGGGAGGTGTAGGCGGGATCGACCGCGACGATGGAGAGACCGTGTTCGGCGGCCATCGAAACAAGCCGGGCTTTGAGCCTGCCGGTCGGGATGCCCGAGATGAGCTGCCGGAACCGTTTCCTGCGGCCGTGCTTCTCGCGGGTCTTCTCGGCGGTGAAGTCGAGGTCTTCGATCGCGATGGCCTTGACGCCGGCGCTCTTCGTCCAGTGCAGTAACCGGGTGATGGCGTGTCGGATCTGGGCGTCGCGGTGGTCGGCCGAGCCGCTGAGGTCGTAGGGGAAGCGGTGCGGCTCACCGATCGGGTTGCCATGCGGGTCGAGCCGGTAGGCGGCGAAGTGATCGGCGTTCGTATCGACGCCGACCATGCCGCTCGACCGGGCTGCGGTGAGCGGGATCGTCTGCACCACGGGGCGCTGCCAGGACGCTGTCAGGTACCAGCGTCCACGCTCCACATCCAGGTGAATGCGGTAGGCGACAGCCCGGTTTGCTTCGATTCGGTCGGCCCATTCCTGGCCCCGATGCTTGAACGCCACAGTGGAAGCCAGGACGTAACGGCCATGCCTGGCGTTGGCCAGGTGTGCGAGCGGGGCTGGGAGCTTGATGCTGATCTCGCCGTCGGGGATAACGCGGATCGTTTCGTTCCCGAACAGTTTCCCGGACTCGCCGTCAGCGGCGATGAACCAGCGTTCGGCATCCCAGCGGGCGCGCCACCACTCCTCGGTCAGTTGGGCTTCGGCCAGGTTGTGCCGGGTGTTCGCCAGCCGCTTCCCGCCACGGACCACTCGGACCCGCCCGGCCTGCCAGTCTGCGAGAGCGGCTTCATGGCGAGCCTCCAGGGTGGCCAGACGCCGTGACTTGGTAAACCACTCCTTCCTGGAGCGGTAGCCGCCCGCCGCGCGCTTGCTCCCTTTCTCCCCGATCGGCAGCGACAGCCGGTGCCGCAGCGTGCCGATGCCGGCGGCCAGGTCCTGGATGTGCGCTACCTGGCAGCGGCGGGCGAGCGCCCACTGATCGTGGCTGGCCTTGGTGATCGCCCCGGCGATCCGCGACGACGATTCCTTCGTCAGCTCCCGCTTGCGCGCCGCCCAGGTGTCGGTGCTGTGGTCGGGCCCATCCGCGCAACGCCGCTTGAGGTCACGGGAAGCCAGAGCCCCCTGATGCTCACCCACCAGCCGCAGAACCTCCTCATCCTGCGCGGTGAGGCACTTGAGACGGTCACGTACCGCCACACCCGCCGGGCCGACCGCTACAAACGAGGGGGCGATGGCGCGCAGCTGCTGTGCTGGATCAGCCATCACCGGCCGCCGCCTCCAGCGCCCTGCGCGCCCGGTTCTTCGCGGAACGCTGTCCGTACACGCGGGCACAGAACGACGTCAGCACCTCGGCCATATCGCGGACCAGGTCGTCTTCGACCTCGCCGTCGTCCAGGACTACCAGGCGGCGGCCGGTCGCGGACAGAGCCGCTTCAATCAGTTCGACGTTCATGCGCCCAAGGCGGTCCTTGTGCTCCACCACCACAGTCGTGACATCCGGATCGGCCAACAGGCGACGCGCCTTGGTACGCGAGCCGTTCATCCCGGATGCGACCTCGGATTCGATCCTCACCACCCGATGCCCGGCCTTCGCCGCCCACGCCGACAACCTGGCCGTCTGCCGCTCCAGATCCGGCTTCTGATCATGAGAGGAGACGCGGGCATACAGTCCGACACCACCGACCCTTTCCGGCACGGCAAGGGCCTCAACGTTCACCAGAATCGTGCGCGGCCCCACACGCTCGGCCGGAACCGGCAGATTGCCCTCACGGAACCAGCGATACGCGGTCTGCGGATGCACACCCTGCGCCTTCGCCCACGCCTTGAGGTTCATGCACCCGACCGTAACGACACTCACGTAAACGCACTATCACTCACAAGAATGAACTGAAAAACCAACAGCGCCCAACCCCTGGTCCGACCGCCGGCTGATCGCCCTGTCACCGGGCGGAGAGCAGTTCATGACGGTCCACCACGAGCAGACGGACGTCGCCTTCCACCGCCACCCCGACGGCGAGGTGACCCTCACCCTTCCCGTGGAGGCCTTCGGGTACGACCCGGAGGAGGTCTTCATGGAGTGGAGCGGCGGCTACCTGACCCCGCACACCGCCCTCGTCTCGGTGGGCGGGGAGGAAGAGGACGAGGAGGTGTGGTTCCGCCACCACCTCGTCGACCTGCGCACCGGCACCGTCCGGGGCGAACTCGCCGTCGAGGTGGACAACCCGTACCAGCTCCAGCCGCTCGGCGACGGCACCCGGCTCACCCCCGGCCCGTCCGGCCACCCCACCCGCTGGGCCGACGGACCGGCGTAGGGCCCCGGGGCGGGGGTGCCGGTTCAGAGGCTGCGGGCGGTGATGTTGCCGTAGGACGTGGTCGCCTGGATGTTCAGGCCGGCCGCGGCGCCGTCGGTGTTCTTGAGGGCGTTGCTGATGCGGCCGTAGGCGGTGCCGGCGTCGAGGGTGGCGGAGGTGGTGCGGGCGGCGCCGACGGTGATGTCCCCGGCCTCGGTGCGCAGTTCGACCGTGCCGCGGTGGGCTTCGGCGATGGTGATGCCGCCCTTCTGGGTGCTGATCCGGGCGGGGCCGCCGAGGCGGCCGAGCGTGATGTCGCCGGCCTGGAGGGTCAGCTGCGCGCTCGCGGTCTCGTCGAGCTTGACGGTGCCGTGGGCGCTGGCGTAGGTGACGTCGCCCAGGCGGCCGACGCCGCGGAACTCAGCGGTGGCCGTCTTCGCCTCGACGCGGGAGCCGGCGGGCAGCTGGACGGTCACCTCGACCGCGCCGGGGTTGCCCAGCACCTTCGCCGCGGGGGCCGTGATGTGCAGGACGCCGTCGCGGTAGTCGACCGCGACCTGCTCGGCGGCCTTCACGTCGCGGCCCTTGGCGGCGTTCGCCGGCCGGACCTCGACCGTGGTGTCGGCCCGGTCGGCGGCGATGAGCTGGATGCGGCCGGCGGGGATGTCCAGGTGGGCGGAGACCGGGGCGAGGGTGTCGAACTTCTGCATGGTGTGTGTGCTCCTTCAGCGCTTCTCGTTTCTGATGACGTGAACGCTACGTTGCCTTCACGGAGTCGGCAACACATCCGTTGCGCAGAATTGATGTATGCGCAGGTCAGAGCTCTCATTTCGTTGCAACCGCGTTGATTTCAATGCAACATCGGCCGACTGTTCGTTGCATCTAATGGGGAGTGAACGCTATGCGGCGCCGGTGTGGGTCACATAGGCGGCCAGGCCCGTCGGGGAATTGCCCGCCCAGCCGATGTAGCCGTCGGGGCGGATGAGGAAGAGGCCGTCGCCGTAGGGCGCGTACGAGGGGAGGCGGACGGTGTGGAGCGGCGGGAGGGGGGCCGCCGCGGACGGGCCGATGGCCAGGAGGGTCCAGTGCGGGCCGCGGAACTCGTCGAAGAGGCGGACGCCGGGGAGGCCGTCCGGGGCGCGGTCGCCCGCGCGCAGGGCGTCGTCGGGGAGGTCCGTGCGGGTCTCCCGGGTGAGTGAGGAGTCGCGGTAGCCGAGGGCCAGTTGGCGGGTGGCCGCGCCGCGGCGGGCCTCGCCCCGGTGGATCCTCGTGGAGAGGCCGAGCATGTCGGCGGCGACGGTCAGGCGCTCCTCCTCGTAGGTGTCGAGGAGGGACTCGGGGGCCCGGCCGTGCAGTACCGCGCCCAGTTTCCAGCCGAGGTTTTAGGCGTCCTGGACGCTGGTGTTGAGCCCCTGGCCGCCGGCGGGCGAGTGGACGTGCGCGGCGTCCCCTGCCAGGAAGACGCGCCCGGCGCGGAAGCGGTCGGCCAGGGCGGCCCTGGGGCGGAAGTCCGAGGCCCAGCCCATGGCGGTGACGTCGTGGGGCGAGAGGTGCGAGCGGGCGGCCACTGCCTCGCGGACCGTGGCGGGGGTGGGCTCCACGGCGGTGCCCTGCGGGAACTGGGCCACCACCTGGAAGTCGTCCGTGCCGGCGAGCGGGCAGATCGCGAGGAAGCCCGCGTCGTCGGTGGGCGGGAAGATGTGCCAGTTGTCGCGGTCGAGGCGGTCGATGCGGACGTCGGCGACGAGCATCGGGTGCGGGTCCACGGTCTCGCCGGTCATGGCGATGCCGAGGGTGCGGCGCACGGTGGAGCGGCCGCCGTCGGCGGCGACGGCGTAGCGGGCGCGGACCGGCGGGCCGGAGGCGAAGGCGGCCGTGACGCCGTCCTGGTCCTGGTCCAGGGCCACCAGCTCCCGGCCGAAGGCGATCTCGCCGCCCAGTTCGGCGAGGCGGGCGGCGAGGATCTCCTGGGTGCGCCACTGGGGCACCATCCAGGGCTCGCGGTACGGGGAGTCCTCGCCGCCCCGGTCGCTCTCGTCGAACATGCGGTGCTCGCCCAGGCGCCGGCCGTCCTGCCAGATCATGCCGACCGGGTAGGGGCCGCCGGCCGCCCGGATCGCCTCCCCGACCCCGAGGTCGTCGAAGACCTCCTGGGTGCGGGGCTGGATGCCCTTGCCGCGCGAGCCGGGGAACAGTCCGTCGGCCCGCTCCACGACGAGGGCGCGGACGCCGCGGCGGGCCAGGTCCACGGCGAGGGTGAGGCCCGTGGGGCCTGCGCCGACGATCAGTACGTCTTGTTCAGGGGTGTGCACGGGCATCTCCTTAACGGTGTTAAGTTGCGTCTCCCGGAGAGTGCCCTTAACGGTGTTAAGCTGTCAAGCGTGACGACCCGGAGAGCTCCCCGACTGGACAAGAAGCAGGTCGTGGACGCCGCGCTGCGGCTGCTGAACGAGGTGGGGCTGGAGGGGCTGAGCCTGCGGGTGATCGCCAAGGACCTCCAGGTACAGGCACCGGCCCTGTACTGGCACTTCCAGGGCAAGCAGGAGCTGCTCGACGAGATGGCCACCGAGATGTACCGCCGGATGGTCGCGGGCCTGCAGATCGCGCCGGACACCGGCTGGCGGGAGCGGCTCACGGCCGGCAGCCGCGGGCTGCGCGCGGCGCTGCTCGGCTACCGCGACGGCGCGAAGGTCTTCAGCGGCACCCGCTTCACGGGCACCGAGCACGCGGTCCAGATGGAAGCGAACCTCGGGGCGCTCGTCGAGGCGGGCTTCACGCTGCCGCAGGCGGTCCGGGCCGCGTCCACCACGTACTTCTTCACCCTCGGGTTCGTCACCGAGGAGCAGGGGGTCGAGCCGCTCCCCGGCGACCGCAGAGAGGGCTACGACGTCGACGAACGCGCCGCCCGCATGGACGGGTTCCCGCTCTCCGCGGCCGCCGGCGCGGACCTCTTCCGGAACTTCGACGAGGGTTTCGAGGAGGGGCTGGCCCTGGTGATCGCGGGGATCGAGGCGCGCTACCGGACGCCTTGATCAGCCCCGGTCAGGCCCGGCCGGCCCCGGGGAGGCGCAGGGCCAGGCCGTCGAGCATGGCCTCCAGCCCGTAGGCGAACTTGGAGTCGCGCATCGCGACCGGGTCGAACTCCGCGGCCGCGGCGGCGGCGTAGGCATCGGCGAGGTTGTCGTGCCCCTCGGCGGCCTGCTGGGCGGCGGGCATGAGGCGGGCGATGAACTCCGCCTCCGTCTCACCGGAGCGGGCCACCGTGGTCAGCCAGGCCGCCTCGGTGGTGCTCATGCCGATCACGTACGCGAGGAGGGAGTCGATCGCCCGGGTGGGTTCGGAGAAGCCCGCCTCGATGAACACGGCCGCCAGCCGGCTGGAGAAGTCCATCAGGTTGGGGCCGAGGTACGCCAGACCGGCCTGACCCAGCAACGAGGACAGCCACGGGTGGCTCAGGGCCGTCGTACGGAAGGACGCGGCGGCCCCGGCCGCCGAGGTCCGCCAGTCGGCGGCGCCGGCGGGCGGCACGGCCATCTCCCCGAAGACCTCGTCCACGGCGAGCTCCATCAGCTCGTCCTTGGTGGCGACGTGCCGGTACAGGGAGGTCGCCCCGGCGTTCAGCCGGGCGGCCAGCTTCCGCATGCTCAGGGCCTCGACGCCCTCGGCGTCCAGCATCACGATCGCTTCCCGGACGATCGCGTCCCGGGACAGCGCGGGTTGTTCCGCCTCGCGGGCCCGGCGGGTCCAGACCGAGGGAATCGGCTGCGGCTGTTTGTCGGCGGCCATGGGCTCGCTCCTTTGCGTACGTCGTGCGCATTCAGCGTACAAGGCTCAAGGGTTGCGCACAGTGTGCGCATGGGCGTACGGTGTTCGCAAGAGCGCGAACAGTGTGCGCAGCACTGGAACAGTGTGCGCAGTCGGAGGGGAAAGAACGATGGAAGCCGCAGCCGCAGTAGCAGGGGCCGGGACCCGCAACCCGCGTCGCTGGTGGATCCTGATCGTGCTGTGCCTCAGCACGCTGGTCCTGGTGGTCGACAGCATGGCGCTGACCGTCGCCGTGCCGGCCATGACCGAGGACATCGGGGCGAGCCCCCAGCAGATCCAGTGGATCCTCGACTCCTACGTGCTGGTCTTCGCCGGCCTGCTGCTGACCTCGGGAAGCCTCGGCGACCGGTTCGGCCGCCGGAAGGTGATGATCATCGGTCTGCTGCTCTTCGGGGCGGCGTCGCTGGCCGCGGTGTTCTGCACCACCCCGGGTGAGGTCATAGCCGTCCGTACGGCCATGGGCGTCGGCGGCGCGCTGATCATGCCGTCCACCCTGTCGATCCTGATCACGGTCTTCGACGAGGTGGAGCGCCCGAAGGCGATGGCGGCGTGGGGCTCGGTGTCGATGCTCGGCCTGGTCGGCAGCCCGGTCCTCGGCGGGGTCCTGATCGACCACTTCTCGTGGCACTCGATCTTCTTCATCAACGTACCCGTCGTCTTCCTGGCCGTGGCGGCCGGTCTGCTGCTGATGCCCGAGTCCAAGGCCCCCTGGCAGAAGCCCGACCCGCTGGGCGCCGTCCTCTCCGCCGTCGGCATGACCTCGCTGGTCTGGTGGATCATCGAGATCCCGCAGCACGGCGCCTTCGAGGGCCGCGGGCTGGTCACCCTCGCCGTCGCCGTCGCCTCCCTGGCCGGCTTCGTGGTGTGGGAGAACACCACCGCCTCGCCGATGGTCCCGCTGGTCCTCTTCAAGCACCGCAACTTCACGGGCGGTTCGATCTCGCTGGCCCTGGTCCAGATCGGCAACGGCGGTCTGCTCCTGGTCCTCACCCAGTACCTCCAGTCGGTCCTCGGCTACTCCCCGGTCAAGGCCGGTCTGGCCTTCACCCCGCTGGCCGTGGCCGCGCTGGTCGGCAACGGGGTGGGCGCCAAGCTCGCCGCGAAGACCGGCTACCGGTCGCTGATCCTCGTCGGCATGCTGTTCATGGCGGCCTCCTTCGGGCTGCTGACCACCCTCGGCACCGACAGCGGCTTCACCCTCCCGGCGGTCGCCCTCGGTCTGCTCGGCCTCGGCGCCGGTATGGCCATGCCGGCCGCGGTGGGCGCCCTGATGGGGACGATCCCGGCGGACAAGGCGGGCGTCGGCTCCGCCCTGAACGACACGATCGGGCAGGCCGGTACCGCCCTCGGCATCGCCATCCTGGGCTCGCTGCTCACCAGCACCTTCTCGGGCCGGATGCCGGAGGATGCCCCCGAGCAGGCCAAGCAGTCGATCGGCGGCGCGATGGCCGTCGCCCAGGGCGACGCGGGTCTGGTCCAGGCCGCCAAGGAGGCCTTCACCGCCTCGATGTCCACCACCCTCACGGTCAGCGCGATCGGTGTCCTGGCCGCCGCCCTGCTCGCCGTGGTGGTCATGCGCGGCAACAAGGCGGAGGCCCCGGCGGAGGCCGCCGGCACCCCGGAGAAGGAGCTCGCGCCGACCGCCTGACCCGTCCGGCTCCCCCTCGCGTCCCCGCACACACCGTTCGGCCCCGGGCCGGCACCCTCCATGGGTGCCGGCCCGGGGCCGTTCGCGGTCCGGCCGGCGGGATGTGAAGTTCTCATGGGGCGGGGGGCCGCAGGTCACGGCCAACTGGTGTCGGCGTAACTGTCCCGCCGCGGGGTGCCGGTGCGAGCCTGAGGGAGGGTCATCGAAGGGAGTGGGCATGGAGCGGCTGGAGATCGGGCTGTTGGGGCCTCTCGTCATCACGGTCGACGGGAAGTCCGTCGTACCCAGTGCCGCGAAGCAGCGCGGGCTGCTCGCGCTGCTGTCCGTGAACCTGGGGCGCGAGGTGGGGATGGGGGCGATCGTCGAGGAGCTGTGGGGCGGGTGCCCGCCCAACGGGCCGGCCGCCGCGGTGCAGACGTACGTGAAGCACCTGCGGCACCGCATCGCGGAGGTCGGCGGCGCCGATCCCAAGGAGATCGTCGCCAGGGGGTACGGGGGCTACCGGCTCGGGTCGGCGGTCGCGCGGGTCGACGCGCGGGAGTTCGAGGCGACCGTGAGCGAGGCGAACCGGGCGCTGGCGGCCGGGGACGACGAGCGCGGCGCCGACCTGCTGAAGTCCGGGCTCGCCTTGTGGCGGGGTCCCGCGCTGGGCGACGTACCGCAGGGCGGGGTGCTGCGGGCCGAGGCGCTGCGGCTGGAGGAGGTGCGGCTGGCCGCCACGGAAGCCCGGATCGGCGCGGAGCTGCGGCTCGGTGCGCACACGCGGCTGGTGAGCGAGCTGACGGCGCTGACCTCGCTGCACCCGCTGCAGGAGAACCTGCACGCGCACCTGATGCTCGCGCTGTACCGCAGCGGGCGGGCGTCGCGGGCGCTTGAGGTGTTCCGGCGGCTGCGCTCCACCTTCGTCAGGGAGTTGGGGATCGAGCCGTCGCGGCGGCTGCAGGAGCTGCACCGGTCGGTGCTGGGGTGCGATCCGACGCTGGACGAGCCGGTTTCGAGCCTGGTGTCGCGTTAGCCGCGACGTGAAAAGTTCATGGTCACTGTATGACTCAGTGGCTGTCGTGGGACTCCGGCCCGGCCTCATACTCGACGAGTCCCGCCGCCCGGCAAGAGAGGTGAGATATGCGGCGCACGACTGGGGATGCCCCAACCGTTCATCTCTGGTCGCTGTCCGAGGACGTGGTCGTCGACGAGGGCTCGGGCGGCGACGCACTGCTGCTCACCAGCCGCTGGGGGCAGGAACGGCTGGACCGGCCCACGCCGGCGGTGCGCGAGGTGCTGCGGCGGATGGAGCTGGGGCCGGTGCTGCTCGCCAATGCCCTGAACGGTCCCGAGGACACGTACCTCTTCACGCTGCCGACGCTCACGAAGCTGTCGCACCTCGTGGTGCGCACGCTCGGCGTGGACGACCTGAAGGGGCCGCTGCTGTCGGTGTTCCCGCTGTCGCCGGCGGCGCCGTCGCTGCTGGTGCGCCGGCCCGGGGCGCGCCGCGTCAGGGTGCCGCGGCACGTGGCGTTCAGCGTGCCGGAGTCGGGGGGCGGGTGCGTGCTGGAGTCGGTGGACTCGCCGCACCGGGTGGTCCTGCACCGGCCGGAGGCGGCGTGGGTGGCGATGACGCTGGCCTGGCCGACCACGCTCGCCGCGGCTTCGGCGGCGCTGCCGCTGCCGCCGAAGGTGACCGAGGACATCATCGAGTACCTGTTCGCGGCCGGGATGGTCGCGGCCGTCGACGAGTCCGCCTGAGCCGTCCGGTCAGACGAGCCAGCCCGCGTCGCGGGCGATGCGGATGGCGTCCACGCGGTTGCGCGCGTTCAGTTTCGCCACGACGGTCGTCAGGTAGTTGCGCACGGTCCCGGTCGAGAGGTGGAGCTCTCCCGCGATCTCGGTGGCCTCGGCCCCCTGCGCCGCCATCCGCAGCACCTCGGTCTCACGGTCCGTCAGCGGGCTTTCGAGTCCGCTCCACGCGGCCAGGGCCAGGTTGGAGTCGATGACCCGCTGGCCGGCCACCACCCGGCGGATGGCGCTGGCCAGTTCCTTCGGGGAGTCGTCCTTCAGGAGGTAGCCCGAGACCTGGGCCGCGAGGGCGCGGCGCAGGGTTCCGGGGCGGCCGAGGCTGGTGAGCATCAGCGTCCGGCACTCGGGGAGGTGCTCGTGGATCTGCACGGCGGCGCTCAGGCCGTCGAGTCCGGGGAGGTCGATGTCGATGACCGCGATGTCCGGCTTGACTTCGAGGGCGGCGGCGAGGATCTCGTCGCCGCGCTCCAGCTCGCTGACGACCTCCAGGTCGTCCTCCAGGTTGAGCAGGGCCACGAGTGCCCCGCGCACCATGTTCATGTCTTCGGCCAACAGGATCCTGATCACCGTCTGAGCCTCCCCCCGTCGGCGCGGTCGATCTTGTCGCCGGAGCATAGCAAGTTGGCCTGTTTCGGTTAGGACTCAGAGGGAAATTGGCGTCGGATCAGAGGGCCAGGCCGAGCTTTTCCTCGTCCGCCGGCTCGTCCGTGTCGTGGTCCGGCTCGGCGTCCGCCCGGACCCTCGCGACCAGCCGGAAGAGACTTCCGGGGCCCTGCTCGACCACCAGTTCGCCGCCCACCGCGCGCACCCTGAGCTCCAGGTTCCCCAGACCGCTGCCGCTGTGCGGGGAGCTGTCCCGGTAACCCTCGGTAGTACCGTCGTTGGTGACCGAAAGCGTCACCAGGCCGTCCTTCTCCACCGCGCTGATCTCACAGCGGCCCGCGCGGCTGTGCCGCAGGATGTTGGTGACGGCCTCCCGCAGCACGGTGGCCAGGACCGTGTCCACCGGTGAGCTGACCGGGCCGAGCCGGATGTCGGTGACCGCGGTGACCTCGGCGGCGCCCAGGACCGAGCGGGCCGAGGCGATCTCCTCCTCCAGGGACATGTCCCGGTACCCGCTGGCGACCCTGCGCACATCGGCGAGGGACTGGCGGGAGATGACCAGCACTTCTTCGATCTCCTGCTTCGCCTTGGCGGGGTGGGCGGAGATCAGGCGGTGGATGAGCTCGCCCTTGAGCTGGATCGCGGACAGGCTGTAGCCGAGCAGGTCGTGCAGGTCCCGGGCGAACCGCAGGCGTTCGCGGGTGACGGCGGCCCGGGTCAGCGCGCCGCGGCTCTCGTGCAGGACGCGGACCAGCTCCGACAGCCGGCTCAGGCCGAAGGTGACCAGTCCGGTCAGCAGGGTGGTCTGCACGATGTAGACGGTGAAGACGGGCGGCTGGCCCTCCAGCAGCGCGGGCACGAGCATGCTGACGCCGACGAGGCCGTACAGGCTCCAGCCCAGCCGTGGGGGCAGGAGCAGCAGCAGGGAGCCCGCCAGGAAGCCGGCCATCGCCCCCCACTGCGATTTCAGCGTGAAGAGCGGGAGGTACGTGAGCACGGCCTGCGCACCGAGGGTGAGCACCTTGCGCGGGGTGGGCGCGTACCTCGCGCCGGGCCGGGAGTGTAAGAGCTGGAGGACGAAGACCGCGACGAGGCAGCCGAGGGCGACCACGAGGCCGCGGCCTTCGACTCCGGCATTGAGGATGTTGAGCGTGGTGATGCCCACGTAGCAGGAAATGGCGACGATGAGGATGACCTGGGCCATGCGCGGTGCGGGCAGGTCCCGACTGCGCCGGAGAATGCCTTCGACTCTCACCGCCTCCGCCAGTTCACCGGAGCTCTTGGCGCGGCGAGTCATGTCAATCCCCCTTCGGCACATACCTGATCGAACGTCAGCGTGAGCATAGGCGAGGGAAGCTTGAGGAGGGTGAAAATTGAGCCTTCACACGAACAGCGGTATGGGGTTGAGCTGGTCATATGCCGTGGGTTCGGGCAACCGGCCGAGCGTTACCGGTACGTCGAAAAGTCGGCCGGGGGCAAATCGCGCCCAAAAGTGGCGCAGCCCCGGAACGATTACTTTCACAACTGGAAGTCTCAAATCCGGTCGGCTTTGATCCAGGATCAGGAGATCCATCCCTTTTTCCCGGACCAACCGCGTAATCATGTGCACGTCATCCAGGAGATCGCCGTTGCGTACCGCCGGCCAGTCCGCCGGGGTCCGGGGCCGCGCCGCGGGATCGGGGACGAGGTAGGGCTGATTGGCCGGGGTCGCCAGGTGCCACCAGGAGAGCGGCTCCGGATCGGTGATCCGGTAGCCCGAGCCGTCCGGGCGTACGTCGGCCACCGCGGGCAGCAGCTGTCCCATCTCCCCCAGCGCGCGGCGCAGTGCCACCCGCGGGTCGAAGTGCGCGCCGAAGCCGAAGACCACGTCCTGGTCCGGCTTGTCGGTACGCCGCGACAGCGCGGCCATCACCGGGACGCCCAGGTCCGACGTGAGGTCCAGGACCCACACCTCCCGGTTCATCCGCCGGTACCCGTCGCGGACCCGCTCGGTCCACTCGTCCGCGAAGGCCGTCAGGTCGACCTCCGGCTGGCGCGTGCGGTTGTACCACCACAGGGCCACCGCGTCCCGCTCCACCAGTTCCAGGAACCCCTGCACGACGGCGTCCTCGGGGCTGCTGCCCGCCGCGTTGCCGTTGGAGTCGGCCATCAGCCCGTCCCCCGCCGGGCCCGTCCCCCGCATGTCGCCCCGCTCGAAGTACAGCATCGAGGTGGGCAGCAGCCGCTGGGCGCCCTCGGTGAGCGACCACACCGGGGTCCACTCGGTGGGCCGGTCCTCGTCGAAGGGGGCGGAGACGTAGTGGAAGCGGGAGTGCTGGGCGTTCCAGTAGTCCCGCTGCGCGTACTGGCGGCTGTCGTACAGCTGGCAGGTGTTGGGGTGCAGGGCGGGCGCGCCCAGCCCGCGCAGGGAGTCCCGTACGACGGGCTCGTCGCCGTGCCGGGTGCCGCTGTAGCGCTCCACCGCCTCGCACAGCGCGCTGGTGCGCGCCTCCTCGTCGGTGGTGCCCTTGCCGCCGTTGAGCGCGCGCAGTCCGGTGCTCAGGCCGGCGAAGGAGGCCGAGGCCATCGCCAGGTTGGGCCCGGACACGTAGGAGGCGGCGAAGTCCGGACAGCCGGGGGCCCGCCGCAACTCCTTGACCACCCCGGCCACCGGGTCCACGAGGTGCCCGTACGTACGCAGCATCTGCGCGGCCGTCAGGGCCCGGTCCCCGCCGCCGGTCGCCGCGGCCTTGGGGCGCGAGACGGGCACGAAGGGGGACATCACCCGGCGGGCCACGAGACCGGGGTCCCCGCAGCCGGCGCACTGCGGGAGCCGGCTCACGGGATGGGTGGCGGTCTTCAGCCGCAGCGTGTCCAAGGTCTGTATGTGTCCCTGCTCGGGGTGGCGCAGCCCGGCCAGCCACTTCGCGCTCTCCAGGACGGCCAGGTTCGCCGCCAGGGCCGTCCCCGCGGCCAGCCCGGCGGCCGGACGCGGGACCGGGCCCTCCAGGCCGAGCGCGCGCCGGACCGGGATCTCGGAGTGGCGGTGGCCGCGCAGCCGCACGGCGAGGCAGTGCCAGCAGGGGCCGTCCTCGGGGAGGAAGAACGGTCCGACCCAGGGGTCGGTGCCGCAGAGCTTGACGGGGAGCCACGGCCGGCCGGCGGCACGGTGGGCGGCGTCCACGGCGGCCAGTTCCGGGGAGAGGTAGTCGTCACAGAGGACGAGGGCGAGGCCGGCGGCGCGGGGGTCCGGGGTGACCGCGATCCCCGACGCTCGGCAGGCGGCGGCCACCGGCGCCGGGTCGATGCCGGGCAGCGCCTCGATCGTGACGGCCGACCGGGCGAGGTCGGCCGCCGCGCGGCCGCCGTCGAGCCCGGCCAGGTCCCAGTACGCCTCGACCTCCGCCCGGCGGGGCGCCGGCACCCGGACGCCCGCGCCGGCCGGCTCCGCGGCGGCCGCCGGCGAGGTGAACCGGATCAGCCCCGCCTCGGCGAGCGCCGCGAGGGCCGCTTCGACGTCCTCGGGGCCCAGGATCCGGGAGGCCTCGCGGTGGACGGCCCCCACGGTGCGGGTCCCGTCGAGCAGCGGTACGAGGATCTCCGCCTCGCTCCCGTGCAGCGCGGTCACTCCGCGCCGGGAGAACAGGTAGGCGGCGTCGTCCGGTACGACCGTCGGCCGCAGGTGGGACTTGAAGCCCACCAGGGCGTCCGCGTCCTCACACGCCGGCGGCTCGGTCGACCGCTCGTTCCCGGCAGGGGTCATGCTCCGAGCCGTCCGGCGCTCGGGGCCGCCGCGTCCATCACCAGCGTCGCCGTGCACACCGAGTAGAGCGCCATCGCGGTATCGGGCACGGCGTCGAGATTTTCGATGACCAGGCCCCGTCTGACGGACTGTGCGGGGGTGGTCGCACAACGGGTGGAGCTGATACGGGCGCCGGCCGAAATGCTGGTCATGGCGTGAGTTCCCTCTGCGTCGTCGAGCGGGTTCCTGTCCGTTCACCGACGATTCTGCGAGGAACCACTGAGGGCTGACAGTGCCGGGCTCACCACCGCGAGATGAAGATTTCACATAGCCCCGGCAGCCCCCTCCGCGCCGCCCTTACAGGGCCCTTACACCGCCCCTGTAGCGGGCCTCCGGGGGCCCTCGCGGGCCTTGGCGGGCCTTTAAGCGAGTGCTTGATGACGATGTTGCCCGCGTACGTCCTCAATACGCTCGCAATTCCAATTCGGATGCTCCCCTTCCCATGCTCGCCTCCCCTTGGAATTCGTGGCGGCACCCGGCCCCGCGAGGAAGAAGGTCCACGTGAACGACACCGCCGACGCACCTCCGTACGGCCGGATCCTGCGGCTGGAAGAGCTCCTGGAGGCCGCGTGCGTCCGCGAGGACGACGTGGAGCGGGTGCTGTTCCTGGCCACCCACCAGTCCTGCGAGATCTTCTTCGCCGTGGTGCTGCGCCACCTGGAGGGCGTACGGGAGGCCCTGGACGCGGGTGACGGCTTCCTCGCGGCCCGCCGCGCGGCGCCCGTGCCCATCATCTTCCGCACCCTCGTGGGGCAGTTCGACGGGCTGGCCACGCTCACCCCGGCCGCCTTCGAAGCCATCCGGACCGCGCTCGGCGAGGCCAGCGGGTTCCAGTCCGCGCAGTTCCGGGAGATCGAGTACCTCTGCGGGCTGCGCGACACCCGCTTCCTGAACACCGCCGGGTTCAGCGCCGCCGAGCGGGACCGGCTGCGCACCCGGCTGGAGGAGCGGTCCGTACAGGAGGCCTGGCACGACTACGTGGCGGCCGGCCCGGACCGGGAGAGCGCCGACGCGGCACGGCGCGTACTGCTCGACTTCGACGAGGCGATGGCGATGTGGCGGGCCCGGCACGCCGTGCTCGCCGAGCGGTTCCTCGGCGGCAGCACCGGCACGGCGGGCTCCGACGGGGCCTCGTACCTGTGGATGGCGGCCCGGCGGCGGGTGCTGCCCGAGGTGTGGGCGGAGCTGGCGTGACCACGGCCGGCCCCGACCTCGACCTGGACTACTCCCCCAGTTCCCTCGTCCCGGACCTCGACGCCCACCTGGCGCGGTACGCGGCCGACAGCGCGCGGGCCCGGCAGACCCTGCGGGTCTACCGGGACGTGCCGTGCGGGCCGCTGCCGGAACAGCGCCTCGACCTGTTCCCGGCGGCCGAACCCGGGGCGCCGCTGATGGTCTTCGTGCACGGCGGCTACTGGCAGGAGCACAGCAGGGCCGAAGCGGCCTTCGCCGCGGCGGACTTCGTGGCGGCGGGCGTGTCGTTCGCGGCGCTCGGCTACGGGCTGGCGCCGCGGCACCGGATGCCCGCGATCACCGCGATGGCGGCCGACTCCGTACGCCGGATCTGCGGCGGCCGCGCCGGGCTGCCGGGCGCGCCCTCGACCGTGCACCTCAGCGGGCACTCCGCCGGGGCGCACCTGGTGGCCTCGGCACTGCTGGACGCGGCTGGCTGGCGGGCGGCCGGGCTGGACCCGGCGGCCGAGGTCGCGTCCGCGACGCTGATCAGCGGCGTGTACGACCTCGAGCCGCTGACGCACACGTACGTCAACGACGCGCTCGGAATGGACGCGGCGGAAGCCCGCGAGCTCAGCCCGCTGCGGTGGCTGCCCGCCGGGGCTGCGGGGCTGCCGCCGCTGGTGATCGCCCGGGGGGTCCGCGAGACCGGGGCGTTCGGGCTGCAGCAGGAGGCGTTCGCGGAGGCGGCGCGGGCCTGCGGGGCGGACGTGACGGAGCTGGTGGTGCCCGGCCGGCACCACTTCGACCTGCCCTTCGACCTCGGGAAGCCGGCCACGGTGCTCGGCGCGGCGGTCGCCCGCCGGATCCGGGGGTGATCCGGGCGCTGCTGCCGCTGCCCGGTCCGGTCGTCGGCGTGGACGTCTTCGGGGACGCCCCGGAAGGCGTGCTGCTGCCGGCCGAGGAGGCAGTGGTGGCCGGGGCCGCGGCGGGCCGGCGGCGGGAGTTCGCCACCGTACGGCACTGCGCGCGCCGGGCGCTGCGCGAGCTCGGCGGGTCGGGTTCGGCCGCGCTGCTGCCGGACGCGGACGGGGTGCCGGGGTGGCCCGACGGGGTCGTGGGCAGCATGACCCACACCCGGGGGTACCGGGCCGCGGCCGTCGCCCGGGCCGCGGACGTGTCCCGGCTCGGCATCGACGCGGAGCCGGACCGGCCGCTGCGGGAGGGTGTCCTGGAGACCATCGCCTCGCCGGCGGAGTCGCGGGAGCTCGGCGGTGGCGGGGGGTGCGTCTGCTGGGACCGGCTGCTGTTCTGCGCGAAGGAGGCCGCGTACAAGGCGTGGTTCCCGCACGCGCGGGTCCGGCTGGGCTTCCGCGACGTGGCGGTGTCGTTCACCGGACCCGCCTCCGCGGGCGGCCGCTTCGAAGCGCGGATCCTGCACGGGGCGGGTGAGCTCCTGCGGGGCCGCTGGGCCGCCGGCGGCGGCATGCTGCTCGCCGTGGTGGCTGCCGGGGCGTAACGGGCCGCCGGTGCCGACGGGGTCGGGTGTGCGGTGGGGCGTCCCCGCAGGGCGTCGAACTGGGCCGCCCTCGGCCCTCCGGCCCCTGGAAACGTTCGACGCCCGAGGAGACGCCCCGGCGCGCGGCCGGCCCCGGCGGCCGCCTGCGTGCGGGCCGCTGCGCGGGGCCTGTCCCCCACCCCGCCCCTTCCCGAAACCGGGGCTCCGCCCCAGACCCCGCGCCTCAAACGCCGGCGAGGCTGGAATGGCCCGGCCAGCGCTGGGATGGTCCGGCCAGTGCTGGAATTGCCAGGGCAGGGTGGTTATTTGGCGGGTGCTTAAGGGGGTGGTTCCGGCGGGGGCGGGGTTTTTAGGCTGCTGGGGGCCTGCGGAGCGCCGCGTCAGACGGCGGAGAGCCGCCCGGGCGAACCACAGGAGGAGCGATGGTCTCAGCACCCCACCCCAGCTCGATCGCCGGCGAGGTCCGGCCGGTCGCGGCGGAATCGGTCGTGCACCTGGTGCGCGACCACGCGCGGACCCGGCCCGACGCGGTGGCCGTCCGTACGGGCCCCGAGCAGGTCACCTACAGGCAGTTGTGGCAGCGGGCGCTCGCCGTCGCCGCCGCGCTCGCCGAGGCCGGGACCGGCCCCGGGGACCGGGTCGCGCTGTGGGCCGACCGTACCGCCGGGACGGTCGCCGGGGCGCTGGGGGCGATGGCCCTCGGGGCCGCGTACGTCCCCATCGACCCGACCCATCCCGGCGAGCGGACGGCGTCCGTCCTGGCGGGGGCGGCTCCGGCCGCGCTGCTCCACGACGGGGCCGCGGGGAGCGGGACGCTGCCCGCGCTGACGGTGCCGGTGATCGACGTACGGGGGCTGTCCCAGAAGCCCGGGCTGCCCGAGCCCTCGCTGCCGAGGGCGGACGACGTCGCGTACGTCGTGTTCACCTCGGGCTCCACCGGCACCCCCAAGGGCGTCATGGTCGAGCACGGCTCGCTCGCCAACTACGTGTCCTGGTGCGGCGACCTGGTGGGCGCCGCGGGCCGCGGCAGTCCGCTCTTCGGCAGTCTCGGCTTCGACCTGGCGATGACCTCGCTGTGGGTGCCGCTCGCCCAGGGCCGTACGGTCACCACGGTCGCAGGGATCTGGGACCAGGAGACGCTGTTCGGCGGAGGCGAAGGGCACTACACCTTCGTGAAGATGACCCCTTCGCACGCCCGGTTCTTCGAGGTGCTGGCGCAGCCCCCGCGCTACGACCGGGTGACGAAGCTCCTGATGTTCGGCGGGGAGGGCCTGGACCCCGCGCTGATCTCCTCGCTCGGCTCCCGGCTGGACGGGGTCCGGCTGGTCAACCACTACGGTCCGACGGAGACGACCATCGGCTGCTGCGCGTACCGCTTCGACCGCGGCAGCCTGCCGTCGACCCCGACCGTGCCGATCGGCCGGCCCGCCTGGAACACCCGGGCGTACGTGGTCGACGAGCAGCTGCGTCCGGTGGCGCCGGGCGCTCCCGGCGAGCTGGTGATCGCGGGGCGGGCGGTCGCCGCCGGGTACCTCGGGGGCGCGGGGGGCGGGAAGTTCCTCGACGAGGGCGAGCTGGGCGGCCCGGCCGGCGGGCGGGCGTACCGGACCGGGGACACCGTGGAGCTGCTGGCGGAGGGCGCGCTGCTCTACCTCGGGCGCGGTGACGACCAGCTGAAGGTCAACGGGTACCGGGTGGAGCTGGGCGAGCTGCGCCACCACGTGCTGTCCGTGCCGGGGGTGGCGGACGCCGCCTTCGACATCGTGCGCGGACCGGTGGACGCGCTGGAGCTGTTCGTCCGGCTCGGCGGGCAGGGGCCGCGGCCCGGCGCGCAGGAGTTCGCGGCGCTGGTCCGCAAGACGCTCGCCGAGGCGCTGCCGTCGGCGCTGGTGCCGGACGCGGTGCACCTGGTGGACGAGATCGTGGTGAACGCCAACGGCAAGACCGACATCGCCGCGACCCGGGCGCGCGCGGGGAGGTAGGGGAGGAAACGGGAAAATTTCACGTCCGGGGGGTTACGAGGTCATCCGCGCGCGTCAGACGCAACTCAGCGGTCCGTCAGCGCGGTCCGGGATTCTCACAGGGCGGGCCGGCCCCCCGCCCTCGAGCGGCGCGGGGCACCGGGGGTGTCCTGTCGCTCAGGCCGCGAGACCGGCCTGGGCGACGGGGCACCCCCGAGCTCGTCCATGACGACTCGGATGACGGAGTGAGCGACGTGTCGAACCCCTTTGACAACCAGGACGGAACCTTCCTCGTGCTGGTGAACGACGAAGGCCAGCACTCCCTCTGGCCCGCCTTCGCGCAGCGCCCCGAGGGCTGGACGGTGGCCCTGGGAGAGGCGCCGCGGGAAGCGGCCCTCGCCTACGTCGAGGAGCACTGGACGGACATGCGTCCCGCGGGGCTCCGCGCGGCCGCCTCCGAGTCCGCCTGATCGGGCACGGATCCGGGGCGGAGGCGGAGGAGGACTGTGGACGTGGACATGGCGATTCGCGCGGAGGGACTGCGCAAGAGCTACGAGAGCCAGGAGGCGCTGGGCGGCGTGGACCTGGAGGTCCCGGCCGGCACGGTGCTGGGCCTGCTCGGCCCGAACGGCGCGGGAAAGACGACCACCGTGCGGATGCTGGCGACGCTGCTCGAACCGGACGGCGGGCATGCGACCGTCGCCGGGTACGACATCGTGCGCGAGGCCTCGGAGGTGCGCAGGCGGATCGGTCTGGCCGGCCAGTACGCGGCGGTGGACGAGATGCTGACCGGCCGCGAGAACCTCGAACTCATCGGCACGCTGGTGCACCTGGGCCGGACGGCGACCCGTGCGCGGGCGCAGGAGCTGCTGGAGCGGTTCGACCTGACCGACGCCGGCGACCGCCAGGCCCGCACCTACTCGGGCGGCATGCGGCGGCGCCTCGACCTGGCGGCCTCGCTGGTCGCGACGCCGTCGGTGCTGTTCCTCGACGAGCCGACCACCGGGCTGGACCCGGTGAGCCGGATGGGTCTGTGGACGGTGGTACGGGACCTGGTCGAGGACGGCGTGACCGTGCTGCTGACCACCCAGTACCTGGAGGAGGCCGACTTCCTCGCGGACCGCATCGCGGTCATCGACTCCGGCCGCGTGATCGCGGAGGGCACCCCGGACGAGCTGAAGCGCAAGGTCGGCGAGGAGCGGCTCGAGGTGGCCGTGGCCGTGCCCGGCCGGCTGCCGGACGCGGTCCGCGCGCTGCGCCGGATCACCGCGGCGGAGCCGTCCGTGGACGCCGCGCGGAGCGTGGTCTCCATCCCGGTCGGCGACGGCCTGGCGACGATCGCGTCGGCCGCCGGGGAGCTGCGCCAAGAGGGCGTGGACGTACGCGACTTCGCGCTGCGCAGGCCCACGCTCGACGACGTCTTCGTCACTCTCACCGGCACTCCGGCCTGACCCGGCCGGCCGGAAGCACGTTTTCGGACTACGGGGGCTGCACTGTGCAAAGGATCCATTTCACCGCTGCCGACGTCGCACGGACCCGCCTGAAGATCACCGCGGGGCCGCTGGTCGAGTCGGCGTTCGCGTACGGACTGCTCGGACGGGGTGTCAGCACCCCGTTCGCGCGCTGGCGCAGCCAGGTCGGGGACCGGCTGCGGCCGGTCCCCGGGCGGCTGCCGGGCGGGCCCGGCACGGACGGCGAGGCCGGCCTCGGCGCCCTGTTGCGGATCATCGAGCAGGGCGCCGCGGGCAGTGAGCTCACCCGGGTCTGGCAGGCCGCGGTGGCTCCGTACTGGGAGCACCTGCTGGCCTTCCTGGAGGTCGAGTGCGAGGCCCGGGGCCGGGTGCTGATGGGCGGCGGAGCCGAACTGCTGCTGACCACGCTGCACTCGCGGATCACCTGGCGGCCGCCGGTGCTGGAGATCCACGACGCGCCCGACGAGGACATCCACCTGGACGGGCGCGGTCTGGTGCTCGCCCCGTCGGTGTTCCTGGCGCACCGGGCGGGCCGGGTCACGCGGCGCTTCGACCGGTCCGCGCCGGTGGTGCTGGCGTTCGCCGCGCCGCCGGACAGCTACCAGGCGACCGCGCTGTGGGACAAGCCGGACGGCAGCGGGCAGTCGCTGGGGGCCCTGGTCGGGCAGACCAGGGCGGCCGCGCTGCACGTGCTGCGGGCCAGCTGCACCACCACGCAGCTCGCGGACCGGCTCGGCATCTCGGCGGCCGGCGCCAGCCAGCACACCGCGGTACTGCGCCGGACCGGCCTGATCACCACCCGGCGGGTCCGCAACACCGTGCTGCACACCCTGACCCCGCTCGGCGCGGCGCTGCTCAAGGGCATGAGCGGGCAGCCGGCCGCGGCCGCACCGCACCGGGCGCACGCGGCGCCGGCCGCGGCCCCGGCGGGCGCGCTCCAGCCCGCGTCCTGACGTACGCCTGCGCCACGCACGCCAACGGCCGCCCCCGGCACGGATTTCCGTGCCGGGGGCGGCCGTTGCTCATGGGCGGGGGCTACTCCTTGATGCCGGCCAGGTCGCCCGGCCGGCCGCGCAGGACCGCGCCGGCCGACAGCAGGGTGGTGGCCAGGGTCAGGCCCAGTGCCCCGCCGACCACCGTGACGAAGATCCACGGGGAGCCGGTCGGGAGGGTCGTGCCCAGCACGCTCATGCTGAACGGCACCAGGGTCAGCAGGGCGACCAGGAGGCCGAGGACGATGCCCGCCACCGAGACCAGGACCGCCTCCATGGCCATCATCTGCATCACCTGCCGGCGGGTGGCGCCGATCAGCCGCTGGAGCATGAACTCGCGGCGCCGCTCGGTGGTGGCCAGCACCTGGGTGTTGACCAGGGCGATCGTCGCGTAGCCGACGACCACCGCGAGGACCAGGTAGGCCATCCAGGACTGGGTGTCGCTGTTGTCCGCCGCGACGGCGGTCAGCGCCTGCCGGTCGGTGACGCGCAGTCCGGGCTGCTTGTCGGCGAGGGTGCGCAGCGAGGCGTCCAGGGCCGCCCGGTCGGTGCCCGGGGCGGCGCTCACCATGATCTGCGGGACCAGGCCCGCGTCGGTGTGCCCGACCAGGACGGACGCCGGGACCAGCGCGGTCTCGTAGCCCCGCTTGCCGTCGACGGTGGCGACCAGCTTCAGGTCGACGCGGGTGCCGTCGCCCAGGCGCATCGGGACGGTGTCGCCGATCTTCCGGTCGCCGGCGTACCGGGCGGGGAGGGCGACGGTGTCGCCGCGCAGGCCGTCGAGGCTGCCGGAGGCGGCCTTGAACGAGGTGGTCGCGGCCACGCCCTCGGGGGTGACGCCCTGCAGCGACACCTCGGTGGGCTGCGGTGCGCCGGACTCGCCGTCACCGCCGTTCGCGGTCGGGTCGACCGGTACGTCGGGCTCGATGAAGCCGAGGCTGGGGACCTGGGCGGAGGCCGCCGCGACCCCGGGCAGGTTCCGGATCGCGTCCACCGTCTCCAGCGGCATGCCGCCGGAGACGGAGGTGACCACCGCGTCGGCCCGCAGGCTCTCGTCGAACGCCTGGTCGGCGCCGTCGGCCTGGGTGGTCTGCATGTAGATCAGGCCGACGGCGAGACCGGTGGCGAGCATCACCGGCATCACCGCCGCCGCGAGCCGGGCCGTACGGGCCTTGGCGTTGCGGGTGGCGAGGTGGCCGGAGAGGCCGGACACCGCGCGCACGGGGCGGCGCAGCCCCGCGGTGATGGCGCGGGCCAGTACCGGGCCGAGGAGGCCGAAGCCGGTCGTCCACACCATGGCCGCCGGGGTGGCGACGCTGCCGGCGTCCGGGCCGTCCATGCCGGCCGTGCCGACGGCCAGGGCGACGCCGCCGACCAGGCACAGCAGGCCCAGGACCGAGCGGAAGCCGCTGAACCAGCGGCGCTGCAGGCCCGCTTCGGCGAGCGCCTCGGTGGGCCGGGTGCGGGCGGCGCCGTTGGCCGCGATGAACGCGGCGCCGACCGCGGTGACGAAGGCGGTGCCCACGCCGACGATCAGCGGGACGGATCCCGCGCGGAAGACGATCGAGTCCGGCACCACGCCGGCGTCGGCGAAGGCGCCCAGCAGCCAGCGCCCCACCCGGGGGCCCGGGATGCAGGCCAGGGCGGTCGCGATGGCCGCCAGCAGGACGGTCTCGCCCAGGATCAGCCGGCGCAGCTGGCCGGGGGTGGTGCCGATGGCGCGCAGCAGCGCCATTTCGCGCTGCCGCTGCTGGATGGACAGGCCGAGGGTGGAGGAGGCGACGAACACGGTGACCATGGCGGAGAGTCCGCCGAAGGCGGCGGCGAGCGGGATCAGGTCGCTGCCGTCGTCGATGACGCCCGGGTTCTCGGCGCGGCCCCGCTCGTCACCGGTCAGGACGGACACCTGCAGGCCGTCGACCGCCTTGCGGATGCCGTCGGCGACGGCGGCGAGGTCCGCGCCGGGGGCCGGGAAGACGCCGATGTTGTCGACCTTGCCGGACAGTCCGGCGGCGATCTGGGCCTCCTGGGCGGCGGTGTCGGCGAGGAAGACCCCGTTGGGCTCGCCGTTGCCGGCCGCCAGGCCGGAGACCTCGTAGCTCTTCGACGTACCGCCTGAGCGGATCTCGACCTTGGCGCCGGGCCGCAGGCCCGTCTGCTGGGCGAGCCGGGTGTCCAGGACGACCTGGCCGGCGGTCGCGGGCGGGGCGCCCTCGGTGATCCGGTACGGGGTGAGGGCGGCGGAGGACCAGCCGTGGCCGGCGATCTGCGCGGCCCGGCCGGCGTTGCCGGCCGGGGCGAGGGCGCCGGGGAAGGTCACGTCGGCCGCGGTGCCCTTCACCCCGGGCACCGCGGCGATCTTCTGGGCGAGCGCGGCGTCGAACCGGACCCGCTCGGGGAAGACCATCTCGCTGGAGGTGCCGAGGTAGCGCTGCTCCCCGGTGACGACGACGGGGGCCGCGGCCAGCCGCTGGGGCGGGGCGGCGTTGTGGATGCCCGTCTCCAGCAGGCCGCCGCAGGCCACGACGATGGTCGCGCCGAAGAACAGCGCGATGAACGAGGCGATGAATCCGCCCTTGTGGTAGCGCAGTGTGCGCAGCGCGATCCTGATCACAGCAGCGTCCCGTGTGCCGCGCCGACGGGGGTGGCCGCCGGGCGGGTGCCCCAGGCGCCCAGGTGGGTCATGCGCTCGGCGACCTGGTCGGCGGTGGGCCGGTCCAGGTGGTCGACGATGCGGCCGTCCGCGAGGAACAGCACCCGGTCGGCGTGCGAGGCGGCGACCGGGTCGTGCGTGACCATCACGATGGTCTGGCCCGCCTGTTCGACGGCCTCGCGGAGCAGGGTCAGCACCTCGCGCGCCGTGTAGGTGTCCAGGGCGCCGGTCGGCTCGTCACCGAAGATGACGGCCGGCCGGGTGATGAGCGCCCGGGCGATGGCGACGCGCTGCTGCTGGCCGCCGGAGAGTTCGCCGGGGCGCCGGTCCTCCCGGCCGCCGAGCCCGACCCGCTCCAGCACCTCGGCCACCGCGCCCTTCTGGGGCCGCTTGCCGGCGAGCCGCAGCGGCAGGGTGACGTTGTCGAGGACGGACAGGGCGGGCAGCAGGTTGAACGCCTGGAAGATGAAGCCGATGCGCTCGCGCCGGAACTTGGTCAGTTCCCGCTCCTTGAGCCGTGCCAGGTCGACACCGTCCAGCAGGACCGAACCCGAGGACGGACGGTCCAGCCCCGCCGCGCAGTGCAGGAAGGTGCTCTTGCCGGATCCGGAGGGTCCCATCACCGCGGTGAAGGTGCCCCTGTCCAGGCCGATGCTCACGTTGTCGAGAGCGGTGACCTCGTTCTTCGCACCGCCGTAGACCTTCGTCACGGATTCCAGGCGGACGACGTGCCGACCCTGCGGGTCCGGTGTCCCTGTCATGGGTTTTCCTTCTGCTGGGGCCGGCCCCGGGCGGGGCCGGCTGGGGGAGGGGTCAGGTCTGGGACGGGTCAGGTCTGCGACCAGGAGCGGAACTGCCGCTGCCCGTACAGGAGCGGCGGACGGATGTGCTGCCGGGTTATCCGGCGGGCCTCGCCGAAGACGGTGACGTGGTCGCCCATCCGCTGGGTCAGCACGACCTCGCAGTCCGCGACGGTGTGGGCGTCCCGGACGAGGTGCGGCCCGCCCGCGCCGGGCGGCTGGTCCCAGGGCACCAGCGCGAACCGGTCCGGGTTTCCGGAGGCGAACAGCTCGGCGGTCTCCTGGCCCTGCGCGTGCAGGAAGTTGACGGAGAACGAGCCGGAGTTGAGGAGGGCCTGGAGGGTCGGGCTGCCGGCGCGGAGGCAGACGAGCAGGGTGGGCGGGGCGAGGGAGACGCTGGTCACCGAGGAGCAGGTCATCCCGCGCGGTTCGCCGTCCAGGTCTCGGGTGGTGACGGCGCAGACCCCGGTGGGGAACTCGCTCATCAGCGAGCGGAACGCGTCGGGTGACGCCTGTGTGGAGGTCGTCGCGGTGGGTTGGGTGGTCATCGGGTGCTGCCTTCCGTCGCCAGGACGCGCTGGGGTTCGGCCGTGCCGGTCTTCTCGGTGTTCTCGCTCTGCTCGTTCTTCTCGTTCTCCGCGGCCCGGTCGCGCGTCGCGCCGCGTTCCCGGTGGTCGAGGAGGCCGAGCAGCGGGCCGGTCAGGGCCGTGGTGACGAGGGCCATCACGACCAGGGCCAGGACCAGGGGTGCGGTGAGGATCCCGGCGCTGAACCCGGCCTGGAGGACGATCAGTTCGGTCAGGCCGCGGGTGTTCATGAGGACCGCGACCCGGCGGGCGTCGGCAGGCGGGCGGCCGCCGATCCGGGCTCCCAGGTAGCCGCCGAAACCCTTGCCCACGCAGGCGAGCAGGGTGGTGGACAGGATGAGCACCCAGGACGCCTGCGAGAAGCTGCCGTTCAGGACGGTGACTCCGGTGACCACGAAGAACGCGGGTACCAGCAGGCGTCCGGAGCGGGCGATGCCGTCGACGGCGGGCGCCCAGGGGGCGTCCTTGTCCTGGGGGATCGCGAAGCCCACCAGCGCGGCCCCGACGATGGCGGTCATGCCCATCTTCTCCATGGCGATCGCCACCGCGAGGGTGGCCACCGCCAGTACGACGGCGAAGGTGCGCGGGGTCTTCCCGTACGCCCGGCGGGCGAGGGGGGTGCGCAGCGAGAACCGGATCGCCAGCGCGCACACGGCGCCGACCGCCAGCGCGAGCGCCGAGCGGAGGAAGCCCCCGAGGCTCCCCTCGCCCAGGCTGATGGCGAGCATGCACAGCAGCCAGCCGACGGCGTCCACGGTGATGGCCGCGCCGAGCGCGATCCGGCCGGCCGAGGATTCGCTCATGCCGCGGTCGGTGAGGATCCGGGCCATCACCGGTACGGCGGTGATGGACATGGCCACGGCGACCATGAGGACGAAGGCGGGCAGCGGGGCGTCACCGCGGGCCGCGGTGTCGTCGGTGACGAGGACCAGCCCCGCCAGCAGCAGGCCGCTGACGAGCGGCGCGACCAGGGAACCGGCCGCCACCCACACGGTGGTGCGGCGGGACTGCGCCCCCGGGCCGGTCTGGAGCTTGTGGGCCAGGCCGACGAGGAAGAGCGCGAGGGCGGCCTTGGAGATGAGCTTGAGGGTGTCCAGTACCGGGCCCGGGAGCACGTTCGCGAAGGCCCCGGGGCCCATCAGGTACAGGGCCGCCGGGCCGGCCAGCAGGCCCGCCGTGATCTCGCCGATCACCTCGGGCTGGCGCAGCAGGCGGGCGGCGGCCCGGCCCGCCCAGGCCAGCAGCAGGATCACGACGAGGATCGCGAGGACGTGCGCGGTGCGGGTCAGGAGTTCGATGACTTCCATGGATTCGGGCCCTTTCCGGCCGGCGGACCGATGTCAGGCGACGCGCATCTGCGCGAAGTAGTCGTAGGCCTTGGGCAGGACCTCGGCGAGACGGCGGGTCTTGTCCCGGATCGCCTCGAACTCGCGCTCCGCGACGCTCGGGTCCGACAGTGCGAGCGCCGGGGAGGGCTTGAGGTCGATGCCGCCCATGCCCAGGAGGATGCACATGTAGGAGTACGGCGGCAGGCCGTGGTAGTAGGGGTAGACCGTCTCGGAGTCCGGGAGCTGCGTCTTCCACTTCTCGATGCGGGCGGCCAGGGACTCGGGGATCGCCCGGGTCTTCGCGTCGCGCCAGTACTGGGTGTCGTTGCGCTTGGCGGCGACGTAGTGCAGGACGAGGAACTCGCGGACGCCGTCCATGACGTGGGCGATGGAGTCGTTGTACAGCTCGCGCTGGACCGGGTTCCAGTCGTCGCCGGGGAAGTTCTTGGCGAGCTGCTCGATCGCGTGGTGGATGAAGAAGATGCCGGTGGACTCGAGGGGCTCGACGAAGCCGCTGGACAGGCCGATGGCGACGCAGTTCTTGACCCAGGAGTTCTCGCTGCGGCCGATCCGCATGTTGATGTGGTTGGCGGGGACGTCCGCGGCGGCCGGGCCGACGAACTCGCGCAGGGTGCGCTCGGCCTCCTCCGGGGAGATGTAGTCCTTGGCGTACACGTAGCCGGTGCCGACGCGGCCCATCAGCGGGATCGTCCAGATCCAGCCGGCGTCCTGGGCGGTGGCGGTGGTGCACGGCAGGATGCCGCGGCGCTCCATGTCCATCGGGACCTGGAGGGCGACGGCGCTGTCGTTGGGGAGCGTGTCCTTGTACGAGATGAAGGGGGTTTCGAGGGCCTGGTTGATGAGCAGCCCGCGGAAGCCGGTGCAGTCGATGTAGAGGTCGCCGGTGATGTCGCCGTGCTCGGTGGTGGCGACGCCGGAGATCCAGCCGCGCTCGTCGAGCTTGACCTCCTCGACGTGGTCGACGACGTGCTTGACGCCGCGCTCGATCGAGTACTTCGTGAGGTACTTGGCCAGCAGGGCCGCCTCGAACTGGTAGGCGTACGGGAACTGCGTCTTGCCCTGGTGCTCGGACATGGTGAGTCCGGCCATCTCGTCCGCGCCCTCGACGAACGGCGAGTCGATGAGCGTGCCGTCCTCCTGGCGCGGGCTGAGGCCGGCGTCGATGACCGAGGCCATGACGAAGCAGTCCTTGTCGAAGCGGTCCGTCGGACCGTTCTGCAGCCACCAGTCCGTCAGCGGGAAGCCGTTGACGGACCGCATCTGCTCGAACGGGTGGTAGAAGTAGTGGCCTTTCTCCCGCCAGTTCTCGAACTTGACGGCGAGTTTGTACGTGGCGTTGCAGGCCGGCATCCAGTCCTTCTCCTTGAGTCCGAGGAACTCGAAGAAGTGCCGGATGTCGCTGAAGGTCGCCTCGCCCACTCCGACCGCGCCGACGTGGCCGGACTCGACCAGCGTGACGTCTATGCGGTCCCCGAACGCGGCCTTGAAGTACGAGGCCGTCATCCAACCCGCGGTGCCGCCGCCCACAATCACGATCTTGTTGAGCATCCCAATGACTCCCATTCGCTGACTGATCGCGGATGACCCGGAGCCTAGGAACGGGACGCGGTCCGGCACAGGCCCTTAAGCGCTCGGCAAATGTCACAGGCGGGGCACGAATTCCGGACACGTTTTCGTCCGTCAGCGCCCTGTCAGGGAGGGTCGGCAGTATGCCGTGAGGACACCTCCCCGGCAAGAGCGACGACCCGGCCATACCACGTGGCCGGATTTCGGCTGCCCGGATGGTATTTCCCCCGATCGGTTGACCCGGGACAGCATGAGGGCCTGCCGATACCAACGGGGGTTGAACAAGTGGAAATCAACGTACTCGGTTCCGTGTCCCTTTCCTGGGGAGACCGTACGTATGCCATGGCCTCGAAGCGGGTGACCTCGCTCCTGACGTTCCTGGCCCTTTCTCCGCGCACCACGGTGACGTCCGACCAGATCGAGGACGAGCTCTGGGCCCACCAGCGGATGACCAACGCCCGCAACGCCCTGCAGGCCAACGTGCTCCGGCTGCGCAAGTACCTGGAGTCCCTCACCGGGATGAAGGGCACGGAGCTGATCCGCACCGTCGGCAGCGGCTACCTGCTGGACCTGGCGCCCGAACGCGTCGACGCGCACCGCTTCCTGCGGCACGCCGAGAACGGCGCCGCGCTGGTCCACGTGGACCCGGAGCGGGCCATCGTCGAGCTGGAGCGGGCGCTCGCACTGTGGCGGGGGCCGGCCCTGATGGACTCGGTGGACGGGGTGCGGATCCGGCTGGCCGCCGCCCACCTGGAGGAACGCCGGATCACCGCCTACGAGGACCTGATCACGGCCCTGCTGACCGTCGACGCGCACCGCATCTCGGTCCCGGAGCTGCGCCAGCTGGCCGTCGAGCACCCCGAGCGGGAGCGGCTGAGCGAGCTGCTGATGCTGGCCCTGTACCGGGAGGGCAGGCAGGCCGAGGCGCTGGAGGTGTTCCACGGGGCGCGGCGCCGGCTCGCCGGGGACCTGGGGCTGGAGCCCGGCCGCGCGCTGAACCGGGCGTACCAGGCGATCCTCGAGCAGGACGACGTGCTCGGGGAGCCCCGTCAGGCCCTGGTCTATGCCGGCCGCCGGGGCTGAGGCCGGGGTCCGCCTTCCGCTCTGTTCTTCCACTGTTCCGCCGCTGTCGTCCCGCTGAGGTTTCGCGGGTGCCCCTTGTCCGGAAGCGGAATGCCGATACGGTGAAAGGACCGGTTCAGTCCGCAGGCCTCTTTCCGCCTGGATGTCCGGACCCGAGAAAATCCGGGGACGGCCCACCCCGGCGGCAGTGGACCTGCGGACTGAATTCCCATTTCCGGGAACCGCCGACGGGGGGCAGGACATGGAACTCGAATTGCGTCACGCTCGCATTGTCGTCACGATCAACACCGCCGGGAGCATTTCCGCCGGAGCACAGGAACTGGGCCTTCCACAGCCGAGCCTCACCGCACAACTGCGCCGAATCGAAAGGGCGGTCGGCGGTGACCTCTTCGTGCGTTCCCGGTCCGGGGTGACGCCGACCGAGCTGGGCGCGCGGCTGGTCCCGCGGCTGGCCGACCTGGTCCGGCGGGCGGACGAGGTGATGGCCGAGGCGCTGGCCGTCTCCGGCGGCCCGCTGCGGCTGGGATGCACCGAGTGGACGCCGCCGACGCTGCGCGGCGCCCTCCAGGCCGCGCTGCCGGACGCCGCCGTGCAGACGCAGACGCTGAACCCGGCGGCCGCCGTGGAGGCGGTGCAGCGCGGGGCGCTGGCCGCCGCCCTGGTGCCCCGGGTGCCCGAGCCGGCCGGGGGCGCGCCGGCCGGCGACGTCGACGGCGGGGAACCCGCCCTGGGCCGCGCCCTGATCGTGCGGGAGCCGGTGTGGCTGGCCGTCCCGCACGGCCATCCGCTCACGGCCCGCGCGTCCGTCGGGGCGGAGGAGCTCACGGAACTCGCCGACCGCGCGGGCCTGGCCTGGGTGCGCTCCTCGCAGGACCACTGGTTCCGCACCGTGGAGCGGCGGGTCCTGGGCGGCGCCGCGCCCGGACGGGTGCTGCACCACGTCAACAGCCACCAGGAGGCCATGAACTGGGTGCGGGACATGGACGTGGCCGCCCTCACGACACCCTCCGGGGCGACGCCCGGCGTGGCCCTGGTCCCGGTGACCGGGAGCGAGCGGGTGGAGCTGGCCGTGCTGTGGCGCGGCAGCGCCGTGTCCCGCGAGACGCTGCACACCCTGGTCGACACCGTACGCGCGTACTACTGCGGCTACGCCCGCTCCCGGCCGGCGTACTGGTCCTGGATCCAGGAGCACCGCGAGGAGTTCAGGGAGCTCGGACGCCACCTCCCGCAGCCCGTCGGCGCCTAGTGCTGTGACCGGCAAGGTTCACCGGGTCACGGCGCCCGGCACGGCACCTCGCTGCGTTGTCGGACCGCGCAAGTACGTCCAGTACGAGCCGCGGCCCTCCGCCTTGCGATGCACCGCACCGGACACCGCGCCCCGGCAAACCTTTCCGGCCACAGCACTAGTCGCCACCCCAGCGGGAGTTCAGAACGGCGTCAGAGGGGCGTCAGGGCGGTCGGCCAGCATCTGCGGCATGACAACTGCAGCGAACGGCCTCGACCTCGAATCCCGCGACCGGATCAAGGAGATCATCTGCGACATCCTGGAGATCGATCCCTCGGAGATGACCGACACCAGCCGCTTCAAGGAAGACCACGAAGCGGACTCCATGGGGGCCATCGAGATCCTCTCCCAGCTGGAGCGGATCTTCGGCACCGACATCGACCAGGCCGAGCTCTCCCGGATGGTCAACCTCGCCGCCGTCATCACGGTCGTCGAGGAAGCCATAGCCGCCAAGTCCGAAGCGGCCAACTAGGCCACGGCGCGTACGACTACGACGGGAGCGCAGGGTGTACGACGATGAGCGGGCGCCGCGCCGGGTGGTGATCACCGGCCTCGGCACGGTCACCAGCATCGGCCTCGGGGTCACGGCCTTCCTGGACGGACTGCGGTCCGGGCGCAGCGGGGTCAAGCCGATCACGGCATTCGACACGACGGGCTTCGCCCACGCCAACGGGTGCGAAGTGGACGACTTCGAGCCCGGGGACTGGATCCACCGGACCGAGCCGGCGGAACTCGGCCGGGCCACGCAGTTCTCGATCGCCGCCGCCCGGATGGCCGTCGAGGACGCCGGCCTGACCCCGGAGGACCTCCGGGAGCGCAAGGTCCTGGTCTCGGTCGGCACCACCGACGCCGAGTCCCGGGACCTCGACCTGCTCGTCGGACAGCAGCTGGAGCACGGGCCGGAGCACCTGGACCACGGCGTCGTACGCCGGGCCCAGGCCGGCCGGCTCTCCAGCGGCATCGTCCGCGAACTCGGCCTCGTGGACGTGGAGGCCCTGACCATCCCGACCGCCTGCGCGGCCGGCAACTACGCCATCGGCAGCGGCTTCGACGCCATCCGCGACGGCGACGTCGAGACCGCCCTGTGCGGTGGCGCCGACGCCGTCTGCCGCAAGACCTTCACCGGCTTCTACCGGCTCGGCACCATCGCCCCCGAGGTCTGCCAGCCCTTCGACAAGGACCGCAAGGGCATCCTCACCGGCGAGGGCGCCGGGATCCTGCTCATGGAGAGCCTGGACTCGGCGCTTGCGCGCGGCGCCCGGATCTACGCCGAGGTGCTCGGCTACGGCCTCAGCTGCGACGCCCACCACCCCGTCGCCCCCGACCAGGACGGCCTCGCCCGGTGCATCGAGGTGGCGCACCGCAACGCCGGGGTCAAGGCCGAGGACATCGACTTCATCTCGGCGCACGGCACCGGCACCCACGCCAACGACGTGACGGAGGCGGGTGCGATCCGCCAGGTCTTCGACACCCCGCCGCCCACCATCTCCATCAAGTCCATGATCGGCCACTCCATGGGCGCCGCGAGCGCGCTCGCCTCCGCCGCCTGCGCGCTGGCGATCACCGAGGAGTTCATCCCGCCCACCATCAACCACCGCGAGACCGACCCCGAGTGCGGCCTGGACTGCGTGCCCAACGAAGCGCGCCCGGCTCGGCTGAACGTCGTGCAGAACAACGCCCTGGCCTTCGCGGGCAACAACGCCGTGCTGATCCTCGGCCGGTACGAGGAGGCCGCCTGATGTCCCCCACCCCCCTGGTCGTCTCCGGCTGGTCGGCGGTCTCGCCGTTCGGCGTCGGCAGCGACTCCTTCCGCAGCGGGATGTCCGCCGGCCGCACCGCGGTCGCGGCCGTCGACCGCGAGGCCTTCCCCGGCCCGTTCGCCGAGGGCGCGGTGGTCCCCGACTTCACCGCCGCCAAGTACGTCGGGAAGAAGGGCACCCGGACCATGGACCGGGTCACCGCCATCGCGGTCACCGCGGTCGGCGGCCTCATCGACGGCTTCCGGGAGGAGCTGGCGGCCCGCTCCGAGCAGACCGCCCTGGTCCTCGGCACCGGCTCCGGCAGCGTGCAGAGCATCATGGACTTCACCCGGGACGCGCTGGCCGGCGAGCGCCCGTACCACGTGGACCCGGCGCGCTTCCCGAACACCGTGATGAACCGGGCCGCCGGGCAGAGCGCCATCTGGCACGGCATCAAGGGCCCCAACACCACCGTCGCGGGCGGCTCGCTGACCGGCCTGCTCGCCCTCGGCTACGCCCTGCGGCTGCACCGCGGCGGGCACTGCTCCCGCGTGCTGGTGGGCGCGGCCGAGGAGTACTCCGCCCAGCGCTCCTGGCTGGAGTGGCACGGCCGCGACGAGGAGGAGCGGGACACCCCGCTCGGCGAGGGCGGTGCCGTCTTCCTGCTGGAGACCTCCGAGGACGCGGCGGCGGCCGGACGGGTCCCGCTGGCCCGGATCGGGGCCACCGGCTTCCGCGCCTTCCACGCACCGGACGGGGCCCGGGAGGCGCTGGCCGTCTGTGTGCGCGGCGCGCTGGAGAAGGCCGGGGTGGCCGCTTCCGACGTACGGCTGGTGGCGCCCCTGGGCTCCGGCGGGCCGCTCGTCGCGCAGGAGGAGGCCGCCGTCGCCGACGTGCTCGGCGAGGACGCCGGCCCGCGCTGGGTACGGATCCGGCCGCTGGTCGGCGACACCTCCGCGGCGTCCGCCGCGCTCCAGCTGGCCGGGGTGCTCGCCGCGGCCGGCGAGCGGGGCCTGGCGCCCGGCGAGGCCGCGCTGGTCACCGGTATCGAGCGGGACGGCCTGGTCGGCTGCGCGGTCCTCACCGGCGGCTGACCTCCCCACACTCCGACGGCCGGCCGGGAGTACACCCCCGCCCCGGCCGGCCGTCGGATTCCCCCGCGCCACCCATCACCGAGGAGAACCGAGCACATGTCCGCAACCGAACGCCGCGTCGCACTGGTGACCGGGGGCTCCCGGGGCATCGGCCGCCACGTCGTGGCCCGCCTCGCGCAGGACGGGTACGACGTCGCCTTCTGCTACCAGTCCGACAAGGAGGCCGCCGACACGGTGGCCGCCGAAGCCGCCGCCGCCGGGGCCCGCGTCCACACCGCGCGCACCGACGTCCGCGACCACGACGCCGTACGGGACTTCGTCCGCGCGAGCGAGAAGGAACTCGGCCCGCTGCACACCGTGGTGTCCTGCGCGGGCATCGTCCGCGACAACCCGCTCGTGATGCTGGCGCCCGACGACTGGGACGCGGTCCTGCGGGTCAACCTGGACGGCACCTACAACCTCTGCAAGGCCGCGGTCTTCGCCATGATGAAGCGCCGCGCCGGCTCCGTGATCACCCTGTCCTCGGTGGCCGGCGTGTACGGCAACGCCACCCAGACCAACTACTCCGCGACCAAGGCGGGGATCATCGGGTTCACCAAGGCCCTCGCGAAGGAGAGCGGCCGCTACGGCATCCGCGCCAACGCCGTCGCCCCCGGGTTCATCGAGACCGACATGCTCTCGGGGCTCTCCGAGGAGCACGTCCGGAAGATGACCGAGCGGATCCCGCTGGGCCGGTTCGGGCGGCCCGAGGAGGTCGCGGACCTGGTCTCCTTCCTCGCCTCCGACCGCGCCGCGTACATCACCGGACAGGTCTTCGGCATCGACGGCGGCCTCGTCGTCTGACAGGCCCCCACACACCCGAAGGGTTCACCATGCCCAAGAACAAGACGCCCCGCTTCTACTTCTCGCTGCGCAGCCCGTACTCCTGGCTGGCGTACCGCGAGATCACGACCTCCCACCCGGACCTCGCCGAACAGCTGGAGTGGGTGCCCTTCTTCGAGCCGGACGAGCTCAGTGCCCGGCAGCTGGAGGAGCAGGGCGGCCGGTTTCCGTACTCGGAGATGTCCCGGGAGAAGAACCGCTACGTCCTCCAGGACGTCGGCCGGCTCACCAAGGCCCGGGGCCTGACGGTGACCTGGCCCGTGGACCGGGATCCGGTGTGGGAGGTCCCGCACCTGGCCTACCTGGTCGCGGCCCGGTACGGCCGCGGCCACGCCTTCATCGACGCCGTGTACCGGGCCCGGTTCGGCCGCGGCCGGAACATCTGCGACCCGGCCACCATCGAGGACGTCGCCTTCGAGATCGGTCTCGACCCGCAGGAGCTGGCACGTGCCAGTGAGGTCCCGGAGCTGCGCGCCGAGGGCATCCGGATCCTGCTCGACGTGTGCCGGGACGGGGTGTTCGGGGTGCCCTTCTTCGTCCACGGCTTCAGCCGGTTCTGGGGCATCGACCGGCTGGACGACTTCATCGCCCACCTGCGCGACCAGGCGGTGCCGGCCGCGTCGGTGCCGGAGCCGCTGACCGCGATCGGGCTGGGCGCCCGGGCCACGGAAGACGCCCACGCGGGGGGCTGCGGCTAGTCGGCCCGGAGGGCCCGGGCGGGGCCGGGTGTGCGGTGGGGCGCCCCCGCAGGACGTCGAACTGGGCCACCCTCGGCCCTCCGACCCGTGGAAACGTTCGACGTCCGAGGAGGTGCCCCGCCGCGCGCCCGGCCCCGTCCGGGCCCGGCCCATCCTGCCCGCCCTCCGTCCGGCCGGCCCCCGCGCGGGCCCGTCCCCGCGCGGGCCCGTCCCCGCGCGGGCCCGTCCCCGCGCGGGCCCGTCCCCGCGCGGGCCCGGGCGAGGCCCGGATCGGCCCGCGGCGTAACGCGAGGCGCGGGCGCGGCCGGGGCCGGGCGCGCGCCGGCCCCAAACCTCAGCGCGCCATCAGTTCGCTTTCAGACCGCCGTCAGCGCGCGCGGCGACGATCTGGCCCGTGACAGGGCTGACATCGGAAACCTTCGCTAGGGGATAGCCATGACGCATGTTCAGACGGTCGGCGGCCTTCCGCTCACCGCCGGCCAGAAGGACATCTGGTTCGACGCGAAACTCTCTGGCGGGGGAGCCACGTACAACACCGCCATCTACTGGGACATCAGGGGCCCGCTCGACCACGACCTGTTCCGCACCGCGCTGGAGCGGCTCGTCGAGGAGTCGGAGTGCCTGCGGACGAGATTCACCGAAGTGGACGGCGAGCCCCGCCAGTTCGTGGAGCCCCTGGCGGCGCTGCCGCTGACCGTCAGCGACGTCAGCGGCGCCGCCGACCCGGCCGCGGCCGCGCACGAGGCGATCCGCGCCGATCTGCGGGTGCCGTTCGTGCCGGCCGAAGAGGGCGACGGGCCGCTGTTCCGGCTGAGCGTGTTCACCCTCGGCGCCGACCGGGCCTTCTTCTGCCTGCTCAACCACCACCTTGTCTCCGACGGCTTCAGCTACGTCATCTACTGGCAGCGGCTCTCCGCGATCTACGAGGCCCTGCTCGCCGGCGCCGATCTCGACGAGGGCCGTTTCCCGGCGCTGACCACCCTGCTCGACGCCGAGGCCGGCTACGTCGGTTCGGCCCGTGCGGAGCGCGACGCGGCCTACTGGCAGGAACGTTTCGCCGACCGGCCCGAGCTGATCAGCCTCTCCACCAACGACGCCGAGCCCGCCCAGACCTTCCTCCAGGAGCAGGACGTCCTCCCGGAGGCCGTCGCCGAGCGGCTGCGCGCCGTGGCCTGGGAGTCCCGGGTCACCTGGCAGACCGTGCTCGTCGCGGCCCTGGGCGCCTACACCGGCCGGATGGCCGGCACCGAGGACGTCCTGCTGTCCGTGCCCGTCACCGCCCGCGTCGGCGGCGACACCCAGAAGGTGCCCGGCATGGTGGTCAACTACCTGCCGCTGCGGCTCCCCGTGGACCGCGCCGCCACCCGTTCCGGGCTGCTCGCCGACGCCTACCGCGCCTTCTCGCAGGCCCTCAAGCACCAGCGCCACCGCGTCAGCAGGATCCGCCGCGCCATGGGCCTGCCCAGCGACGACCGGCGGCCCTTCGGCCCGTTCCTCAACATGATGCCGCAGGTGGAGAAGCTGGCCATCGGGCCGTGCGCGGCCACCATCCACAGCCCGTCGACCGGGCTGGTGGACGACCTGGAGTTCACCGTCGCCGACAAGGGCGACGCCGGCATCGGCATCGACCTGAACGGCAACGAGGCCCGCTACACGCGCTCCGAGGTCCGCGCGCACCTCGACCGGTTCGTCGCCTACCTCGACCGGTTCCTGACCGCCGACGCGGACGTCCCGCTGGCCGGCCTGGAGCTCCTCTCCCCCGGCGAGGCCGCGGAACTGGCCGCCGCGCTCACCGGCCCGGTCCGCCCGACCCCGTACCTGGGCGTCGTGGAGCGGATACGGGCGCACGCCGCGGCCGCCCCGGACGCCCCGGCCGTCACCGACGACGCCGGCACCCTCAGCTACCGCGGGCTCGTCGGCCGGGCCGGCGCGCTCTCGCGCCACCTGACGGGCACCGGCCCGGTCGCCCTGCTCACCGAGCCCGGCCGGGACTTCGTCACCGCCGAGGTGGCCGTCCTCGGGGCCGGGCGGGCCTTCGTACCGCTCGACCCGGGTGCGCCGCTGCCCCGGCTGACCTCCCTGCTGCGCGACAGCGGCGCCGGCTTCGTGCTCACCGACGCCGCGCACCGGGACCTCGCCGAGCAGGCCGCCGCGGCCGCCGGCGAGGGCGCCCCGCTGCCCGTGCGCGAGATCGGCACCGAGGAGGACGCCCCGGACGCGCTGGCGCCGGTACTGGGCGGCCCGCAGGACCTGGCGTACGTCATCTACACCTCGGGTTCCACCGGCAAGCCCAAGGGCGCCATGGTGCAGCGCGGCGGCATGGTCAACCACCTGCTCGCCAAGGTCGAGGAGCTGTCCCTGGACAGCTCCGACGCGCTGGTCCACAACGCCCCGGTCACCTTCGACGTCACCGTCTGGCAGACCCTGACCACCCTGCTCGTCGGCGGCCGGGTCCGCGCCTTCAGCCGGGCCGAGGCCTCCGACCCCGACGCGCTGTTCACCACGATCGGCGCCGAGGGCCTGACCGTGCTGGAGGTCGTCCCCTCCCTGCTGCGCGCGACCCTCGACGTGTGGGACGCGGCCGGCTCCGCCCCGGAGCTGCCCGCGCTGCGCTGGATGATCTCCAACGGGGAGGCGCTGCCGGCCGAGCTGTGCGCCCGCTGGTTCGCCCGCTACCCGGACATCGCGCTGGCCAACCTGTACGGCCCGACCGAGTGCTCCGACGACGTCACCCACGCCTACGCCCGCACACCGGGCGCCCTCGACGCGATGGCCGCCGCGATCGTCCCGATCGGCCGGCCGCTGCGCAACACCCGCCTGCACGTGCTCGGCGACGACCTGGCGCCCGTCCCGCGCGGAGTGCGCGGCGAGCTGTACATCTCGGGCGCCGGAGTGGGCCGCGGCTACCTCGGCGACCCCCGCCGCACCGCCGTCACCTTCCTGCCCGACCCGTTCGCCGGCGACGGCTCCCGCATGTACCGCACCGGCGACCTGGTGGAGCTGCGCCCCGACGGGCAGCTCGCCTTCGTCGGCCGCCGCGACCACCAGGTCAAGATCCGCGGTCAGCGCATCGAGCTCGGCGAGGTCGAGTCGGCGCTGCGCGCGCTGCCCGGCGTGGCCGACGCGGTCGCCGCCGCCGTCACCGACCCGGCGGGGCACAAGCGCCTGGTCGGCTACCTGGAGCCGGAGTCCGGCGCCGTCCTCGACACCCCGGCGCTGCGCGCGCTGCTGGCGGCCCGGCTGCCGGAGGCACTGGTGCCGACGGTGCTGCTCACCCTGGACGCGCTGCCGCTCACCGCTCACGGCAAGGTGGACCGCAAGGCGCTGCCCGCCCCGGACCTGGCCGGCCCGCAGGCCGCCGTCCGGGCCGCCCGCACCCCCGAGGAGGGCATCCTCTGCGCGGTGCTGGCGGAGGTGCTGGGCCTGCCCGAAGTCGGCGTCGACGACGGCTTCTTCGCCCTCGGCGGCGACAGCATCAGCTCCATCCAGGTCGTCAGCCGGGCCCGCCGGGCCGGGCTGGTCGTCACCGCCCGCGACGTCTTCAAGCACCGCACCCCGGCCGCGATCGCCGCCGTGGCCCGGCGCGTGGAGAGCGCCGCCGCGGCCGTCGCCGACGACGGGACCGGCGAGATCGACCCGACGCCCATCTCCGACCGGCTGCGCGAGCAGCTGTCCGAACTCCCCGACGCCACCCGCGAGTTCGCCCAGTACACGGTCGTCACCGCGCCCGCCGGACTCACCCCGGCCGTCCTGGAGCCCGCCCTGCAGGCGGTCCTGGACCGGCACGACACGCTGCGCCTGAGGCTCGACTCCCCCGTGCCGGGCCTGTGGATTCAGGAGGTCCTGGCGCCCGGCGCGGTCAGCGCCGCCGACGTGGTCACCCGGGTCACCGTGCCCGCCGGAGCGGACCGCGCGGCCGTCCTCGCCGAGCAGACCGCCGCCGCCCGGGCCCGGCTGCGTCCCGAGACCGGCCTGGTCGTGCAGGCGGTGCTGCTGGAGGAGGCCCCCGGTGCGGGGGGCCGGCTGCTGCTGGTCGTCCACCACCTGGCCGTGGACGGGGTGTCCTGGCGGATCCTGCTGCCCGACCTGGAGGCCGCCTGGCAGGCGGTCGCCGAGGGCCGCTCCCCCGCCCTGGAGCCCGTCCCGACCTCCTTCCGGACCTGGGCGAAGGCCCTGTCGGCGGAGGCCCGCACCTCCCGTCGGGTGGGTGAACTCCCGCTGTGGAGCGCCCAGTCGGCCGGGGCCGCGGAGATCCTCGCCGACCGGCCGCTGGACCCGGCCGCCGACACCTGGGCGCACGCGGGCCGGCTCCGGCTGGAACTGCCCGCGGAGCTCACCGCCGACGTGCTCGCCGGGGTGCCCGCCGCCCTGCACGCCGAGGTCAACGAGGTGCTGCTGACCGGCCTCGCGCTGGCCGTCACCGGCCGGACGGGCGCCCGGGGCACGCGTACGGTCGTCGAGCTGGAGGGCCACGGCCGCGAGCAGATCGGCGAGGGCCTCGACGTCTCCCGTACGGTCGGCTGGTTCACCAGCGCCTTCCCCGTCGGGCTGGACGTCGGCGAGCTGGACCGGGCCGAGGTCGCGGCCGGCGGCCCGGCCGTCGGCGCCGCCCTCAAGCGGGTCAAGGCCGCGCTGCGCGCCCTGCCCGACCACGGCATCGGCTACGGCCTGCTGCGCCACGTGAACCCGCAGACCGCGGTGGTGCTCGCCCGGGACGCCGTACCGCAGATCTCCTTCAACTACCTGGGCCGGTTCGCGGCGGGCGACGGCGCCTGGGCGATCGAGGCCGGCGGCGCCGGTCTGACGGCCTCCCCCGACACCCCGCTGCGCCAGCCGCTGGACCTGGTCGCGCTGACCGAGGACCGCCCCGGCGGGCCGGTCCTGGTGGCCGAGTGGACCTGGCCGTCCGGCGCGCTGTCCGAGGACGCCGTACGGGAGATCGCCGAGGGCTGGTTCGCCGCGCTGGGCGCGCTCGCCGCGCACGCCTCGCGCCCCGGGTCGGGCGGCCGGATCGCCGCCGAGTTCCCGCTGGTCGACGTGGAGCAGCGGGAGGTCGACGCCTGGGAGCGGGAGCTGTCCGGGCTCACCGACGTGCTGCCGCTGTCCCCGCTCCAGCGCGGCCTGTTCTTCCAGGCGGAGTTCGACCGCCAGGGCATGGACGCGTACACCCTCCAGGTCGTCATGGACATCGGCGGCGCCCTGGACGTGGCCGCGCTGCGCGCCGCGGCCACCGCGCTGCTGGACCGCAATCCGGCGCTGCGGGCCCGGTTCCGCGAGCGGGACCAGGGCGATCCGGTGCAGCTGATCCCGGTCTCCGTCGAGCTGCCGTGGACCGAGACCGACCTCACGGCCGCGGCCGATCCCGGCGCGGAGGCGAGCCGGCGCACCGAGGAGGAGTGGCTGGACCGCTTCGACGTGACGCGTGGTCCGCTGACCCGGTTCACGGTCTACAAGCTGGGGGCCGAACGCCACCGCGTCGTGTGGACCACCCACCACATGCTGGTGGACGGCTGGTCGCTGTCCGCGGTACTCGCCGAGGAGCTCGTCACCCTGTGGGGCAACGGCGCCGACGTCAGCGCCCTGCGTCCGGTGGCGCCGGGCCGGGCCTACCTGGAGTGGTCCGCCGCCCAGGACAAGCCGGCCGCGCGGGCGGCGTGGGAGCGGGAGCTCGACGGGATCGACGAGGCCACCCGGCTCGGCCCCGCCGACCGGGCGCGGGTCTCCGTGCTGCCCGAGACGTACACCGTGGAGCTGCGCGCCGAACTGACCGCCGCCCTGACCGCGTGGGCGCACCGGCGCGGCCTGACCATGAACACGGTGGTGCAGGGCGCCTGGGCCGCCGTACTGGGCGGGCTCACCGGCCGCCGCGACGTGACCTTCGGCGCGGTCGTCTCGGGACGCCCCGCGGACCTGCCCGAGGTCGAGCAGATGGTCGGCGCGTTCCTGCACACCCTGCCGGTGCGGGCGGACCTGGATCCGGCGCTGTCCTTCGAGGAGATGCTGGCCGGCCTCCAGGACCGTCAGCTCGCGCTGGAGGAGCACCAGCACCTGGGCCTGGCAGAGGTGCAGCAGGCCGTCGGGATCGGCGAGCTGTTCGACACCGTGGTCAGCTTCCACAACTACCCGGCGGGCGCGCTGGACGCGATCGGCTCGTACGTCCCCGGCCTGACGATGCTGGACTGGAAGGCCCGGGTCATCGCCGAGTACCCGCTCGCCGTCGGGGTGTTCCCGGCCGAGGGGCAGCGGCTGCGGGTGGAGGCCCAGTACCGGCCGGACGTCTTCGACGCGGCGCGCACCGAGGTGTTCGTCGACCGTTTCGCCCGCGTGCTGGAGCAGCTCGCGGACGCTCCGGGCACCCCGCTGGGCCGGATCGACGCGCTGACGGGCGGGGAGCGGGAGCAGGTGCTCGGCGCCTGGTCCGGGGCGGCCGCGGCCCGTCCGGCCACCGCCGCGCTGGCCACGTCGACGTTCGAGCGGTGGGCCCGCTTCGCGCCCGCCAAGCCGGCCGTCTCCCTCGGCGGCGAGGAGCTCGACTACGCCGAGCTGAACGGCCGGGCCAACCGGCTGGCCCGGCTGCTGGCCGAGCGCGGTGTCGGTCCGGAGCAGCCGGTGGCCGTGATGCTGCCGCGCTCCCCCGGGCTGGTCGTCGCCGCGCTCGCCGCGCTGAAGGCGGGCGCGGTGTTCCTGCCCGTCGACGCCGACTACCCGGTCGACCGGATCGGCTACATGCTGGAGGACGCCCGCCCGCCGGTCCTGCTGACCGACTCGGCGACCTGGTCGCGCCCGGCCGGCCTGCCCGACCTGGCCGCGCTCGGGGTCGCTCCGGTGCTGCTGGACGCGCCCGAGACGGCCGCCCGGCTCGCCGCGCTCGACGGGCAGGACCTCGCCGACGCGGAGCGGGTGGCGCCGCTGCACCCGGAGAACACGGCGTACATCATCTACACGTCCGGTTCGACCGGCCGTCCCAAGGGCGTCGCCGTGGCGCACACCGGGCTGATGTCGATGGTCGCGAGCCTCTCCGACCGGTTCTGGCTCGACCACGACGTACGGGTCCTGCAGTTCGCCTCGTTCAGCTTCGACGCCTCGGTCTTCGGCATCATGCTGGCGCTCCTCAACGGCGGCACCCTGGTGATCGCCGACGAGGAGGCCCGCACCCCGGGCCGGCCGCTGGTGGACCTGATCAACGAGGCCCGGATCAACCTGGTCGCGCTGCCGCCCGTCGTGGTCGGCGGACTGCCCGCCGACGCCACCCTCCCCGCGGACCTGCGGCTGGTGGTCACCGGGGAGGCGGTGCCGGCCGGGGTGGTGGAGCGCTGGGGCGGCTCGGTGAGGCTGTTCAACGGCTACGGACCCACGGAGGCGGTCGTCGGCTGCACCGTGGCCGGCCCGCTGGCCCCGAAGGGCGGGCGGCCGCCGATCGGCAAGCCCACCAACGCCCACCGCGTGTACGTGCTCGACCGGAACCTGCGGCCCGTCGCCCCGGGCGTCACGGGCGAGCTGTACGTCGCCGGCGGCCTGGCGCGCGGCTACCTGGCCCGGCCGGGGCTGACCGCGTCCCGGTTCGTCGCCGACCCGTACGGCCCTGCGGGCTCCCGGATGTACCGTACGGGCGACCTGGTGGCCTGGCTGCCGGACGGCGACCTCGACTACCTGGACCGGGTCGACGACCAGGTCCAGCTGCGCGGGATCCGCATCGAGCTCGGGGAGATCTCCTCGGCCCTGCTCGCGCAGCCCGGCGTCGAACAGGCCGTCGTGGTGATGCGCGAGGACGGGGCGGGCGAACGCCGGCTGGTCGCGTACGTGGTCGCGGGCGCGGCCGCCGGCCCCGAGGCCACCGCGGTGCTGCGCGAGCGGCTCGCCGCGGAACTCCCCGACTACATGGTCCCCTCGGCGGTGGTCGCCCTCGAGGAGCTGCCGCTGACCGCCCAGGGCAAGCTGGACCGCAAGGCCCTGCCCGACCCGGACCTGGGTGCGGCCTCCCGCGGCCGGGCCCCGCGCACGCCCGTCGAGGGCATCCTGTGCGGGCTGTTCGCGGACGTCCTCGGCCTGGAGCAGGTCTCCATCGACGACGACTTCTTCGAGATCGGCGGGCACTCGCTGCTCGCCACCCGCCTGGTCAGCCGGGTGCGCTCCACCCTCGGCGTCGAACTCCCCATCCGCGCGCTGTTCGAGGCCCGGTCCGTGGTGGCGCTGGCCGGACAGGTCGCCCACGCGGCGCAGGCCCGGCCCGCGCTGGCGCCGGCTGCGCCGGGAGGGGAGCGCCCGCTCTCCTTCAGCCAGCAGCGCCAGTGGTTCCTCAACCGGCGCCAGGGCCGCGCGGACGGCTCGTACAACAGCGCCATGGCCTTCCGGCTCACCGGGAAGCTCGACACGGACGCCCTGCAGGCGGCCCTGCTCGACCTGACGGCCCGGCACGAGGTGCTGCGGACCGTGATCCCCGAGCAGGACGGGGTGCCCTCGCTGCGGGTCCTGGACCCGGCCGCGGGCGGGCCCGTGCTCAAGACCGTGTCGGTCTTCACCGACCAGCTCGACACGGCGCTGGCCGCGGAGGCCGACCGGGGCTTCGACCTCACCGAGGAGACCCCGCTGCGGGTGCGGCTGTTCCCGGCCGGCGCGGACTCCTTCGTCCTGCTGATCGTGCTGCACCACATCGCCTTCGACGGCTGGTCGATGGAGCCGCTGCTCGACGACCTCGCCACCGCCTACCGGGCCAGGACCGGCGCGCGGGCCCCGCAGTGGGAGCCGCTGCCGGTGCAGTACTCCGACTTCGCCGTCTGGCAGCGCGAGCTGCTCGGCGACCCGGACGACCCGGACGCCCTCGGCGCGCGGCAGCTCGACTTCTGGCGCGACGCGCTGGCGGGTCTGCCGGAGGAGCTGCCGCTGCGGACCGACTTCCCCCGCCCGGAGGGCGGCGGGACCGCCGGTGACACGGTGCTGTTCGACCTGGAGCCGGAACTGCACGGCGCGATCGCGGAGATCGCCCGGACCACCGGCACCACCGAGTTCATCGTCTTCCAGGCGGCGCTGTCGGCCCTGCTGACCCGGTGGGGCGCCGGAACCGACATCCCGCTCGGGGTGTCGGTCGCCGGGCGCGCCGATGACGCGCTCGCCGATGTGGTCGGGATGTTCCTCAACACCCTGGTGCTGCGCGGCGACACCAGCGGCGACCCCACGTTCCGGGAGCTGCTGGAGCGGCTGCGGGAGACCGACCTGGCCGCCTACTCGCACCAGGACGTGCCCTTCGACCAGGTCGTGGACGCGGTCCGGCCGGCCCGCGCGCTGGGCAGGCACCCGCTCTTCCAGGTCTCGCTGACCGTGCAGCACGACGGGGTGCGGGTGCCGGAGCTGGTGGGCGTGAGCGCGGAGCCCGAGTACGTCGGATCCGACCAGGCCAAGCTGGACCTGGTGCTGGAGCTGTTCAACTGGCCCGGCCGGGACGGCATGCGCGGTCTGCTGACCTTCAGCACCGCGCTGTTCGCCCGGGACACCGCGGAGCGGCTCGTCGAGCAGTTCCGGCAGGTGCTGCGCGCGGTCGTCGCCGACCCCGAGGTGCGCGTGAGCGGCCTCGACGCGGACCGCGGAGCGGCCGCCCCGCCGGCCGACACGCTCACCGGGCTGCTCGCCGGGCGGATCGCGGCCTCCCCGCAGGAGACCGCGGTCGGCGCCGGGTCCCGGGCCCTGTCGTACGCGGCGCTCGACGAGCGCGCCGGGCGGCTGGCGGGGCACCTCGTGGAGCGGGGGGCCGGCCCCGGCCGGGTCGTCGCGCTCGCGCTGCCGCGCGCCGCGGACCAGGCGGTGGGCGCCCTCGCGGTGCTCACGTCCGGTGCGGCCTACGTGCCGGTGGGCGCGGAGGAGCCGGGCGGCCTGGTCCGGGAGGTGCTGGAGGCGACCGCCGCGGTGGCCGTCCTCACCACCGAGGGCCTGGCCGGGAGGCTGCGGAACACCGGGGTGCCGGTGGTGGTCCTGGACGCGGCCGTCGGCGGGCCGGCGGCCGGAGCGGCTCCGGCGCGGCCGGCGGACCCGGACGCGCCCGCCTATCTGCTGCGCGGGCCGGGCGGGGCGGCCGCGGTCACCCCCGTCAGCCACGCGGAGGCGGCCGCGCTGGCCGCCGTACCGGGCGCGGCGGCGGACGCCGGGCTCTGGCCGGCCCTGCTCTCGGGCACGGCGGCGGACGCCGCGGACCGGCCGGGGCGCGACTGGTCCGCCCCGGACCCGTCGACTCCGGTGGAAGGCCCTCGGGAAGCGGCGGCCGACACCACGGAAGTCTCCGAAGCCGAGGCCGATCCGGTCGAGGGGACGCTGCTGGGGATCGTCCGCGAGGTGCTCGCCACCGACGCGCTCACCGCCGGGGCGAACTTCTTCGAGGCCGGCATGGACAGCATGAAGTCGCTGCGGCTGGTCAGCCTGGCCCGCAAGGCCGCTCTGGGGCTGAGCATCGCGGACGTCTTCGTCCACCAGAGCGTCGCCGCGCTGGCCGCGAGCCTGCGCCCGGCGGCCGAACCGGAACCCGAACCGGACCCCGCGCCGGCCCCCGCGCCGGAGGCGATGCGCAGCAGTGCCCGGGGCATGGCCGAGGCCATCGCCGAGGCCGACGGGATCGACCACATCGAGCACTTCACCCCGATGCTGGCGATCCAGCCCGACGGCGACCGCACCCCGCTGTTCTGCGTGCACAGCGGTGTGGGGCTGTCCCTGTCCTACTTGACCCTGGTGCCGTACCTGCACCCCGACCAGCCCGTCTACGCCCTCCAGTCGCCCACGGTGGTGGACGGTGCTCCCCTGCCGGAGAGCATCGAGGACAACGCCGCCGAGTACATCCGGCTGATCAAGGAGGTCCGGCCCGAGGGCCCGTACCACCTGCTGGGCTGGTCGTTCGGCGGTCTGCTCGCCTACGAGATGGCCGTCCAGCTCCGGGCTGCGGGCGACGAGGTGGGCCTGCTGACCGTGATGGACTCCTTCCCCCGCACCGACGCGGTCGACGAGCGCGACGAACAGGTGCGGCTGGGCTGGCTGATGGAGGGCATCGGCCACCACCGGGACGAGTTCGGCGGCCGCCGGCTCGAACCGGACGACCTCTACGAGACGCTGCGCCGGGACGGCAGTCCGCTGGCCCGGATGGGCCGCGAGCGGCTCGGCCGGGTGGTGGACCTGATGGGCCGCCACCAGCTCCTCAACACCCGTTACAAGCCGGGTGAGTACGCGGGGGACGTGGAGCTCTTCCTGGCCGAGCACTCGCCGTGGGGCGAGGTGACCGAGAAGGACGTGCTGTGGAAGGAGTTCATGACCGGCTCCGTGCGGGTGCACCGCGTCGACTGCGCGCACGACGACATGCTCAACCCGGAGCCGCTGACCGCCATCGGCCCGGCCCTGCGGACCGCCCTCGACTCCTGGAAGGCCGGTAACCGGTCATGACCACGACCCTTCCGCGCCCCGAGGCGGACCCCGACAAGACCGACAAGACCGCTGTGGCCGCCGCCACCGGGACGCCGCTGCCCGCGGCCGCCCCGGGGCCGGCGGGCCTGCGGACCCTGCTGACCGAGACCGGCGCCGTCATCGGCCGGCGGCTGCGCCGGATGCGGCGGGCCCCCGGCCGCTCGATCGGCATCATCCTCAACCCGATGCTCTCGCTGATCATGCTCGGCTACCTCTTCCGCTACTCGATCTTCCTGCCGCAGGGCGGCGACTACGTCGAGTACGTCTTCGCCGGCGGAGCCGTCCAGGTCGGCCTGGCCTGTGTCGGTCCGACCGCGGTCTCGCTCGCCCTGGACATGCAGGGCGGGCTGGTGGACCGGTTCCGCTCGCTGCCCATCAACCGGGCCTCGATCCCGATCGGGCACACCGCCGCGGACTGGCTCGTGGGCATGGGCGGACTGGGCACCACCATCCTGATCGGCCTCGTGCTGGGCTGGCGTTCGCACACCGGGCTGCTGCCCACCCTGGCGGGCTTCGCCCTGATCGCGGTCTTCATCTACGCGATGCTGTGGCTCGGGGTGCTGCTCGCGCTGACCCTGCGCAGCGTCGAGACGATCAGCGTGGTGGCGCCGTTCATCGTGGTCGTGCTGCCCTTCCTGTCGAGCGCCTTCCTCTCCCCGCAGACCATGCCGGGGGCCCTGCGCCCGCTCGCCGAGTGGAACCCGGTGACCGCCGTCATCTCGTCCTGCCGCGACCTGTGGGGCAACCCGGACACGCCCAGCAGCGGGTTCGCCGGCACCCATCCGCTCGTCGTGGTCTCGGTCACCCTGACCGTGATCTTCGTGACCTGCACGATCGTGAGCCTGCGGCGTTTCCGTACGGCGACCAGCTGACACCCCCGTCGAAGACCCGAGGAACACCATGACCGTGACCCAGGAGGCGGCCCCGGCCGCCGCCGTCCCCGAACCGGCCGTCCCCGAACCGGCCGCCCTCGACCTGACCGACCCGCAGACCTTCCTGGACGTCGACCCGCACGCCATGTGGCGCCGGTTCCGCGCCGAGAGCCCGGTGCACTGGCATCCGGCCGGAGCGCGCACCCCCGGCTTCTGGGTGATCTCCACGTACGCCGACGCCGTCGCCGTCTACCGGGACAACAAGCGCTTCACCTCGGAGAAGGGCAACGTCCTGACCACCCTGTTGCAGGGCGAGGACTCCGCCTCCCGCAAGATGCTGGCCGTCACCGACGGCGCCCGGCACCGCGCGATCCGCAACGTGATGCTCAAGTCCTTCGCGCCGCGCGTCCTGGAGCCGGTCGTCGCCGGGGTGCACGAGCACACCCGCGAGCTGCTCGGCCGGGCGATCGCGGCGGAGCGGGTGGACTTCGTCGCCGACGTCGTCGACCACATCCCGATCCAGACCATGGGCGACCTGCTCGACATCCCGCACGCGGACCGCCCGCGGCTGGTGGAGTGGAACACCCGCACGCTGGCCCGGGAGGGGTCCGGGGACGACGAGTTCGAGTCCCTGATGGCCCGCAACGAGATCATCATGTACATGGGCGAGCTGGCTGCCGAGCGGCGCCGCAACCCGGGCGGGGACGTCCTGAGCACCCTCGCCGCCGCGACCGTCGACGGCGAGCCGCTCACCGAGGACGAGATCGTCCTCAACGCCTACAGCCTGATCCTCGGCGGCGACGAGTCCACCCGGACCTCGATCATCGGCGGGCTGATCGCCCTCGCCGAGAACCCCGAGCAGTGGCGCCGGCTCAAGTCCGGGGAGGTGTCCGCGGACAGCGCGACGGAGGAGATCCTGCGCTGGACCACCCCGGCCATGCACTTCGGACGCCGCGCCCTGGTCGACGTACCGCTGCGCGACCAGACCATCAGGGCCGGGGACATCGTCACCCTCTGGAACACCTCGGCCAACTTCGACGAAGAGGCCTTCACCGACCCGGAGCGCTTCGACGTCGGCCGCACCCCCAACAAGCACGTGGTGTTCGGGCACGGGCCGCACTTCTGCCTCGGCGCCTTCCTGGGCCGCGTGCACGTGAAGGCCATGGTGGAGGCGCTGGCCGCGATGGTCGACGACATCGCGCTGCTCGGCCCGCCGCAGCGCCTCTACTCCAACTTCGTGCGCGCCTACAGCGCGCTGCCCGTCGCCTTCACCGGCAAGGAGACCCACTGACATGCGACACGAGACACGCACGGCCGGCGGCACGACCTTGGCCGTGCTGTACGCCGACACCCAGTCCGCCGAGGTCCGCGCGCGGGCCGAGGAACTCCTCGCCGAGCACGGCGCGGTCCTCGTACGGGGCCTCGGGCTCACCGACGCGGACGCCTTCCACGCCGCGGTGAGCCTCTTCGGCGACTCCCTCATCGACAGCTACCGGGGCGGCAACACCCCCCGGGCGGCCGTCTCCGACGGGGTGTTCACCTCCACCGAGTACCCGGCCCGCTTCGACATCTCGCTCCACAACGAGATGTCGTACGCCCGGTCGTGGCCGACCCGGCTGTTCTTCGGCTGCCTGGTCGCGCCGGAGACCGGAGGCGCCACCCCGGTCTGCGACGGCGGCGCGCTGCTGGCCTCGCTGCCGCCGGAGGTGCGGGACCGGTTCGCCTCGGGCGTGGTCTACCGCCAGCACCTGCACGGCGGGTTCGGGCTCGGCAAGTCCTGGCAGGCCACCTTCGAAACGGAGGACAGGGCGGTGGTCGAGCGGTTCCTGGAGGACTCGGGGGCCGAGTACGCCTGGACGCCCGACGGCGGCCTGCGGGTCAGCCAGCACCGCCCGGGCGTCCGGCACAACCCCCGTACGGGCGCCGACACCTGGTTCAACCAGGCCGACCAGTGGCACCCCTCCAACCTGCCCGAGGAGGAGGCCGAGACCCTGCTGTCGCTGATCGACGACGTGGACGAGCTGCCGCACTGGGTCACCTACGGCGACGGCACCCCGCTCTCGGACGACGACCTGGCCCATGTGCGCAAGGCGCAGCGGGAGAACAAGCTGGCGGAGCCGTGGCAGGTCGGCGACATCATGATCGTGGACAACATGTCGGTGCTGCACGGGCGCGAGGCGTACACGGGAGCCCGGAAGATCGTCGTCTCGATGACGTGACCGCGTGACCGCGGGAGCGGTCCGGCGGCCAGGGGCTCGGCACGCGGTACGCCGGGCCCCTTCCGGCTCCCCTCATTCACCGCCCCCTTAAGGACGTGGCCGTCCGCGGGCCGCGTCCCTAGCGTCTGATCCGATGGCGGCCCGTGGTGCCCCGCGGTGCCCGGGCGAGAAATGGACGGTAAGCATGAATGCACTCGACGACATCCTCGGAGGCGTGCGGGCCGGCCTGACGGAGCGGCGGCGCCGGATCCCGGAGTGCGAGCTGCGCGACCTGGCCTCGGAGGTCCAGCCCGTCCCGGACTGCGCCGAACTGCTGCGCGGCACGGACGGGCTGAAGGTGATCGCGGAGGTGAAGCGGGCCAGCCCGGCGCACGGCCGGCTCTCGGCGATCGAGGACCCGGGGGCGCTGGCGGCCGCCTACGAGGCGGGCGGCGCGGCGGCGGTCAGCGTGCTGACGGAGGAGCTCCGGTTCGACGGGTCGCTGGCGGACCTGGACGCCGTACGGGCCCGGGTCGGCGTGCCGCTGCTGCGCAAGGACTTCGTGGTCGACCCGTACCAGGTGTGGGAGGCGCGGGCGCACGGCGCGAGCCTGCTGCTGCTGGTCGTGGCGGCGCTCGAACAGCCGCTGCTGGTCGACCTGGTGGCGCAGGCCGCGGAGATCGGGCTGACGCCGCTGGTGGAGGTGCACGACGCCGCCGAGGCCCGCCGGGCGCTGGACGCGGGGGCCTGGGTGATCGGGGTCAACGCGCGCAATCTGAAGACCCTGGAGATGGACAAGGGGGCGTTCACGCGGATCGCGCCGGACATCCCGGAGAACATCGTGCGGATCGCCGCGTCCGGGGTGCGCGGGCCGCGCTGTGCGGTCGAGTACGCGGAGCTGGGCGCCGACGCGATCCTGGTGGGCGAGGCGCTGGTCACCAGCGGCCACCACCGGGAGGCGGTGGCCGCGCTCGTGGCGGCGGGCCGCCGGCCTACCGGACCGCGGCCGGGCGGCGGGCGGTTTCCCCGGCTGCCCGGTTCTCCCGGTCCTTCTTTTCCGTGACCGCCGCCCAGCGCTCCAGTACGGCGGCCGCCGCACCGGAGTCGACCGCCTCGGCGGCCCGCGCCACCCCGTCGGCCAGCCGCTCGGTGACCGGCCGCCCGTCGGGGGACAGGGCGGCGAGCCCGGCGGCCGCCGACAGCAGCACCGCGTCCCGGACCGGTCCGCGGGCCCCCGCGAGGACCTCGCGGGCCACCCGCGCGTTGTGGACCCGGTCGCCGCCGCGCAGCGCGCCGGCCGGCGCGTAGGGGATCCCGATGTCCCTCGGGTCGAAGGTCTCCGCGCGCACTCCGGAGCCCGTGGCGGACCACACGGTGGAGGTGGTGGTGACCGTCAGCTCGTCCATCCCGTCGTCGCCGCGGAAGACCAGCGCGGACACCCCGCGCCGGGCCAGCACCTCGGCCATCAGCGGAGCCAGCCGGGCGTCGGCGACTCCGACCGCCTGGGCCGCGGGATCGGCCGGATTGGTCAGCGGGCCCAGGACGTTGAAGACCGTGCGGATGCCCAGTTCGCGGCGGGGCCCGGCGGCGTACCGCATGGCCGGGTGGAACAGCGGGGCGAAGCAGAAGGTGATGCCGGTCTCCTCCGCGACCTCGGCGACGTCGGCGGCGGGCAGGCCGAGCGCGATCCCCAGCTCCTCCAGCACGTCGGCGGAGCCGCAGGCGGACGAGGCGGAGCGGTTGCCGTGCTTGACCACGTGGGCGCCGGCCCCGGCGGCCACCACCGCGGACATGGTGGAGACGTTCACGCTGTGCGAGCCGTCGCCGCCGGTGCCGACGATGTCGAGCGCGGGGCCGGGCACCGACAGCGGGACCGCGTGCCGGCGCATTCCGCGCACCAGGCCCTCCACCTCCTCGGCGGTCTCGCCCTTGGCGCGCAGGGCCGTCATCAGCCCGGCGAGCCGGACCGGTCCGGCCTCGCCGGACATGACCTGGTCCATCGCCCACTCGGTCTCCCGCGCGGAGAGATCCCGTCGGTCCAGCAATGCGTTCAGCAATTCCGGCCAGGCAGTCACGGAGGTCTCCTAGGAAATGACGGGCAACACGTCCGGCACCCCAGTGTGGGAAATGACCGGCCGACTTTCCAGACCACTGTTCCGCCCCTCGCACGGTCCAATTCGGAAGACACCGAAGGAGAAAACCAGTGGCTTTGCACGCCGCGGTCACGCTCGTCAGGGAATCCGAAATTCCGCTGACGTCGCAGATCCAGCGATTCATCAAGAAGGAGGTGACCGAGGGAATTCTGCACCCCGGCACCCGGCTGCCCTCCAGCCGCCGCCTCGCCGACGACCTCGGCGTCTCCCGCAGCGTCGTGGTGGAGGCGTACGGACAACTCGTCGCGGAGGGCTACCTGGAGGCCGTCCAGGGCGCGGGGACGCAGGTCGTGCGCCACCTCGACCGCCCCGTCCCGGCGCCGCCCGTGCCCTCGCTGCTCGACGACGGGCACGCCGCCCGCCGGGAGCCCCCGGTCCGCTGGGACCTGCGCCCCGGCGGGGGCAACGTCCCCGACTTCCCGCGCCGCGAATGGCTGGCCTGCTACCAGCGGGCCCTGCAGACCGCCGACCCGGCCGGCCTCGACTACCCGCCGCTCGCCGGGGATTCCCGGCTGCGCGTCGAACTCGCCCACTACCTGGGCCGGATGTGCGGGGTGCGCAGCACGCCCGGGCAGGTCGTGGTGACCGCCGGGTTCGCGCAGGCGCTGGGGCTGCTGGCCGCCGTACTGCCGCGGCTGGGCATCGGCGCCCTCGGCATCGAGAACCCGGGCCACCCGGGCCAGCGGCGCTTCGTCCGGGAGAGCGGTCTGCGGCCCGTGCCGCTGCCGGTGGACGGGGAGGGCATCGATGTGGCCGCGCTCGCCGCCTCCGGGGTGCGGGCCGTCCTGGTGACCCCGGCGCACCAGTTCCCCACCGGGGCGACCCTCTCCGCGCGCCGCCGCGAGGCGCTGGTGCGGTGGGCGCGGGAGGTGGACGGCCTGATCATCGAGGACGACTACGACCGGGGCCTGTGGTACGAGCGGGGGGCCGGCCGGCCGCTGGCCCTGCAGCGGCTCGCGCCCGACCACGTGGTGTACGCGGGAACGGTCAGCAAGTCCCTCGCCCCCGGGCTGCGGCTGGGCTGGCTGGCCGCCCCCGCGCCGCTCCTGGACCGGCTGCTGCGCGCCCGGGCCCGCCAGGACCTGGGCACCGACGTGCTGACCCAGCTCGCGTTCGCGGAGTTCCTGCGCGGCGGCTCGTACGACCGGCACCTGCGCCGGCTGAACTCCCTGTGCCGCCAGCGCCACGACGCGCTGCGCGAGGCGGTGCGCCGGCACCTGCCGGGAGCGGCCGTGGTGGGCCGGGCCGCGGGACTGCACGCGTACGTGACGCTGCCCCGGCACACCGACGAGGCGGCGCTGGTGGCCGGGGCGCTGCGCCGCTCGGTGCTGCTCTCCGGCGCGGCCGCCCACCACGCCCGCCCGGGCGAGGGCGCGCCCGCCCTGGTGGTGGGGCACGCGCACCTGCCGCGGTCGGGGGCGGAGCAGGCGGTGCGGGAGCTGGCCGCGGTGCTCAGCGGGGCGTGAGCGCGCCGGCCCGCATCGCGAGGAAGTTCCCCATCATGGCCAGTCCGCCGGTGGTCATGACGGACTCCGGGTGGAACTGCACGCCCTCCACCGGCAGCGTGCGGTGGCGCAGCCCCATCACGTACCCGTGGTCGGCGGCCACCGCCGTGGTCACCAGTGGCTCCGGCAGCGGGTCGGCGACCAGCAGGGAGTGGTAGCGGGTGGCCTCCAGGGTGTGGCCCAGGCCCTCGAACAGGCCCCGGCCGTCGTGCCGGACGGTGCTGGTCCGCCCGTGCATGACCTGCCCGGCGATCTCGATCCGGCCGCCGTACGCCAGCCCGATGGCCTGGTGCCCCAGGCACACCCCGAGCAGCGGGACCCGGCCGGCGAACTCGTGCACCAGCTCCACGTGTCCGGACTCCGCGGGGTGTCCGGGACCCGGCCCGAGCACCACCGCGTCGGGCTCCAGCCCGGCCAGCTGCTCCGGGGTGCGGGTGCGGGAGCGCACGACCTCGGTGTCCGCGCCGAGCACCCGCAGGTACTGGTCGATGATGTGGACGAAACTGTCGTACGCGTCGATCAGCAGCACCTTCACGGCAAAAGCTCCTCACCCGTGAGCGCCCAGTAGGCGGCCCCCATCTTCGCCAGCGTCTCCTGCCACTCGGACTCCGGCTCGGACTGGGCGACCATGCCCGCCGAGCTCTGCGTGGAGTAGGTGCGGCCGTCGTACTCGATCGTGCGGATGCACAGCGCCAGTTCGCTCCAGCCCCGTACGTCGACCAGCCCGACCGCGCCCGCGTAGGCGCCGCGCCGCTCGCGCTCCAGGCCGTCGATGATCTCCATGGCGCGCACCTTGGGGGCGCCCGACATGGTCCCGGCGGGGAACGTGGCCCGGACCGCGTCCCAGACGCCGACCTCCGGGTCCAGCCGGCCGGAGACGGTCGAGACCAGGTGGAACACGTGGGAGTAGGTCTCCACCTCCATCAGCCGGTCCACCGGCTGGGTGCTGGGCAGCGCGACCCGGCCGATGTCGTTGCGGCACAGGTCGACCAGCATGATGTGCTCGGCCTGCTCCTTGACGCTCTCGCGCATCTCCTTCACGCGCCGCTGGTTGACCTCCTCGTCGGGGCCGCGGCGGGCGGTGCCGGCGATCGGGCGCATCAGGATCTCGCCGTCCTCGATGCGGAAGAACAGTTCGGGGCTGGCCCCGATCAGGGTCCGTCCGGCCTGCGGGACCAGGTACATGTACGGGGAGGGGTTGCGGCCGCGCAGCCGCCGGTAGACGTCCAGCGGGGTCAGGTCGGTCTCGACGTCGACGCGGTGGCCGATCTGGATCTGGTAGACGTCGCCGACGCCGATGTGCTCCAGGCAGCGTTCGGCCCAGCCCAGGAAGGTCTCCCGGTCGACGCTGTCGCGCACCGAGCGGGGGGTGGGCGCCGACGGGTGGCCGGCCGGGGCCGACGCCTGTGGCGGAACGGGGAGTTCGGGTGGTTCGGGCAGGCCCGCGAAGGCCGGGCTGTCGGCGCGAAGCCGGCGCACCCGGCCGTCGTCGACCCCGTACCAGACGGTGTCCCGGAACAGGGTGAGCGTGATGTCGGGGCGCCCGCCGTCCCCGTCGGTCCGCTCGGGCAGCTCCTCCATGTGCCAGGAGGACTCGTACGCGAGCGAGGTCAGGAACCCGAAGGCGTAGCCGGTGTCCGGCCCGCCTTCGCCGGCATCGTCCGTGGTCACCGAGAACAGCGCCTGCGCCCGCCCCAGGGCGTCCCAGACCTGGTCGGAACGGGTGAACCGGAAGACGTACGGGCCGTCCGGAAGCGGGTGGTACGCCACCGGGCAGCCCGCGGCGGGCCCGTCGGTGACCAGCCCGGCGGCCTCGACCGCGCCGGCCAGCGCCCGCTTGACCTCGGCCGCGGGGCCGTCCACTTCGACCCGGTCCGCGTGGACCCGGATCTCGGCGAGCCGCCCGAAGCCGACGACGGCGGACCTGCGGTCGGCGGGGGCCCCCTCCAGGCTCTCGAAGAGGAACACCTCCTCGGCCGGGAGGACCTCGCGCAGCGCCGCGTACAGGTCCAGCGGGGCGTGCCGCGCCAGTTCCTCGGCGGCGACCCGGACCTCGACGTGCGGATTTCTCACATCACTCGAACCGCTTGAATGCCACAAAGTGAACTCCCCCTGAATTCGGTTTTCCGTCGGAATGAGTGAACCAATGTTTTCCGAACCACCGCCAGACCAATTCCCGGCCCCCGATGCGGTCCATTTCCAAAATGCTTGACCATTCCCCGGCCCCGGTGGGTAACTGACGCCATGAGAGAAAACGAGAACAGTGCTTCCTGGCGGGATTTCCCGGCCGCCCAGCAACCCGACTGGCCCGACCCCGGGGCCCTGCGCGCCGTCCTCGGCGGGCTGTCCGAGGCGCCTCCGCTGGTCTTCGGCGCCGAGTGCGACCAGCTGCGCCTGAAGATGGCGGCGGTGGCCCGCGGCGAGGCCATCCTGCTCCAGGGCGGCGACTGCGCCGAGACGTTCGCCCAGGTCACCACCGACTCCATCCGGGGCAAGCTGAAGACCCTGCTGCAGATGGCCGTCGTGCTGTCCCACGCCACCGCGCTGCCGGTGGTCAAGGTCGGCCGGATGGCCGGGCAGTACGCCAAGCCGCGCTCCAGCCCGTACGAGGAGCGCGACGGGGTGACCCTGCCCTCGTACCGCGGCGACGCCGTCAACGGCCTGGAGTTCACCGCCGCTTCCCGCACCCCGGACCCGCGGCGGCTGCGCGACATGTACGAGGCCTCGGCCCGCACCCTGAACCTGGTCCGCGCCCTGACCACCGGCGGTTTCGCCGACCTGCACCAGGTGCACGCCTGGAACCGGGGCTTCGTCGCCGGTTCGGGCGCCGGCGAGCGCTACGAGGCCCTCGCCGACGAGATCGACCGCACCCTCGCCTTCATGCGGGCGTGCGGGGTGGACACCCGCGAGCTGGGCACCGCCGAGTTCTTCGTGGGCCACGAGGGCCTGCTGCTCGACTACGAGGCCGCGCTGACCCGCACCGAACCGGAGACCGGCCGGACGTACGCCGCCAGCGGCCACCTGCTGTGGATCGGCGAGCGGACCCGCGATCTGGACGGCGCCCACGTGGAGTTCTTCTCGCGGATCGACAACCCGATCGCCGTGAAGCTCGGCCCCGCCACCACCGCCGACACCGTCCTCGCCCTCCTCGACCGGCTCGACCCGGACCGCGACCCGGGCCGGCTGACCTTCGTCGTCCGGGCGGGCGCCGACAAGATCCGCGACGTGCTGCCCACCCTGGTGGAGAAGGTCGCCGCCGAGGGCGCGCTGCCCTGCTGGGTCAGCGACCCGATGCACGGCAACACCGTCACCGCCCCCAGCGGGCACAAGACCCGGTCCTTCGAGACGGTGCTCGACGAGGTCCGGGGCTTCGTCGAGGTCCACCAGTCGCTGGGCACCCACCCCGGCGGCATCCACGTCGAGCTGACCGGCGACGACGTGACCGAGTGCACAGGAGGCGGCAACACTGTTCGGCCCGAGGACCTGCCGCACCGGTACGAGACGGCCTGCGACCCCCGCCTCAACCACACCCAGTCCATCGACCTGGCCTTCCGGCTCGCGGAGATGTACCGCGAGCGCCGGCCGGTCAGCTCCTTCGCGGCCGCAGGGCCTCTTCGATGAGCCCGAACGGCGGCCGGTCGCCCAGGTAGAAGTGCTCGCCCGGCACGGTCAGCGCACGGAACGGCCCCCGGGTCGACTCCCGCCAGGCGGCACTCTCGGCGGCGGTCACCCGGGGGTCGGTCTCCCCCACGATCGCGGTGACCGGGCAGGTCAGCGGGGGCCGCGGCTGCCCCTCGTAGGCGGCGAGCATCCGGAAGTCCGCCCCGATGTACGGCATCACCAGTTCCACGAAGCCCCGGTTCTCCAGCAACTCGGGCTCCGTGCCGCCCAGTTCGATGAGGATCCGGCCGATCGACTCCGCGTCCCAGGCGGCCGCGGCCACCGGGTCCCCGGCCATCAGGTGGGGCGCCCGCGCCCCCGAGGCGAACAGGTGCGCCACCTCCGAGCCGGCCTCCTCCAGCGCCCGGACCACCTCGTAGGCGACGATCGCGCCCATGCTGTGCCCGAAGAACACGACCGGCCGGTCGTCCCCCGGGGCCAGCAGCTCGGCGGCGATCTCGCGTGCCATCGGGACCAGCCGGTCCGCGCAGTCCTCGGAGAACCGCTCCGCGCGCCCCGGGTAGCAGACCGCGTGGACCTCGTGCGCGTCGAGTCCCTTGGCCCAGCCGCGGAAGAAGTACGGCGATCCGCCGGCGTGCGGGAAGCACACCACCCGCTCCGCCGCGAACGGCCTGGCCTCGACCACCTGTGTCCACACCATCACTGTCACCCCTGCCCCAACGGCCGTTCCACGGCGTCCGCACACTCCCGACGGCGCGATGGTCGTGCCTCGCCCTGACGGCGCGCTGACGTCCGGCGGGCGCCTGTCAGTGCCGCGTCAGGGGCCTTCAGCAGAGTGACAGGGGTCCGCCACGCCGATCCCTGTCCCTGGAGATTCCATGACGGTGACCTCCGCCTACCCGTCGATAGCCGAAGCGACGATGATGCCGCGCATCATCCGGCTCGGCCCGAACCTGTACGGCGCGGCCTTCACCCTGATGAAGCTGCTTCCCGCGCACCACATCCTCAAGCAGGCCGAGGAGCGGGGTGAGCTGGGCCCGGACACGGTGATCGTCGAGACCACCTCGGGCACCTTCGGGCTCGCCCTGGCCATGCAGGCCGCCCTGTTGCGCCGCAAACTGATCCTGGTCAGCGACCCCGCGATCGACGCCAACCTGTACCGGCGGCTGACCGACCTCGGGGCCCGCGTGGAGATCTGCCACGAACCGGCCGAGGTCGGCGGCTTCCAGGAGGCCCGGCTGCGCCGGCTCGCCGAGATCCGCGCCGAACTGCCCGACTCCTTCTGCCCCGAGCAGTACAGCAACCCGGGCAACCCCGGCGCCTACCGGCTGGTCGCGGAGCAGCTCACCCAGACCCTCGGCACCGTGGACGCGCTGATCGGGCCGGTCGGCTCCGGCGGATCCGTGTGCGGCACCGTGCGGGCCCTGCGCGCCGCCACCCCGCACACCGAGGCCATCGGGGTGGACAGCCACCACAGCGTGCTCTTCGGGCAGCCCGACGGCTCCCGGGAGCTGCGGGGCCTCGGCAACAGCCTGTGGCCCGCCAACCTCGACCACCGCGTCTTCGACGAGGTGCACTGGCTCAGCGCCGGCGAGGCGTACGCCTCCACCCGCGCCCTGCACGCCCGCCACGCCCTGTTCCAGGGGCCGACGAGCGGCGCCGCCTACCTCGTCGCCCGCTGGTGGGCCGAGCGCAACCCGGACCGGACCGGGGTGGTGATGCTCCCCGACGAGGGCTACCGTTACCAGGCCACGGTCTACGACGACAGCTGGCTGGAGGCGCAGGGGTACCCGCTGCGCGAGCGGCCGTCCGCGCCGGTCACCGCCGCCGGCCCCGACGCGGCGGGCGACCGCTGGACCCGGTTCGCCTGGGACCGGCGGGCCTACGAGGAGGTCCCGGGGGTCGTGTCCCGGCCCGCTCCGGCGGCTGCCGGATCCGCCGCGACGGCCGTCGCGCAGCCGGTGGGGGTGGGAGCGTGAGCGCGCCCGCGGTCACCGGCACGGGCCGGCTCGAACAGGGCCTGGGCGCCCGTACCCGACGCGTCGTCTACGGCGAGCCCGGCCCGGAGACGGTGCGCCGCGAACTGGAGGCCACCAGCACGGTCGACCTCGCCCACGTGGTCATGCTCCGCGAGAGCGGGCTGCTGACGGGATCCGCCGCGGCGGCCCTGCTGGACCGGGTCCGGCGGCTGCGGGCGAGCGGCTTCGCCGAGCTGACCGGCCGCCAGGCCCCGCGCGGCCTGTACCTCATGTACGAGGGCTACCTCGTGGAGGAGCTCGGCTCCGACGTCGGCGGGAAGGTGCACACCGCCCGCTCCCGCAACGACATCAAGGCCACCGTGACCGCGATGCGGCTGCGCTCCGAGCTCACCGAGCTGCTCGGCGAGGTACTGCGCCTGCAGGCGGCGCTGCTCTCCCGGGCGCGGCGGCACGCCGACGCGGTGATGCCCGTCTACACGCACTACCAGCCCGCGATGCCCATCAGTTACGGCTACTACCTGGCCGGCATCGCCACCGCCCTGGACCGCGACATCGCCTCGCTGCGCCACACCGTCGACGACCTCGACCGCTGCCCGCTGGGCGCCGGGGCCGTCGCCGGCACCGACCTGCCGATCCGCCCCGAGCGCACGGCCGCCCTGCTGGGCTTCGCCGGCGGCCCGACCCTGCACGCCACCGACGCGGTGGCGGCGCGCGACACGATGCTGCGCGGTCTGGCCGTGGTGGCGTCGGCGGCGGTGACGCTGAGCCGGCTGGCCACCGACCTCCAGCTGTGGAGCACCCAGGAGTTCGGGTTCGTGGAGTTCCCCGAGCGGCTGGTCGGCGGCAGCTCGGCGATGCCGCAGAAGCGCAACGCCTTCCTGCTGGAGCACGTCAAGGCCAAGGCCGCGTGGGCGGTGGGGGCCTGGACCGCCTCGGCGTCCGCCAGCAAGTCCACGCCGTTCACCAACTCCATCGAGGTCGGTACCGAGGCGGTGGCCGTGGCCTGGCCGGCGCTGGCCGCCGTACGGGAGTCCGTACTGCTCGGGCAGGTCCTGGTGTCCGGGGCCCGGCCGGTCACCGAGCGGATGGAGCAGCGGGCCAAGGAGGGTTTCACCACCGCGACCGTGATCGCCAACCGGCTGGTCGGCGAGGGCGTGCCGTTCCGTACGGCGCACCACGTGGTGGGCGCGGCCGTGCGGGACGCCATCGCCGCCGGCGAGCGCGAGCTCACCAAGATCGAGACCCCGGAGGGGGTGACCGACTTCGGCGGCGGGCTGCCCTCGCTCGCGGAGGTCGTCGCCGACCTGGACCGGGGCGGCGGCCCGGGCGAGTGCGCCGCGATCGTCGGCACGCTGCGGGACCGGCTCGCCGGGCACGCCGACTGGCTCATGGCGTACCGGGAGGGGCTGCGCGAGGCCGCCCGGCTGCTGGACGCCGATGTGGACGCCGTCGTGAGACGTTACGGAACGGGAGGGACGCGATGAGTGCGGGCGGCGGCCGGTTCGTCTTCCTGGAGAGCAACACCACCGGTACCGGGCGGGACTTCTGCGCCGCCGCCCGGGCCCGGGGGATGCGCCCCGTCCTGCTGAGCCGGGACCCCGGCCGGTACCCGTACGCCGTGCTGGACGGCATCGACACGGTGGTGCTGGACACCTCCGACCCGCAGGCCGTCCTGGAGGCCTGCACCCGGCTCGATCCGGTGGCCATCGCCTCCAGTTCGGAGTTCTTCGTCGCCCTGGCGGCGCGTACGGCCGCCAAGCTGGGGCTGCCGGGACCGGACGGCGACGCCGTGGAGCGCTGCCGGTCCAAGGACACGCAGCGGGCCGTGCACGCGGCCGCCGGGGTGCCGGTGCCGGAGTTCGCGGCGGTGACCGGGGCCGCGGAGGCCGCCGGGGCCGCGGAGCGGATCGGGTTCCCCGTCGTCCTCAAGCCCGTCAGCGGCTCCGGCTCGGTCGGGGTGCGGCTGTGCGGGGACGCGGACCAGGCCCGTGCCTGGGCGGAGCGGCTGCTGTCCGACGGCTCGGCGACCGTGCTGGTGGAGGCGGCCGTCTCCGGCCCGGAGTTCTCGGTGGAGACCTTCGACGGGGAGGTGGTGGCGGTGGTGGCCAAGCACGTCGGGCCGGAGCCGTACTTCGTGGAGACCGGGCACGACGTGCCCGCGCCCGTCCCGGCCGCCACCGCGGCCGGGCTCGGCGCCACCGCCGTACGGGCGGTGCGCGCGCTGGGTCTGGGCTACGGCGCCGCCCACACCGAGCTGCGGCTGGGCCCCGGCGGGCCGGTGGTCATCGAGGTCAACCCGCGGCTGGCCGGCGGCATGATCCCGGTCGCGGTGAAGGCGGCGACCGGGGTGGACCTGGTGGACCGCGTGATCGCCCGGGCCGCCGGACTGCCGGCCGCCCCGCGCGCGGCGGCGGCCGGCCACGCCGCCGTACGGTTCGTCCAACTGGCCGGGGAGGGCCGGGTCACGGCCGTCGCGGGCCTGGCCGACGCCGCCGCGGCGCCGGGCGTGGCGGCCGTGACGGCGAGCACCGCCGTGGGCCGGGAGCTGCGGGTGACGCACTCCTTCCAGGACCGCCTGGCCTGCGTGGTCGCCGCCGGCCCCGACCCCGCCGCCGCGGCCCGCCGGGCCTCGGCGGCCACCGCCCTGATCGACATCACCGTGGAGGAGACCCCCCGATGAAAGGCGCCCCGACGTCCCCCTCACGGACGCGCCCCACCCCTACGGCCCCCGCCGCACCCCCACCCGAAGTCCCCGCCGCCGCGGCAGGCGTGGCCGGGATTCCGGCCCCGTTCCTCCCGCCGGCGGACGCCCCCGAGGCCACCCCGGCCGCGGGCCGCGGGGCACCCGCGACCGGCACCCCGGCGGACGCCCCCGGCAGGGGCGCCGGGTCCGCGCCGAGCGGCGGCCCGGTGGGGGGCACCGCCGGAGGCACCCGCACGCGGCTGCCGCGCTGGGTCCAAGGCTCGCCCGCAGGGCACCCCGCAGGGCGCACGGCCGGGTTTCACGAGGTGACCGTGGAGCCCGGGTTGGCGGCGGCCGTGCGGCGGACGGCCGACGCGCTCGGGGTCGCGCGGGGTGCGCTGCTCGGGGCCGCGCACGCCCGGGTGCTCGCCACGGTGACCGCCGAGCGGGAGCTGCGGACCGGCCTCGCCGACGGGCCCGGCGTGCGGGAGCTGCGCCTCACGGTGCTCCCGTCCGGCTGGGCGGAGCTCGTCGCGGCCACGGCGGCCGCCCTCACCGCCGCCGCGCCGGCCGCGGGCCCCCGGCCCGAGGTGGTTCTCGACCTGGCCGGGGAGGCCACGGCCCCGCTCGGCAACGGCGAGGTGCTGCGCGTGCTGTGGAGCTCCACCGGCGCGGGGCTGCGGCTGCGGCTGCGCTACGACCCCGGCGCGCTGGACGCCTCGTACGCGGACCGGCTCGCCGGCTACCACCTCACCGCCCTGAGGCTGCTCACGCAGGACCCGTACGCCCGCCACGACCGGCAGAGCCTGCTGTCCCCGCAGGAGGTCGAGGGCCAGATCTACGGTCTCGCCGGCCCCCGCGCCGAACTGCCGGACGCCGTCCTCACCGACCTGTTCGAGGAGCGGGTCCGCCGCCACCCCGACGCCGTCGCCGCCGAGCACGGCACCCGCCGCTGGACGTACCGCCAACTCGACGCGCACGCCAACCGCGTCGCGCACGCGCTGCTCGCCGCCGGGGCACGCCCGCACGACGTCGTCGCCGTCGTCATGGACCGCTCCCTCGACTGGATCGCCGCCGCGCTCGGCGTCCTGAAGGCCGGCGCCGTCTACCTCCCCATGGGCCCCGACCTGCCCGTGGACCGGATCACCGGCCAACTGTCCGCCGCCGCGGCCTCCTTCGTCCTCGCCGAGCCCGGTACGGAGGTGCTCGCGCGGAAGGCCGCCGACGGCACGCCCGCGCCGCCGCCCGTGCTCTGCGTACGGGACGTCCACGCGGCCGGCCGGCCCGACGGCCGGCCCGGGGTCCGCGTCCGCCCCGGCGACGCGGCGTACGTCTACTTCACCTCCGGCTCCACGGGCGAGCCCAAGGGCGCGCTGTGCGAACACGCGGGCCTCCTCAACCACCTCCTCGCGAAGGCCGCGGACATGGGGATGGCGGACGGCGGGGACGCCGGGAGCGGCGAGGTCGTCGCGCAGACCGCCCCGCAGAGCTTCGACATCTCCCTCTGGCAGTTCGCGGCGCCGCTGCTGACCGGCGGCACCACCCGCATCGTGGCGACCGACGTCCTGCTCGACGTGGACGGCTTCCTCGACGAGATCGTCGAAGGGCGCGTCACCATCGCCCAGACCGTGCCCGCCTACCTGGAGGTGCTCGTCCGGCGGCTGGAGCTCCGCCCCCGCGGCCTGGGCGCGCTGCGCGCCGTCTCGGTGACCGGCGAGGTGCTCGCGCCGGAGCTGGTGCGCCGCTGGTTCGCGGTGTGCCCGGGGATCCCCCTGGTCAACGCGTACGGCGCGACGGAGGTCTGCGACGACACGATGCACGAGGTCCTCGACCGGGCGCCCGAGCCCGGCCTGCCGGTCGCGCTGGGCCGCTCCCTGCCGAACGTGAACACGTACGTCCTGGACCAGAACCTCGGCCTGGTCCCGCTGGGCTCGGCGGGCGAGATCGCCTTCTCCGGGGTGTGCGTGGGCCGCGGCTACGTGGGCGACGAGGAGCGCACCCAGCAGGTGTTCGTGCCCGACCCGTTCCGGGCCGGCACCCGGATGTACCGGACCGGCGACTTCGGCCGGTGGCTGCCGGACGGCCGCATGGAGTACCTGGGCCGGCACGACGAGCAGGTCAAGATCCGCGGCTTCCGCATCGAACTCGGCGAGATCGAGAGCCGGCTGCTCGCCCTGCCCGGCGTCCGCGAGGCGGCGGTGGTCATCGTCGGCGACTCCGGCATCCACCGGCACCTGGTGGCGTTCTTCACCACCGACGGCGACGACGCCGACGGCCCCGGTGTCGAGCGGGCCCGCGGCCACCTGGCCTCCGTGCTCCCCGACTACATGGTGCCCAGCTACCTGCACCCGCTGCGCCGGCTGCCGCGCACCGCCAACGGGAAGGCCGACAAGAAGGCCCTGGTGGAGCTGGCGAGCACCCTCGGCCACGGCGGCGACGGCCACACCGGGCCGGCCACGGCCACCGAGCGCCGGCTGGCCATGCTGTGGGCGGAGGTCCTCGGGGTGCCGCTGGAGCGCATCGGCCGCCACGACGACTTCTTCGCGCTGGGTGCCAGTTCGCTCGCGGCGGTGCGCGTGGTCGTACGGCTCGACCGCGCGCTGTCCCTGAAGGAGCTGGTCGCCCACCCGGTGCTGGCCGACCTGGCGGCCCTGCTCGACGGCCGGCGCGGCGGCGGGGCCCGGGAGGCGGCGTCCCCGCTGCTGCACCCGCTGCTGGCGGTCCGCAACCCGCACCACACCCTGGTCGGCCTGCCGTACGCGGGCGGCAGCGCCCTGAACTTCCGCGCCCTGGCGACCGAGCTGGAGCGCGAGGGGATCGCCGTGCTGGGGGCGGAGCTGCCCGGCCACGACTTCGCGGCCGAGGACGAGCCGCTGGAGGACGTGGCGGTGCTCGCGGCGCGGGCCCGCGACGAGATCCTCGCGCGGGTGGCCACGCCCGTCCTGCTGTGGGGCCACTGCTCGGGCGCGGCCCTGGCGCTGGAGACCGCCCGGCTGCTCCAGGAAGCCGGCCGCCCGGCCGACCGGGTGTTCATCGGCGGCCAGTTGCTGCACGGCGCGCAGGCGCTGCGCGCGGAGGCGGCCGAGGTGCGGGCGGTCGGCCGGGAGGTCCTGCTGGGCCGGCTGCGCGCCGACAACGCCTACGTCGAGCTGGACGCCTTCACCCCCGAGCGGGCGGCGGCCGTGGACCGGGCGTACCGGCACGATGTGATCACCGCCAACGGGCACCTGCTGCGGATCCTGGACGCCCCCGCGGCGTACCGGATCGACGCACCGGTGGAGGTGGTGGTGGCCCGCGACGACGCCTGGACGGCCGGCGCGGAGACCGCGTACCAGGCCTGGCGGGCGGTTTCCGACCGGGTCGCGCTGCACGAACTCGAAGAGGGCGGGCACTACTTCGCCGGCACCAGGGCCGCGGAGACCGCCGACGTGGTGAGGAGGACCACCGGATGATCACGACCCAGACGGCAGCGCCGGTCAGCCCGGCGGCCGTCCCCGCGGCCGGCTACCGGCAGGTGGCCGCCACCGGCGTCAGCACGGCCTTCGGCACCTTCGGCGAGCTGCTCCAGGGCGTCCTGCCGGAGGAGGACGGCAACTTCCTGGTGACGCTGCCGGTGGCCCGCTGGTCCATGGCCCGCTTCGAAGTGCGCTCGGAGCAGCCGGGGCTGGAGGTGTGGCCGCCGCACAAGAAGAAGGCGCTGCGGCTGACTTCGATGATCCTGGAGGACGAGGGGCTGCCGGCGGCCGGACTGCTGCGGATCGACAGCACCCTGCCCGAGGGCAAGGGGCTGGCCAGTTCGTCGGCCGACCTGGTGGCGACGGCGCGGGCGGTGGCCAACGCGCTGGGCGTTCCGATGCCGCCGCGCCGGATCGAGGGGTACCTGGCGCGGATCGAGCCGACCGACGGGGTGCTCTACGACGAGGTCGTGGCCTTCCACCACCGCAGTGTCCGGCTGCGGGCGAAGCTCGGCTCGCTGCCCTCCATGGCGGTGGTCGGCGTCGACGAGGGCGGCGCGGTCGACACCGTCGCCTTCAACAACATCCCGAAGCCGTTCACGGCCGCCGACAAACGGGAGTACGCGCGCCTCCTGGACCGGGTCACCGGCGCCGTCGCCGCCCGCGATCTGGCCGAGGTCGGGCGGGTGGCCACGGCGAGCGCCCGGATGAACCAGGTGCTGCGGCACAAGTGGTCGCTGGATCCGATGACCGGCATCTGCGAGGAGGTCGGCGGTCTGGGCGTGGTCGTCGGGCACAGCGGCACCACCCTGGGCATCCTCATGGACACCGACGCCCCGGACTGCCCGGCCCGGCTGGCGGCCGCCGCGCAGCTCTGCCAGGAGCTCGTGGGAAATGTGACGGTCTACCAGACCCTCAGCTTCCACTGAGGGGCCCGAGGGTCCCCGACTTCGTCCACCGAGCCCCCGGGCCGAGCGCCACGCTCGCCCCGGGGGCTTCCGCTTGGGTACTACCCGAGGGGTCCACCGGTCGGTGGACACGAGGTTCAACCGGTCGAGCCTGTCGCCGTCATACCTGTTCCGACCAGCATGTACATCATGACGAACCCCACTGTGCGCATGGCTCGATGGAGCGCCCGCAACCCCTGGAAGGCCATCACCGGCTGGCTCCTCTTCGTCGTCCTCTGCTTAGGCGCGGGCATCGCGATCGGCGCGAACCCCGCCACCAGCGAGGACTTCCGCATCGGCGAGGCCGGCCGCGCCGAGGCCATCGCCACCGAGGGCGGCCTCCAGCAGAAGCCCGTGGAGCGGGTGCTCATCCACGCCAGGCCCGGCGCCGGCGCCTTCGACAGGGCCCTGGCCGAGGCCGCCGCCCGGGACGTCGGCGCCCGGATGGCCGCCCTTCCCGAGGTGGCCGCCGTGGGGGACCCGGTGCCCGCCGCGGACGGTTCGGCGCTGCGCGTGGACGTCACCATGAAGGGCGCCGAGTTCGACGCCAAGAAGCACGTGGACGTCCTCCTGGCGCAGACCGCGGCCGTCCAGGAGGCCTACCCGGGGCTGTGGGTGGAGGAGGTCGGCTCCCCCTCGATCAGCAAGGGCGTCGACGGGCTCCGCGGCGACGACCTGGCCCGTACGGAGGTCATCGCCCTCCCCGTCACCCTGATCACCCTGCTGATCGTCTTCAGCTCCATCGCGATGGCCATCGTCCCGCTGCTGCTGGCGCTCTCCTCGATCGTCGCCGCGGTCGGCCTGTCGATGCTCGCCTCGCACGTCTTCCCGGACGCCGGTGTCGGCACCAACGTGATCCTGCTGATCGGTCTGGCCGTCGGCGTGGACTACACCCTCTTCTACCTGAAGCGGGAGCGTGAGGAGCGGGCCCGGGCGGGCGGGCGGCTCACCCCGCAGGCCGTGGTCGAGATCGCCGCCGCCACTTCGGGCCGCGCGGTCGTCGTATCGGGGCTGGCCGTGGCCGTCTCCAGCGCCACCCTGTTCCTCGCCGACGACGTGATCTTCTCCTCCATCGCCACCGGGGCCATCGTCGTCACCCTGGTCGCCGTCCTCAGCTCGCTGACCGTGCTGCCCGCCCTGCTGGCCAAGCTCGGCGAGCGCGCCGACCGCCGCCGGGCCCGCAAGGAGGCGCGCGCCGCCGCCAAGGGCCGTACCCTGCGCGTCAAGCAGCCGAAGTCCGGCGCCGGGCGGATCACCTCGGCCGTGCTGCGGCCCACCGCGAAGCACCCCGTCGCCACCCTGGCCGTCGCCACCCTCGCGATGGTCGCCCTGGCCCTGCCCGTGCTGAACCTGAACCTCACCGAGATGGGCCGCGACACCCACTCGCGGGCCATCGGCGCCATGCAGACCTACGACCGGGCGATGGCCGCCTACCCCGAGCTGGGCTCCATGCACCAGGTGCTCGTGAAGGCCGACGCCGGCCGCCGCGGTGAAGTGGCCGCCGCCCTCACCGAACTGGCCGGCCGCGCCACCGCCGAGGACCCCGCGATCAGCGGCAAGCCGTTCCTGCGCACCTCCCCCGACGGCCGGATCACCATGCTGGAGATGGCGGTCGCCCATCCGGTCGGCAGCGTCGAGGCCCACACCTCTCTGAAGAAGCTGCGTACGGAGCTCCTCCCGGCCACCGCCGGCAAGCTCACCGGCACCGAGACCGCGGTCACCGGTGACGTCGCCCGCAACGCCGACTACCCGGCGCACCAGAAGCAGAAGCTCCCGCTGATCATCGGCGCGCTGCTGCTCGTCACCTTCGCGATGACCGTGTGGGCCTTCCGCTCGATCGTCCTCGGCCTGATCGGCATCGTCCTCAACCTGCTCTCCGCCTTCGCCTCGCTCGGCCTGCTGGTCCTCGTCTTCCAGAACGAATGGGCCGAGGGGATCCTCGTCTTCGAGTCCACCGGCTCCATCGGAGCCCGGGTGCCGCTCTTCCTCTTCGTGATCCTCTTCGGGCTCTCGATGGACTACCAGGTCTTCGTGATCAGCCGGATCCGGGAGGCGGCCATGAACGGCACCCCGACCCGCCAGGCGGTCCTCGACGGCATCGGCAGCTCCGCCGGAGTGGTCACCAGCGCCGCCGTGGTCATGGTCACCGTGTTCGCCAGCTTCGCCGCGCTGCACCTGATCGAGATGAAGCAGATCGGCTTCGCCCTCGCCGCGGCCGTCCTGCTGGACGCCTTCGTGATCCGCATCCTGATCCTGCCCTCGCTGATGCTGCTGCTGGGCGAATGGAACTGGTGGCCGTCGCGCGGTATGCGCCAGGTGCGGTCCGCGGCGTCAACGGAACGTCAGCCCGCGACCGTAGGCTGATCACATGAGCGAACGGCCGCAGCCCTCCGACCGGTTGACCGTCGACAAGTTCCACGGCTGGTACACCACGGCTTGGGTGCTCCTCGGGCTGTTCCCCTCGGTCATCGGGGTGGAGAACGACTCGGGAGCACCCAAGTGGGGGGCCCTGGCCCTGCTGGCGGTCCTCGCCTCCTGCTACACCGCCGTACGGCGTTTTCCGGACAATCCCGTCCTGCGGCCCCAGGCCTACCTGGCCCTGCTCGCCCTCGGGCTGGGCGCCATGGGGGGCCTGCCGGGCGGCGGGGCGGCCCTGTTCATCGTCTCCCTCCCGCAGTTCTGGCTCTTCGCCACGGGCGTCCGCGCCTCGATCGTCCTCAGCGGGGCGGCGGCCGCGGCCACCGTCGTCGGCAGCACCCTGCGCGGCGACGAGTCCCTCACGGGCAACGTCGTCTTCATCTTCATCGGGTACGCCGCCTCGGTCCTGACCGGTCTGCTGATACACCGGCTGGTGGCGGACGGCGATGCCCGGGCCGGGCGGCTGGGCGCGGAGCTGGAGAGCACGCAGGCCCGGCTGGCCGAGGCGCACCGGCAGCAGGGCGCGGCGGAGGAGCGGGAGCGGATGGCGCGGGAGATCCACGACACCCTCGCGCAGGGCTTCGCCTCCATCATCGTGCTGGCGGAGGCGGCCCGTTCGACCGTCATCTCGGACCCGGAGCGCACCGCGCAGCAGCTGGTGTCCATCGAGCAGACCGCCCGCGAGAACTTCGTCGAGGCCCGGGTGCTGGTGGGCTCCGCCCCGCAGAGCGGCCTGGCGCCCGGCTCGGTCGCGGTGACCCTGCGCCGGACCCTGGACCGGTTCACCCAGGACACCGGGCTGACCGTGGAGGCGGAGCTGCCGCCGGACGTCGAATGCGACCAGCAGACCCGGATCGCGCTGCTGCGCTGCACCCAGGAGTCGCTGGCCAACGTGCGCAAGCACGCCGGGGCCAGCACGGTGGGCGTGGTCCTCACCCAGCACCCGCACGCCATCGAGCTGGAGATCACCGACGACGGGCGCGGGTTCGTCGTCGAGGACTCCCGCGGCTTCGGCCTCGACGGCATGCGCAAGCGGCTCGCCGAACTGGACGGCGACCTCACGGTGACCAGCTCGCTCGGGGACGGCACCCGCGTCCTCGCCACGATCCACACGAATGGACAGCCCTGAAATGAAAGACGCCGACAGGATCCGGGTCATCGTGGTGGACGACCACACGGTGATGCGCGCCGGGGTCGTCGCCCTCCTCGCCCCGGAGCCGTGCATCTCCATCGTCGGCGAGGCCGACAACGGGCGGGAGGCCGTGGAGCTCGTCGCGTCCCTGCGCCCCGACGTGGCGCTGATCGACCTGCGGATGCCGGTCATGGACGGGGTGGCGGCCACCGCCGAGATCGTCGCCGGCCCCGCCCCGACCCGGGTGCTCATCCTCACCACGTACGACACGGACGTGGAGATCGAACGGGCCGTGGAGGCGGGCGCGATCGGCTACCTGCTGAAGGACACCACCCGCGAGCAGCTCGTGAGCGCGATCCGCTCGGCGGCCCGCGGCGAGACGGTGCTGGCCCCGCGGGTGGCGGAGCGGCTGGTGGCGAGGATGCGGCAGCCGGACCCGGTGGTGCTGACCGCCCGCGAGCTGGACGTGCTGAGCGCGGTGGCGGACGGGCTGTCCAACTCGGACATCGGCAAGCGGCTGGTCATCGCGGAGGCCACGGTCAAGACCCATCTGCTGCGGGTGTTCGCCAAGCTGGACGTCAGCGACCGCACCCACGCCGTGGTCATCGCGCTCGAGCGGGGGCTGCTGGTGCGGCCGGAGCGCGACTGACCTCGTCAGGCCGCGCGCCAGATCGTCAGGTCGGCGATCAGCCACTTGGGCCCGTCGTCCATCGGGGCGGTCTGCTTGATCTGGATCACGAGCAACCCGATGTCCCCCGACGGGTGTTTGACGCAGAACTCGCTCCCGACCGCCGCCAGGGACAGCGGGGCGCTCTTCTTGTCGGCGCGCGTGAGCGCGCTGCGGCACGTGTCGAGGGTGGCACCCGGTTTGCCGTTCAGCATGGTGATCACGCTGGAGCCGCTCTCCAGGTCGCAGCTGTACGTCTCACAGGTCAGGCGGACGTCCCCCGTGCGGGTCGCGCGCTCCACCGGGCCGTTCATGCCGATCGAGTTGTCCTCCTCCAGGCGCAGCCCGGGGTAGGGGAGGGGGACGGGAGCCGGCGGCTTGGCGGGTGGGGGCGTGCTCGATGCCGGGGCGGAGGGCTGCGGTACCGAGCCGCCGGCCGCCGATCCGGCCGACGCGGACACCGAAGTCGATGCGGACGCGGACGGGGTGCGCTGCGTCGACTTGGAGGCGTTTCCCCCGCGCGGTTCCGCCCCGCTCTTGGCCGCCCGGACGACGCCCGTCACGAGCAGGGCCGCGGCCGTCACCGCAGCGGCGGTGATCAGCGCGATGCGGCGCCCGCGGGCCCGCGGCCGGCGCTGTTCCGGCGACTGCGGCGGGCGCCAGACCAGGGGGAAGGTGTGGACCGAGGTGGGTTCGGGGACCGGGGCCGGGACGACCGGCTCGGGGCCGGTGACCTCCCGCCAGACGGCCGGGCCGCCGTCGGCGTCGCCGGGCAGGTGCCGCCGGCACCACGCCACGATCTCCGCCGGGGTGGCCCGCTCCTTCGGGTCGGCGGCCAGGCAGCGGGCGATGAGCGGGCGGAGCGGCTCCGGGAGGCGGGAGAGGTCGGGCTCGGAGTGCACGATCCGGAACAGGACGCTGACCGAGGGGCCGGTTCCGTAGAGCGGCTCGCCGAGCGCCGCGAACGCCGCGGTCTGGCCGAGGGCGAAGACGTCGGTGGCCGTGGTGACCTCGCCGGCCTCGGCCTGTTCGGGGGCCATGTACTGGGGCGTGCCGATGGTGCTGCCGGTGGCGGTGGCCTCGGTGGTGCCGGAGGCCAGTGAGATGCCGAAGTCGATGACCCGGGGCCCGTCGGCGGCCAGGAGTACGTTCGCCGGCTTCAGGTCCCGGTGGACGACCCCCGCGTCGTGGATGACCTGGAGGGCTTCGGCCACCCCCGCGACCAGCCACAGCACCGCGGGCACCGGGAGCGGTCCGCGCCGGGCGACGGCCTCGGACAGCGAGGGGCCGGGCACGTACAGGGTGGCCAGCCAGGGCGGCGTCCCGTCGGACTCGGCGTCGATCAGCTCGGCGGTGTACGCCCCCCGGACCCGCCTGGCCGCCTCCACCTCCCGGCGGAACCTCCGCCGGAAGTCCGGGTCTTCGGCCAGCTCGGGCCGGACCACCTTGATGGCCACCGGGCGGCCGCCCGGGGTGTGCGACAGGTAGACCCGGCCCATGCCCCCCGCACCGAGCCGGGCCGCGAGGCGGTAGCCGGCCACACTGCGCGGATCGTCCGCGTGCAGGGGCTGGAACACCTCGGTCGCGCTGTTCATCGGTCTCCCCCATTTGCCCTGATCAACCGATGAGTTGATCGTCGCCACCCTAAGCGGCGGGGGTGGGCGGGGAACCGGCGGGCGACTACCAGCCCTGCCAGGCCGGGGCCGGGGCGGGGTACCGGAGTACGCGGCGCTTGCGGGCGGCTTCGATCCCGAGGAACGTTGCTCCGGAGACGAGCGTCGCCATGAACGTGAGCCCCATGGCGGTCACCAGCCAGAGGTCGGCGACTCCCCCCAGGCTCAGCCAGAGCGCCGCCACAACCGCCGCCACGACCACCAGCGACGGGATCCTGACCTTGCGGGACAGCCTCTTGGTCGTCACGACGAAGACGAAGCCCACGAGCAGGCCCGGCACGGTGGCCACGACCAGGCCCAGGAACAAGAAGACGAGCAGGGCGATGACCATGGCGCACTGACCTCCGGATCTCGCGGACGACCCTTACGACCGCCATGCTGCCAGAGAATCTGAACACGTTCAACGTCGCTGGACCAGCAGCCCCTTCTGAACGATGGCCCAGAGGTCCAGGCAGTCGTCGACGGCCGGCTTCCCGTCAGCCTCCGCGGCCTGCCGCGTGCGCAGGTGCGCGCCGCACCCCCGGACGAAGAGCGCCGCCACCGAGGCCGCGCGTTCGGGCCGGATCGTGGCGGGCAGATCGCCCGACCGGCAGGCCTCGTCGGCGAGGCGCAGCATGACCGGGTACCAGAGCCGGGACCAGCTCTCCGCCGCGGTCGGCCGCTCCTGTTCCAGGCGGGCGGCGCCCCGGACCGTATCACTCTCCTGGAGCTTGCGGGCGAGGCCGACCACGACCGCGTCGAGTTGGGCCAAGGGCGAGCACGCGGAGGTGACCGCCTCCTCCAACACGGCGCGCACGACGGCGTGCGCCTCCGCCAGCACGGCGTCGGCCAGATCGCTCTTGGAGTCGAAGTGGAAGGTCAGAGCCCCGATGGAGACGCCGGCGACCTTGGTGATGGCGCTCACCGCGGTGCCAGCGTACCCGCGCCGGGCGAACTCCACGGCCGCGGCCCGGATGAGGGCGGCGCGGGTCCTCACTGCCCTGTCCTGCCTCACAAGCTCGCCAGGGCGCCCTTGCGGACCGTCAGCCGGCCCGCGACCGCCGACAGCAGCTCCTCCCGCTCGGCGATGGCCTTGCGCAGGCCGGCCGCGTGCAGCAGGGCCACCGCCGTCTGGTGCGAGATGCCGAACCACGGCAGGTACGAGAGCACCCGGCGCGCGTCCGCGTAGTGCCGCCGCACGCTGTCGCCGTGGATCTGCGCGTGGTCGGCGACGGCCCGCAGGACGTCCGCGGACATCGCGTGGACCGTGCCGGGCGCGATGAGCTCCTCGACGTACCGGGTGTCGCGGTGCTCCGGGTGCCGCACGGACGTGGAGGTCCACACCAGCCGGGGCGCCCCGGCGCCCGCCGCGGCCAGTGCGCGCCACCGCGAGGAGGCGAGCGCCTGCTGGAAACCCTCGTACGCCAGCCTGGCGTTGGCGATCGCCGAGGTGCCCATCAGCGCGCGGGCCTCCGCCGTGCCGGCCCGCTCCAGCGCCCGGTCCACCTCGGTGTCCAGATCGCCGACGGAGAAGGACGCCACCGCGCAGACCGGGGACGGCCCCGATCCCCGTGCGTGCGCCTGCTCCAGACCGTCGAGGAAGGCGCCCGCCACGCTGTCGAGCCGGTCCGACGAGAAGATCAGCGCGGCGTTGACGTTCATGGTCTCGGCCAGGCACGCGGTGATGACCGGGAGGTTCTGCACCGTCGCCGGAATCCTGACCATCAGGTTGGGCCGGTCCACGGCGCGCCAGAGCGCGCGGGCCTCCGCCAGGGTGGCGCCCGCGTCCCAGGCGTTCCTCGGGTCGACGTCGACCGATACGAGGCCCTCGCGCCCGGCCGTCGCCTCGTGGACGGGCAGCAGCTGGTCGCACAGCTGCCGGGCGTCCTCGACGGCCAGGTCCCACAGTGCTTCCGCGGCGCTCGTGGAATCCGTCCGCACGGTGCGGGCGGAGGGGGACCGGGGAGCGGCGATCCCCGTGACGTCCCCCTCGCCGATCAGGTTCCGCAGGGCGCCGGGGGTGCCGAGGGCGCCGTCCGAACCGTCCAGCCAGACCGACACCCCCTGTGCGGCGAGCCGCGTGACGGTGTTGTTCACCGCTCCTCCTGTGCGTGCGGTACGGGTTCCCCGGCCGGGAGTTCCGGCAGCCGCGCCGGCAGCCGCCGCGACACGGCCGCGGGCAGCCCGCGGACCACGAGGAGGGCCGTGGCGGGCTCCTCCGCGCGCAGTTCGCCGGCGAGGCCGTGCGGGATCAGCAGCAGTCGGCCGCTGCCGGCCGGCACGGCGGGCTGCCCCTGGGCCCGGAAGCCGACCGCGCCGCGCAGCACGAGTACGGCCTCTTCGGTGCCGTCCTCCGCGCGAACGGGCAGGGTCGAGCCCTCGGGCAGGTCCCAGAACTCCACGCCCTCGCACTCGCTGAAGAGCATTCCGCGCCGGATCAGGCTCTGCCACCTCGCCGGCACGTTCCCGGCGAGGACCTGCACATCGCCCACCGCGGTGGAGACGATCACCGTCCGTCCCCTTCCCGCACGACCGCGAGGGTGACCACTGCCAGGCGCAGGGGGCGGGTGGCGGAGAAGGAACTGCGCGAACCCGCGGCCAGCAGCAGGCAGGTGTCCGGGACCAGGCCGACCCTCTCGGTGACCCCCGGGGCCGACACCTCCCCCTCGCCCGCGTGCACGAACACGGCGAGTTCGGCATCGTCACGGCCGAGCACCCGCTCCTCGCCCGCGGCCAGTTCGACGACCTCGACGCGCCTCAGCGGCCCGCTGAACACTCCCGCCGTATCGACGCTCTTCTCCTCGAACAGGTCGTGGACCACGGCCTTCGTCATGTCTGCTCCTTGGGGCGGCAGGGCTCCGGACAGCACCGCCGTGGTCGCCGGTGCGAGCGTTTCTATGACCCACCAGTCGAGGCTGCGGGTACCGGTGTTGAGCAGTCCGTGGATGTTGCCGACGCTCGTCAGGGCCAGCGATCCGGCTTCCACCGGGTGCTTCTCGCCGTTGAGCAGCAGTTCCCCGGTGCCGGACAGGATGAGGTAGATCTCTTCGGTGCGGGTGTGCCGGTGTTCGCCGCTGACCCCGCCCACCGGGAGCGAGGCCCACTCGACGGCCTCGCTCTCCGAGCGGAGCTGGCGCCGGGTCGCGAACGCCTTCCAGTGCGTCTTGCCCTCGGCTCCGTGGACTCCGTACACGGAGGCCCGGTGGCCGGTCGTGCCCACGGCCGTCCAGGGGACGGGCAGTCTGGTGTCCGTACTCACCGGACGTCACCCCAGTGCAGGTCCGCGAGCAGCTGCGCCGCGCTCTCCAGCTCGTCCTCGGTCAGGTCGTTGACGAAGACGGCGGAGCCTATGCCGGCGGGGAGCGGCAGCCGCTGCTGTCCGTCGCGGTGGCGCACCGTGTCGCGCAGGGCCGGAACCAGCAGCTTGGGCGTGCACAGCTCGTGCCAGCAGGGCAGGCCGAGCCCGGTCATCACGGACAGGATCCGACGGCGCTCGTCGGAGGTCACCAGACCGCGCTGCTCGGCGATGACGGTGGTGAAGGCCATGTCGATCGCCACGGCTTCGCCGTGCAGCAGTTCGGGAAGGGCGTGCATCTCGATGACCGGGCTGAACGAGTGCCCGTAGTCGACGACCCGTTCCAGGACCTTCTCCCAGAGATTGGGCTGGAGTTCTTCGAGCATGCCGTGGATGGCCCGCTCCACGACCTCGGCGGCGGGGTCGGCGCCGCCGTCGGCGGGGGGCTGGAGCCGCTCGCCCCGCAGGCGCGCGCCGTACTGCTCCAGCAGCGCGAACAGCCGGCGGTCCTTGATCAGGGCGATCTTGAGGATCTCGGCGAGGCCGTTGCCGATGTGGCGCTCGTCCAGGGTGGCCAGGAAGGTCCGGTCGAGCAGGGTGCGGTCGGCGGAGAAGTAGCTGCCGACCCGGTTCTTGTGGCCGTCGTTGTTGACGCCGGTCTTGACCCCGACGCCCGCGTCCACGAGACCGATGAGCGTAGTGGGGATGCGGATCCACGGGGTCCCGCGCCGGTACATGCCGGCGGCGCAGCCGACGATGTCCATCAGGACGCCGCCGCCGATGGCGATGACCGGCTCGCGACGACGGTCCACGCCGAAGTCGTCGAGGGCCTTGACGACCTCCAAGACCTGCCGCATGTCCTTGAACGACTCGCCGTCCTTCAGCACGAGCAGCCCGTACTCGACGCCGTGGTGCTCGAAGTACGCCCGGATGCGCGTTCCGTAGAGCTCGTCGACCACCGAGTCCACGACCACCAGGCGGCGCGCGCGTTCCCCCTCGGCGACGTCTTCGAGGATCGCGCGGTTGCCCAGGCTCAGCAGGTCGTCCTCGACGCGTACCTCGTAGTCGACCTGCTTGTAGGCCCGTACGGACCAGTGTGTGACGGGGTTGCCGACCGTGAACAGACCGCCGTCGCCGCTGCGTTCGGTCACCTGAAGATCTGACTGCATGCCTGTCTCCTCACTCGGTGCTTCGCCGGGAACATTAACCGTGAAGTCAATGCATCTGCAAGCAAATTATTGGGGGATCCCCCGGCGAGGGGCAATCAGTCTTGCTTTCAGATGCAAGTACTACTACGTTCGAGCAACCCCGTACGGATCACGAACGCTTCGGAAAGGAGTCGGGCATGCAGCCAGCAGCGCTCGCGCAACGAGCAAGCCCGGCCGGGATACCGACCGTCCGGCGCGTGGACCACTTCGCGTTCACGGTGCCGGACCTGAACGGCGCCATCGCCTTCTTCGCCGAGCTGCTCGGCGGTGAACTCTGCTACGTCGAAGGGCCCGTCGAGGCGTCCGAGGGCGACTGGATGACCCGCAAGCTGGGCGTCCACCCGAGGGCCTCGGCCCGGGTCGCCCTGCTGCGCGTCGGCCCCTCCACCAACCTGGAGCTCTTCCAGTACACCGCCCCTGACCAGCGCACCCGCCCGCCCCGGCAGGGCGACAGCGGCTGGCACCGGCTCGCGCTGCGCGTCGCGGACATCGGGACCGCCGCCGCCCGGCTGCGCGAGCGCTCCGACGTGGTCGTCCACGCGGACACGACCGCGCCGACCGCGCGCCCGGGACACTCACTGCGCCGGGTCGGCTTCTCCACCCCCTGGGGGATGGAACTCCAGCTCTGCGGCGCCTTCGACCCGCTCGCCCCCGCATCCGCCGGGGCACCGGGGCGCATCGCGGTGCTCGGGGCCGAACGGCTGGTCCTCACCGTCGCGGACCTGGACGCCGCCGTCGGCTTCTTCACCGCGGTCATCGGCGCCGACCCGCTGCCGCCCCGCCGGCCCGCACCGCCCGGGGCGCGGCGGCACGTCACCCTGAGCCTGGGCCCCACCGACCTGATCGAGCTGCGGCAGGCCGGGCCGGGAGGCCCGCTCCCCCCTCGCAACAGCGACATCGGCGGCCACCACATCGCCTTCCACAGCGACGACGTGGACGCGGCCGCGCGCTACCTCGGGGAGCAGCCCGGCGTCCGCGTCATGGGCACCCCCGAGACCATTTCCGACGGCCCGATCGCGGGCAACCGCTGGGTGTACTTCGCCACCCCCATCGGCGTGCAGATGGAAGTCCTGTGCATGCCGGACGGGCGGCTGCCCTACGAGCGGCACACCACGGCGCGCCGCGCCGCCTCACACGGATTCAGCTGGCGCTGAGCCGACTCGGCACGCGTCCGGCACGTACGCCGGCAGTTTCGCCACCACCACGCTCAAGGAGCCCACCACCACCATGCGCTGGAACGATCTCTACATCGCCGGAACGGGTGCCTTCCTGCCCAAGCAGGTCACCGTCGAGGAGGCCATCGACGCGGGACTCTACGACGAGGAGTCCGCGGGGCACAGCGGCCACCTGGCCCTGACGGTCGCCGCCCCCGAGGACAGCATCCCCGAGATGGCCGTACGGGCCGGCCGCCAGGCCCTGGCGCGCTCGGGGTACCTCCCCGAGGACGTCGCGGCCGTGACGTACTCCGTCGTGTTCCACAACGGCATCGACATCTGGAACTCCGGCTCGTACATCCAGAAGGGCATCGCCAGGGCCGGGGCGCTCGCCGCCGAGGTGCGCGCCGGCTCCAACGGCGGCCTGATCGCCGCCGAGCTGGCCGCCGCCTACCTGTACGCCCACCCGGAGGCCAAGGTCGCCGTGTCCACCGCGGGCGACCTGTGGACGGACCCGTACTTCGACCGGTGGCGGACCGACCGCATCCTCTACGGCGACGGCGCCGCGGCGGTGGCCCTCTCCCGCGAGGGCGGTTTCGCCCGGGTGGTCTCCATGGCCACCTACACCGACCCCGACCTCGAGGCCATGCACCGCGGCCACGAGCCCTTCGGGCCCTTCCAGCACGACGCCGAGCACCCCATCGACCTCAACCGCCGCCACCAGCAGTTCCTCGAGACCTTCGACAAGGACGAGGTGTGGCGCCGGGTGGAGAGCGGTATCCGCAAGGCCGTGGACCAGGCGCTCGAAGAGGCCGGCTGCTCGATCGACGACATGGACCACATCGTGGCCCCGCACTTCGGCGCCGGCCTGACCGTACGCCAGTGCCTGGCCCCGATCGGTGTCCACGACCTGAGCCGGACCGCCTGGGAGTTCTCCCGGCGCACCGGCCACATCGGCCCCGGCGACCAGTTCGCAGGCCTCAACCACCTCACCGAGACGGGCGCGCTGACGCCCGGCCGGCGCGTGCTGCTCCTCGGTGTCGGGGGCGGCTTCAGCTGGACCGGCGCCGTCCTGGACATCGTGGCCGAGCCTTCCTGGCGCGGCGTCCCGAGCTGACGCCCGCACCGCGTTCCCGGGCCCGCGCCTGCCGCGCCGGGGCGTCCACCCCCACCTCAGACAAGGAGCCATCCAGCCATGCCCGTCGGAATCGTCGGCGTGGGCGCCTACGCCCCGCCGCGTGTCATCGACAACGACCGGATCAGCCAGTGGGCCGACATCCCGAAGGAGTGGATCGCCGAGCGCACGGGCGTCCTCACCCGGCGGTACGCGGAGCCCGGCACCACGACTTCGGAGCTCGCCGCCCGGGCCGTCGAGGACCTCTTCGAGGGTTCCCCGCACCACCGTGAGCAGGTGGGTCTGACCGTCCTGGCGACCTCCACCCCGGACCAGCCGCAGCCCGCCACCGCCGTGCGCATGCAGCGGCTGCTGCGCATGCACAGCACCCCGGCGTTCGACGTCAACGCCGTCTGCTCCGGCTTCGTGTACGGGCTCTCGGTGGCCCATTCGATGCTGGGCGCCGACCCGGCGGCGGGGACCGCGCTGGTCGTGGGTGCCGACATGTACTCCACCATCATGGACCGCTCCGACCGGCGCACCGTGTCGCTGTTCGGCGACGGTGCCGCGGCCGTACTGCTGGGCGAGGTGCCCGAGGGGTTCGGCATCCACTCCACCCGGCTGTACGCGGAGGGCGACGGCGCGGACCTCGTGGAGGTCGCCGCGGGCGGCACCCGCGAGGCCGCGGACGAAGCCGCGCGCGGGGCGGGCCGCCACTACTTCCGCATGCAGGGGCGGTCGGTCAAGGAGTACGCCATGCAGATCATCCCCAAGGTGGTGGACGACGCGCTGAGCACGGCGGGCTGGACCGTCGACGACCTCGACCGGGTCTTCATCCACCAGGGCAACACCCGGCTGGTCGAGGCTGTGGCGGCGGAGCTCGGCGTCGACATGGCCAAGGTGCCGCTGACCGCGCCGGACTTCGGCAACACGGGCGCCGCGTCGATCCCCTTCACCCTCGCCCACGCCCAGCGGGAGCAGCCGCTGCGCCGGGGCGACAAGGTCCTGTTCGCCACGGTCGGCGGCGGCATGACCGCCGGCGCGGCCGCCCTCACCTGGTACTGACGAGGAGTTGTGCTGATGCGTCTGAAGGACAAGGTCGCCGTCGTCACGGGCGGCACCCGCGGACTCGGACGGGCGATCGCCGAGCGCTTCCTCGACGAGGGCGCCACGGTGGTCTGCGCGGCCAGGAATCCGTACGACATCGACAACCTGATCCGCCAGCTGCCGGACCGGGTGCTCTACCACGAGACCGACGTGACCGACCCCGGGAGCGTCGATGCGCTCATGGACGCCGCGGTCGCCGCCTACGGCCGGATCGACGTGCTCGTGGCCAACGCGGGCGTCAACCGCGACGGCAAGGTGGAGCGCCTCAGCCCGGCGGACTGGCGGGCCATGATGGACACCAACGTCAACGGCACGTTCCACTGCCTGCAGAGCGCCGCGCGCCACATGATCGCGCAGGGCGACGGCGGCCGGATCATCACCGTCTCCTCCAGCATGGCCAGCCGGGTGGCCATCGGCGCGGCGGGCTACTCCGCGACGAAGGCGGCCATCGAGACCCTCACCAAGGTCTCCGCGATCGAGCTGGGCCGCAAGGGCATCCAGGTCAACGCGCTGGCCCCCGGGGTCCTGGAGGACGGGATGGGCCGGGAGCTCTCCCAGAACCAGAAGGTGTGGGAGGCGTACCACCACCGCTTCTCGCTGGGCCGGGCGGGGACGCTCGACGAGGCCGCGCTCGGTGCCGTGTTCCTCGCCTGCGACGACAGCACGTACGTCAACGGCCACGTACTCGAAGTCAACGGAGGTCTGCTGTGGGCGTGAACCCGTCCGATCCGCGCGTCCGGCTCGTCGTCGCCGAGGGGATCGGGACGATCGAACTGTCGCGGGCCCCGGTCAACGCGCTCGACCACCAGGCCCAGGCCGAACTGCGCGCGGCGGCCGAGGAGGCGGCCGCCCGTACGGACGTCTCCGCCGTGGTCCTGTACGGCGGGCCCGAGCGGTTCTCGGCCGGGGCCGACATCCGCGAGATGTCGAGGCTGGAGCCGGTGGACATGGTCCTGTGGGCCGGCAGGCTCCAGGGCGCGTTCACCGCGGTGGCCGACATCCCCAAGCCGGTCGTGGCGGCCGTCACCGGTTTCGCCCTCGGCGGCGGCTGTGAGCTGGCGCTCACGGCGGACCACCGCATCCTCGCCCCCGAGGTCCGGATCGGGCTCCCGGAGATCAAACTCGGGGTGATCCCGGGCGCCGGCGGCACCCAGCGGCTGTCCCGGCTGGTCGGTACCGCCAAGGCCAAGGAGCTCATGCTCACCGGCCGTGCGCTGACCGCCGAGGAGGCGCTCGCCATCGGGCTGGCCGACCGGGTCGTGCCGCGCGACCAGGTGCTCGCCGAGGCCAGGGCCTGGGCCGGCCAGTTCGTGGGCGGTCCCGCTCTCGCGCTGCGCGCGGTCAAGCAGGCCGTCGACCTCGGGGCGGGCACGGATCTCAGGTCCGGCCTGGAGATCGAACGCACCCTCTTCGAGGGGCTGTTCGGCACGCAGGACCAGCTGGCGGGCATGCGGACCTTCGTCGAACAGGGGCCGGGCAAGGCGGTCTTCTCCGGCCGCTGACGGGGCGCGTGACAGGGGGTGGCCCCGAGAGGATCTCTCTCGGGGCCACCCCCTTCACCCGTGTGCGGGGCGGGGCCGGCGCGGCAGACCGGCCCCCCGGGCGTCACGGCGTGAGGATCAGCTTTCCGCGCGTGCCGCCCGCGGCCAGCCGGCGGTGCGCCTCCGGGCCTTCGGCGAGGTCGCTGACCTCGGCCACGCGCAGGGTCAGCACGCCTTCGTCGACCAGCCCGGACAGGACGGCCAGCTGGTCGCCGTCCTGCTCGACGAAGGTCTGGAGCACCGTGATCCCGCGCTCGGCCTTGGGCGGCTCGGGTGCGTAGATGGACACGGCCCGGCCTCCGTCCCGTACCGCGCCGATGACCCGCGGCGCGATGCCCGCGGTCTCCAGCAGGACGTCGGCGACGCCGGAGGGGACGGGCTCCTCGCTGGAGTACACCTCCGCGGCGCCCAGTTCACGGGCGAGCGCGGCGTCCTCGGGCCGCGCCAGGGCGATCACCCGGACCCCCCGCGCGGCGGCGATCTGGGTGGCGAACCCGCCGACGGCCCCGACAGGGCCGGTGATCAGCAGCGTCTCGCCCGGGCGGGGAGCGGCCTTCTCGAGGGCCTGGTAGGCGGTGAGGCCGCCCAGCGGCAGTGCCGCCGCGTGCACCAGGTCGACACTGCGCGGGGCGGGCGCCGCGAGGGCGGCGTCCAGGGCGACGTACTCGGCGTGGGTTCCGACGCCGGTGGCGTACTGGGCGGACATGGCCACGATGCGGTCGCCGGGGGCGAACCGGTCCACGCCCTCGCCCACTTCCTCGACGGTTCCGGACAGGTCCCAGCCGAGGATCAGCGGGAAGGGGTGGCCGATGCTCCCGGCCAGCTCGCCGGAACGGACCAGCAGGTCCACCGGGTTGACGGCGGTCCCCGCGGTGCGCACCAGGATCTGGCCGGGACGGGGGGCGGGGACGGGGAGTTCGGAGACCGTGAGGCGGCTCGGGTCGCCGTACTCGGGCAGGGTCAGCGCACGCATGGTGTGCCTTTCTCGGGAGATCGACTCAAACAACGGTCAATATAATTGCTTGCGGATGCATGTTAAACCTTCCTAGGATGACGGAACTGCCACTCACCCGCCCTCGCAGGAGGTTCCATCGCCATGCCCAGAACAACCACGCCGGCTTCCGTGGGCGGCAGTTCCCGGCTCCCGTCCCTGACGGGCATGCGCTTCATCGCGGCCGTGCTCGTCTTCCTGCACCACGGCATCTGGGTCAACGTCTTCTCGGACCAGGACGTGGTGTCCTTCTACCGGGAGCTGTTCATCAACGCCGGCCACGTCGGCGTCTCGTTCTTCTTCATCCTCAGCGGCTTCGTGCTCACCTGGTCGGCCCGCAAGAAGGACACCTTCGGCCGCTACCTGCGCCGCCGGGTGGCGAAGGTGTACCCCAACCACGTCGTGACCTTCGTGGCCGCCCTGCTCCTCGTGGCCACCACGACCAAGGCGTACCAGGCCGTCCCGAACCTGCTGCTCGTCCAGTCCTGGTTCCCGGCCTACGACGTGCTGTTCAGCGTGAACCCGCCCAGCTGGTCGCTGGCCTGCGAGGTGCTGTTCTACCTCTCCTTCCCGCTCCTGCTGAAGTGGGTCTCCCGGATCCCCGCCGCACGGCTGTGGTGGTGGGCCGCGGGGGTCGTCGCCGCCGTCTTCGGTGCGGCCCTGCTGGCGCAGTCCGTCCTGCCCTCGGACCCGGCCATGCCCGACGGCCAGCCGATCGGCCTCTACCAGTTCTGGTTCGTCTACGCCTTCCCGCCGGTGCGCGCCCTGGACTTCCTGCTCGGCATCCTGATGGCGAAGATCGTGATGAACGGCCGCTGGATCCGCCTCGGGCCGGCCCCCGCCGTCCTGCTCTTCGTCGCCTGCTACGCCCTGGCGAGCGAACTGCCCTACGTCTACGGGCTCAACGCCGCCACCATCATCCCGCTCGCCCTGCTGGTCCCGGCCGTCGCCGTCGCCGACGCGGAGGGCCGTCGCACCCTGCTGCGCGGCCGCGTCGCGGGCTGGCTGGGCGAGGTCAGCTACGCCTTCTACCTGGTCCACGTGGTCGTCCTGATCTGGGCCCGCGGGCAGCTCGGCAACCCGCAGGGCTGGGGCACGGCCGCCGGCCTCGGCCTGCTGCTCGCGGGGCTGGCCCTCAGCCTGCTGGCCGCCTGGGCGCTGCACGCCTGGGTGGAGCAGCCGGCGATGCGCCGCTGGAGCAAGCCGAAGGCCGACCGCGTCGCCCGCGTACCGGCCCAGGGTCAGAAGCCGGAGCCGGAGGCCCGCCCCGAGCCCGTGCCGACGGCCGGAACCGTCTGACACCCGACCGACCGCCCCGACGGTTCCCAGTCGCGGAGCCCCCACCCCATGGAAGTGCAACGATGAGCAGTACGACATCCGTCCGTCCGGAATCGATCGGCTTCGGGGGCGAGGCCAACCCCTATGCCCTGTACGCCCGGCTGAGGGCCCAGGCCCCGGTCAGTCACATGTCCCTGCCGGACGGCGGCGAGTTCTGGCTCGTGACCCGGTTCGCCGACGCCAAGGACGCGCTGACCGACCCCCGCCTGAGCAAGGACCCGAACAAGGTCGGGCCGCAGTGGCGGGCCACGGTCGCCCAGCCGACGGACGGCGAGGACGCCTCGCTGGTACGGCACTTGCTCAATGTCGACCCGCCGGACCACACCCGGCTGCGCCGGCTGGTCCACAAGGGCTTCACCCCGCGCCGGATCGAGTCCCTGCGCACCCGGATCCAGGAGATCACCGACGGCCTCCTGGACGGCATGGCCCGCCAGGAAGGGCCGGTGGACCTGCTGGAGCAGTTCGCCTTCCGCCTCCCGGTCACCGTGATCTGCGAGCTGCTCGGTGTCCCCCTCGACGACGTCGACCGCATCCACGACTGGTCGACGGCGCTCTCCACCCTGGTCGCCGACGCGGAGGGGCACGCCCGCGTCGCCGACGCTTCGCTGCAGCTCGGCAGCTACCTCGCGGAGCTGATCGAGCGCAAGGCGGTGGAGCCCGGCGAGGACCTGATCAGTGCCCTGATCGCGGCCCGTGACGACGACCAGCGGCTGTCGCACGCCGAACTCACCGCCATGGCCTTCCTGATCCTGGTCGGCGGTCACGAGACCACCGTCCACCTCATCGCCAACGGGATGCTCGCGCTGATGCGGCACCCCGACCAGATGGCCCTGCTGCTGAACGACCCGTCGCTGATCACCGGCGCCATCGAGGAGGCGCTCCGGTACGAGGGCTCGGTGGAGGTCGCCACCTGGCGGTTCGCCGCCGAGCAGATCGACATCGGAGGCGTCGTCGTCCCCCAGGGCGCGCCCGTGCTGATCTCGCTCGCGTCGTCGAGCCGCGACCCGGAGCGCTTCAAGGACCCCGACACCTTCGACATCACCCGCGGGGACTCGGCGCACCTCGTGTTCGGCCAGGGCCTGCACTACTGCCTCGGCGCCCCGCTGGCCCGGATGGAGGGGCAGATCGCCATCGGCAGCCTGGTCCGCCGGTTCCCGGGCATCCGGCTCGCCACGTCCCCCGAGTCCCTGCGGTGGCGCCAGGGCCTGCTGATCCGCGGGCTCTTCGAGCTGCCCGTACACCTGAGCTGATCCGTGATGCAGCCCTCCACGCGGGAGGCCTCCACCGCCGGGGCCTCCGTCTCCCTCCGGGACCGGCTGACGATGCCGGCGCCCGTGTTCGCGCTCGTGCTCGGCGTGTTCGGGCTCGGGACCGCCGAATCCGTCATCGCGGGTCTGCTGCCGCAGCTCGCCGGCGATCTGCGGGTGTCCCTGTCCGACGCCGGGCTGCTGGTCTCGGGCTATGCCCTGACCGTCGTGGTCGGCGGTCCCCTGGTCACCCTCGCGACCAGCAGGCTCGCCCGCCGTCCGCTGCTCATCGGTCTGCTCGCCCTGTTCACCGTGGGCAATCTGGCCGCCGCCCTGGCTCCCGGTTACGAAGCCCTGATGGCGGCGCGGGTGGCCTCGGCGCTGAGCCACTGCACGCTGTTCGCGATCTCCCTGGTCACCGCCGCGGAGATCGCGGGCCCCGAGAAGTCGGGGGCCGCCGTGGCGCGGATCATCATCGGCGTCAACCTCTCGACGATCGTCGGGGTGCCGCTGGGCCTGCTGCTGGCGCAGCGGTGGGGCTGGCGGGCGGCGTTCTGGGGGGTGGCCCTGCTCAGCCTGGCCGCACTCGTGGCGGTGGCGGTGCTGGTCCCCCGGTCGCGCACGCAAGCCACCAACAGCGTCGGCGCGGAGCTGCGGGTGCTGCGCGACCGCCGGGTGCAGGTGGCACTGCTGCTGACCGTGGTCGCCATGACCGGTGGGTTCGCGGCCTTCACCTACCTGACCCCGGTGCTGGGGCAGGTCAGCGGATTCGGTCCGCAGGCCGTCACCGCGCTGCTGTTCCTCTTCGGCCTCGGCTCGCTGGCCGGCGGCATCCTGGGCGGCAGGCTGGCGGACCGCGCGCTGATGGGCTCCCTCACCGCCTTCCTCGGCCTGCTCACGCTGGTGCTCCCGGCCTTCGCCGCCGTCGCCGCCGTACCCGTCGCGGCCGTGGCGGCCCTGGTCGCCTTCAGCGTGCTGTTCTTCGCGCTCAACCCCGGCCTGGGCGCGCGCATCCTCAACTCGGCCGGCGGCCGGGCTCCCACACTCGCGGTGTCGGTGAGCATCGCGGCCGTCCAGACGGCCATCGCCCTCGGCGCCTGGCTCGGCGGGCGGGTGCTCGACGCCGGGTTCGGCCTGACGGCCGTGTTCATCGCCGGAGCGGTCCTCACCTTCGTCGCGGGCGTCATCGCCTGGTTCGAGTGGCGGGCCGGACAACGGCCCCCGGTCCGCTCCGGCTCCGGCTCCGGCTCCGGCCCCCATGACGTTCCCGCTGCGAGCAGCGGGCGCACCGCCGCTCTCTCGACCGACTCCTAAGGAGCAGAAGTGACCAGTACCGTGACACGCAGACGGTTCGTTGCGGGAACTGCCGTCGGGGCCGGAGCCGCCGCGCTCGGCACCGGCGCCGCGGGCCTCCTCTCCGCCCGGCCCGCCTCGGCCGCCGAGGGCGCCGAGGCCGCCGACGCCGTATTCGGGCCCGTGACGGTCGGCCCGTCCGACGTCCGCTATCCCGACCTCATACGCGGCACGAACCAGCGCTTCGTCGGCAACCCGGAGTCGATCCGGGTCGTCGGGACGACCGCGCAGGTGGTCACCGCGGTGCAGGAGGCGGTGACCGCCGGCAAGCGGATCGCCGTCCGCAGCGGCGGCCACTGCTACGAGGACTTCGTCGCCAATCCCGCGGTCAAGGTCGTCATCGACATGTCCGTGATGAACAGCGTGTCGTACGACTCCTCCCGGCGCGCGTTCGTGGTGGAGGCCGGCGCCAAGCTGGGCCAGGTCTACGACCGGCTGTTCAAGGGCTGGGGCGTGACCGTGCCGGGCGGCGCCTGCCCGACCGTCGGGGCCGGCGGCCACATCCAGGGCGGCGGATACGGAGCCCTGTCCCGTAAGCACGGCCTGATCAGCGACTACGTGTACGCGGTCGAGGTCGTCACGGTGAACGGCAGCGGCACGGCGCGCTCCGTCGTGGCCACCCGCGAGGCGTCCGACCCCAACCGCGATCTGTGGTGGGCCCACACCGGCGGTGGCGGCGGCAACTTCGGGGTCGTCACCAAGTACTGGCTGCGCACGCCCGACGCCACCGGTTCCAACCCGTCCCAGCTGCTCCCGCAGCCGCCCTCCGAGGTCTGGATCTCGACCGTCAACTGGCCCTGGGCCGGGCTGACCCGGGACGGTTTCAGCCGGCTGATGAAGAACTACGGCGAGTGGCACGAGCGCTTCAGCGGTCCGAACGCCCCCGAGCTGTCCCTGTTCAGCGAGCTGAAGCCCGCGCACCAGGCGGGCGGCGCCGTGTCGCTGACGACCCAGGTCGACGCGTCGGCACCGAACGCCGAGCAGATGCTGCAGGGCTTCATCGACTACGTCGGCGCCGGTACCGGGGTCACGGCGCAGGTCGCCGAGCACCGCAAGGTGTCCTGGCTGCACGCCACCCAGTGGTCCGGTTTCACCGGCCCCGACCCGCTGTTCCGTTTCAAGGGCAAGCCGGCCTACCAGCGCAGGAACTTCACGGACAGCCAGGTCAGCGCCATGTACCGGCACCTGACCCGGACCGACTACGCCTACCCGGCCGCGTTGATGCTGATCTCCGCCTACGGCGGCAAGGTCAACACCGTCGCCCCGGACGCGACCGCCGTGGCGCAGCGCGACTCGATCCTGAAGGTGCAGGCCGCGGCGCTGTGGACCAACCCGGCCGATGACCAGAAGCACCTGACCTGGCTGCGCGAGTTCTTCCGCGACCTCTACAGCGAGACCGGCGGCGTCCCCGGCCTGAACGGCGTGACGGACGGCATGTTCATCAACTATGCGGATGTGGACGTCAAGGATCCGGCCTGGAACCCGTCCGGCACTCCCTGGCAGCGGCTGTACTACAAGGACAACTACGCGAAGTTGCAGCAGGTCAAGGCCAAGTGGGACCCGCGCAACGTGTTCCGGCACGAGCTCTCCATCGAGCTTCCCGCCTAATTACATGCTTGCACATGAAAGTATTTACAGGTAGGTTCACATGCGTGTCCGGATTGCGGATCGCCTCCGGAACCTTTCTGCATACCTGGAATTGACTAGTCGAAAGGTGTGACTCCTCATGAGCACGCAGACCTCTCAGCGCCTGCAGGGCAAGACCGCCCTGGTCACCGCTTCCTCCCGCGGCATCGGCCGCGCCATCGCCCTGCGCCTGGCCGCGGACGGCGCCGAGGTGGCCATCAGCTACCAGAGCAACGCAGCCGCCGCGCAGGAAGTCGTCGACGCGATCGTCGCCGCGGGCGGCAAGGCCGTCGCCTTCAAGGCCGACTTCGCCGTCAAGGAGGAGATCGAGAACCTCTACAAGGAGGTCTTCAACTCCTTCGGCAAGCTCGACATCGTCGTGAACAACGCCGGCATCGCCGGCAACGGCCCGATCGCCGACCTGGACGACGAGACCTTCGACCGCGTCGTCGACGTCAACTTCAAGGGCACGTTCTACTCGCTGCGCCAGGCCTCCGCCAAGGTCGCCGACGGCGGCCGCATCGTCAACATCTCCACCGGGTACACCCACGCGTCCTACGCGGGCGTGGGCGCCTACGCGGCCACCAAGGCGGCCGTCGAGGCCCTGGGCCTGGCCCTCGCCAAGGAGGTCGGCGGGCGTGGCATCACCGTCAACTCCGTGCTGCCCGGCCTGATCGAGACCGACCAGACGGCCCCGATCAAGGACCAGTTCCCGGCCTTCGCCTCGATGATGCCGCTCGGCCGCATCGGCCAGCCGGAGGACGTCGCGGACATCGTGGCGTTTCTCGCGAGCGACGACGCCCGCTACGTCACGGGCCAGTACATCGCCGCCGCCGGCGGCCTTGTCTGATCCCGCTCCCTGCCGCGCGGGCGGGGTCCTCCCCCGCACCCCGCCCGCGCACCCCTCCACCCGGTGCCCGTGGCCGCCCACGCCGACGACGAAGGACTGACATGGATTCCCTGGCCGAGGCCGTGCTGAGCGGAGCCTCTCCGGAGCAGTTGGAGGCGGCTCCGCTGCCGAGCGACTACCTCGCCGTCCACACGCTGGCCGAGGACGTCGACATGTTCCGCGGCGTCGCCGACAAGGACGTGCGCAAGTCCCTGCACCTCGGCAGGGTGCCGATGCCGCAGATCGCGCCGGACGAGGTGCTGGTCGCCGTCATGGCGAGCTCGATCAACTACAACACGGTGTGGTCCGCGACCTTCGAACCGGTGTCGACGTACGCCTTCCTGAACAAGCTGGGGAAGACGGGCGGATGGGCCGCCCGCCACGACCAGCCGTACCACGTGCTCGGTTCGGACGCCTCCGGCGTCATCGTCCGCGTCGGTGCGGGTGTGCGCCGCTGGCGGGCCGGCGACCACGTGGTCGTCAGCTGCGTCCAGACCGACGACCAGGAACCCGCCACGCACGCCGACGGCATGATGGCGGGCGAGCAGCGGATCTGGGGGTACGAGACGAACTTCGGCGGACTGGCCCACTACACGGTCGTGCGCGCCAGCCAGCTGCTCGCCAAGCCGGCCCATCTGACCTGGGAGGAGTCGGCGAGCAACATGCTCACGGCCGCCACCTCGTACCGGATGCTGGTCAGCGAGCGCGGCGCCCGCATCAAGCAGGGCGACATCGTCCTCATCTGGGGCGCGACGGGCGGCCTCGGCGGCTTCGCGGTCCAGCTCGTCAAGAACGCCGGCGGCATCCCGGTCGGCGTGGTCGGTTCCGAGGCCAAGGCCGAGCTGTTGCGCCGGATGGGCTGCGACGTCGTCATCAACCGCAACGAGATCGGTCTCGGCGGTGACGCCGCGCTGACCCCCGAGCGGACCATCGAGCTCGGCAAGCGGCTGGGCCGGGCCATTCGCGAACGCGTGGGCGAAGACCCCCACGTCGTCTTCGATTTCATCGGACAGGCGACCTTCGGCATCTCCGTGTTCGTCGTCCGCCGCGGCGGCGCCGTCGTCACCTGCGGATCGAGCACCGGCTACCAGCACACGTTCGACAACCGCTACCTCTGGATGAACCTCAAGCGCATCATCGGCAGCCACGCCGCCAACCTGCAGGAGCAGTGGGAGTGCAACCGGCTGTTCCGGCTGGGGATGCTCACGCCCATCCTCTCCGAGGTCCACGCCCTCGAGGACACGGCCGAGGCCGCTCGCCGGGTCCAGGAGAACCGGCACACCGGAAAGGTCGGCGTACTGGCGCTGGCCCCCGGGACCGGGCTCGGCATCACGGACCCGGGCCTGCGGGCCCGTATCGGCGAAGCGCGGCTGAGCCCGCTGCGCGCCCACGGCGACGCGTCCGCCGCCCCCGCACTCGCCGGGCGGCCGGCATGAAGGAGAAGGGCACGACGGGCATGGTGGAGAAGGTCGGCATAGTCGGCTGCGGCACGATGGGCGCGGGCCTCGCGGAACTGAGCGCGAAGGCCGGGCTCGACGTGCGCGTCGCGGTGAGCTCCGACGAGTCCCGCAACCGGGGACTGCGGCGCATCACCCGCTCGCTCGACCGGGGCATCGCCAAGGGCCGGATCTCCGAGCGGGACCGGGAGTCCGTGCTCGCACGGATCGACTTCACCACGGACCTCGGCCGGCTGGCCGACCGCCAGCTGGTGATCGAGTCGATCCGCGAGGACGAATCGGCGAAGCTGGAGGTCTTCCGGACCCTGGACAAGGTCCTCGAGGACGACAGGGCGATCATCGCCACGAACACCTCCTCGCTGTCCGTGGCCCGGCTGGCCCGCGCCACCGGCCGGCCCGAGCACGTCATCGGGATCCACTTCTTCAACCCGGTGCCGGTGCTGCCGCTGGTCGAGCTGGTCGAGTCGGTCCTGACCAGCCCCGAAACGGCGGCCCGCGCCGAGGAGTTCGCGGCCGCGACACTGGGCAAGACCGTCATCCGCGCCCCCGACCGGGCCGGATTCCTGGTCAACGCCCTGCTCTTTCCCTATCTGCTCTCCGCGATCCGGATGGTGGACAGCGGGCTGGCGACCGCCGAGGTCGTCGACCAGGGCATGGAGCTGGGCTGTTCACATCCGATGGGACCGCTCAAGCTCGCCGACCTGATCGGCCTGGACACCACCGTCTCCATCGCCGAGGCGATGTACGAGGAGACCAAGGAACCGCTCTACGCGCCTCCGCCGCTGCTGCTGCGCATGGTCGAATGCGGGATCCTCGGCAAGAAGTCGGGCCGCGGCTTCTACAGCTACAACTGAGACCGCCCCCGCGGCCCCTGCCGGACCCGGAACCACCGGGTCACTCGGCAGGGGCCGCCGGGTTGTGCCGGAGGCGGGCCACCAGCGAGGCGGTCCGCTCGTCGAAGGAGGCCACGTCCAGTGCCGTGCCGAGCTCCTTCTTGAAGGTGTCGACGGCCTCCGCGACCACCCGCTCGCCCGTCTCGGTGATCTGGGCGTAGGTGACCCTGCGGTCCTCCGCGCTGATGCTCCGGCCGGCCAGGTCGCTGTTCTCCAGCCGCACGATCAGACGGCTCATGGTGGACTGGCTCTGCCCGACGGCCTCGGCGAGATCCTGCATGCGCACGCCGCCCGAGCGCTTGTGCTCGGACAGGACGGTCAGCGCGGTGTACTCCGCGACGCTCAGACCGTGGGCGCGCTGGAGCTTCCGGTCGAGCGTGTTGCCGATCCGGTTGGTGAGCGCGACCATCTGACGCCAGACGTCGACCTCGCCGTCACGTCGCCCCTGGGCAGCAGCCATGTCTCTTCTCCCGAACCGTCACCTCGCCATCATTAACCCAATATTAATGCTTACGCAAACATTTACAAGTGTCCGGGTGGGCGAGGTTCGGATTCCGGACTCAGATTCCGTAGGCGGACCGGGCGAGTCCACGAACATTCTGCATCACCGCGGGGGCGGGCTCGACCTCGAGGAACTCCAGGACCCGGCGCACCACTCCCGCCGGATCCGCCACCAGATCGTCATGGCGTACGTCGAGCAGCCGGCCGGGCTCCAGCGCGCCCGCGGCACCGTCCGCCCGCGCCAGGTGCCGCTCCAGGTGCCCGGCCCACTCCCGGCGCACCCCCCGCGGATCCACCCGCGTCGACGTCGCGGAGCGCAGGGTGCTGGACAGCCCGGCCGTGGCGGCGACCACGTGCGCGAGCTCGCGGTGGACGCGGATCACCCGCGCATCGGGATACGCGTGCAGCAGGCCTCCGACGTAGGCGGCGTGGAACGGGTCGCGCAGCAGGAGCGTGGCGGCGGGAATCCGCGAGGTGACGGCCTGGAGCTGCGTGCGGTGGAAGGCGTACGCGTCGGAGAGGTCCCTGCCCTCCAGCCAGCGCAGGTACCGGGGAACGCGCAGCCCCATGCCGAACATCGGGCTCTGGAAGGCGTTGGCCAGCAGCCGGTGGCAGCCGCCGGGCCGGGTGGCCTCGCGCAGCCGGCCCAGCCTGCACTGCGGAGCGGACGCGCGCGAGCGCTCCACGCAGGTGCGGGCGCGCTCGATGAGGGTCCGCCGATGCCGGTAGTCGGAGCCTTCCGAGGCGGGGTCGAGCAGCTCCCACAGCACGGGGGAGTCCAGCAGCGGGTGCTCCACCAGCAGGTTCTGGAGCAGCGAGGCGCCGCTGCCGGGAAGCCCGGCGATGAACACGGGCCGGGTGATGGGCGTGGCGGAGATCGCCGGCGAGGCCTTCACCAGGGCGTGCAGCCGTCGCTGATGCGTCAGCGCCGCGACGAGCCGGTCGCGGACGGCCGCCCGGCCGGACGCGGTCAGCCGGGACTCGGCGTTCACCGACTCGACCAGCAGCTCCAGTTCGGAGAGGAACCGGAAGGACCCGGAACCCGCTCGCGCCGTACCGGCTCCCGCCGTACCGGCTCCCGCTGTCGCGGCGGCGAGCAGCTCGCCCGCGTCGAGGGGTCGGACCGGTTCGCGCCCGCTCGCCTCGATGCCTGGGTGGCGCTGCGCGTGCCGCTCCGCACCGCTCCTCACGCTCGACGGATCTCCCGAAGCCACAAGTCCCTTGACCGCCACTGCGCTCCCCCAGCCACCGATTTGCCCGATCCGGGGAGGCCGTGTCTGCGCCCCTCCGGTCACGCAGGACCTGTTTGGGCGCACCGGCGACTGCCACAGGACCTGCGACTCAACAAAAGAATACAGAACGCTCTCAATGTTTTCTAGCCAAGGGCCGCCCCGCCGAGCCGCGGCCCGCTCCGCCGTTGCCGACCGGCCCGCCCGGCGCGCGGGCGATACCGATGGGAATCCGCCAATCCAGTTGGTTAGGCGGCATTCCGGGAAGGCCGCCGGGCCGTCGCCAGTTGAGTTTGTGCCGGAACACACCGGGTGGGCCGGAATCTGGAGACTGCCCATGGCGAAACAGGAGAGAGCCGCCCGCACGAGGGAGGCGCTGGTGCGGGCGGCCGCGTCGGCGTTCGACGGCGCGGGGTACGAAGCCACCACGCTGGCCCGGATCATCCAGTCCACCGGACTCTCCATGGGAGCCCTGACCTTCCACTTCCGGTCGAAGGACGAGCTGGCGGACGCCGTCCAGGCGCGGGGCGAGTGCGCCGTGCGGGCCGCGGCGGAACGGGCCGCCGCGGCCGGGCAGCCGCCGCTGCGGTCCGTGGTCGCCCTGACCCTCGAGATCGCGCGGCTGCTGGAGGGGGACGCCGCCGTCCGCGCCGCGGCGCGGCTCGCCCGTGAGCGCGCCGACGGCTCGACCGCCTGGTCCGCCCTCTGGCTGCCCGTCATGGAGCGGCTGCTCGCGCGCGTGACGGAAGCCGAACTGCGCCCGGGCACCGACCGCGAGGCGGTTCTCGCGCTGGTGGCCCACCTCATCACCGGCGCGGAGGCCGACTCCCGCACCCGGGCCGCGGCCCCCGGTGACCGCCGCGACGGCGCCGAGCAGCAGCTCGCCCGCATCTGGGAGCTGGTCCTGCCGGGGATCTCGGGCACGGACCGGACCTAGGGTCTGTTGCGTAAAGTGGATCTTGTTCGTTCATGATCACGTGTTGTGGGACGTGGTGATCTGACGAATGGCCAGTGGGCCCGGCTTGAGCCGTTGCTGCCGCAGGGCATCAAGCCGGGGCGTCCGCAGGTGTGGATGTGGCGGGTGGTCCATTCGTCGACCCTTGACGGCCTCGGTCTCCTGTCCCAGACCCGGGTGCAAAGCAGGCGTCTCAGCTCTCGGCGGGGGCGGCGGGCTGGTCTGCTTGCCGGGAATCGGATCGCCATCAACGGGGTTGGTGGGGATGAACCGTTATTGGAGGGCCATGCGAGCGATTCAGGTGTACGAAGTGGGCGGTCCCGAGGTGCTGCAGGAGGCCGAGGTGGACCAGCCGCGGCCGGGTCCGGGCGAGGCGCTCGTGGAGGTCGCCGCGTCCGGGGTCAACTTCCTCGACGTCTACCACCGCGAAGGCCGGTACAGCCTCCCGCTGCCCTTCACCCCGGGCGCTGAGGGCGCCGGCACGGTCGTCGAAGTGGGACCCGGCGTCGCTGACGTCGCAGTCGGGGACCGGGTCGGTTGGGTGGAGATTCCCGGCACGTATGCCGAGCGGGCCGTCGTGGACTCCTCCCGGCTGGTGCCGCTGCCCGACGATATCGGCTTCGAGACAGCCGCCGCCGTGCTCCTCCAAGGCATGACCGCGCACTATCTCGTCAAGGACGCCTACCCGGTTCAGGGGGGCGACACGGTGCTCGTGCATGCGGCTGCTGGTGGCATGGGGCTGCTTTTGACCCAGCTCATCACCCATCTCGGCGGCAGGGTGATCGGCACGACGTCGACCACGGCGAAGGCCGAGCTGGCGAAGCGTGCCGGGGCCGCTGAGGTGATCCTTTCCTCCGCAGTCGACGATCTCGCAGCCGAGGTGAGGCGGCTCAACGGCGGTCAGGGACTGCCGGTTGTCTTCGACGGCGTCGGCGCGCACACCTTCGATGCGAGCCTCGCCAGCCTGCGAACCCGCGGCCATCTCGTGCTCTTCGGCGCGGCAAGTGGTGCCGTGCCGCCGTTTGATCCGATTCGGCTCGCCCACGGCGGTTCGCTGACCCTGATCCGGCCCAGCCTCGGGCACTTCATCGCCGATCGGTCCGAACTGCTCCGACGGGCCGCCGATGTGTTCGAGTGGGTGCGCTCCAAGGCGCTTGAGGTCACCGTAACGGGCCGCTACGCATTGTCCGAGGCCGCCCAGGCCCACAGCGATCTGGAGGCTCGCCGTACCACCGGCAAGCTGCTCGTCGTACCCGATGCGGCCGCTATTGGACGCCGCGAGGAGACGCAGAGCTGATCGCGGGTGACGAGGTCGGGGATCTTGGAGACTGAGATGTCGAGGGCATGGCCGACCGTCATCCCCAAGATCCCCGACAGCGTCAGGCCAGGCACTCAGCAGGCCAAGATCAAGTTCTGGCGGGTTTCTGGCGTATCCGGGTCACACCCCTTGATCCCCGTGGGTTCATGGAAACCGAAGGTTCTTCAGCGCGAGCCCACGGGTGCACCGGTGTGCGTCAGGCCGATGCATCCGTGGGTTCGGGTGAAACGCGGGGATGCTGAGCGATCCGAGGGGCTTCGGCGGTAACGTCGGCCGGACGTCCTGGGGTTATGACGGCCGCCCGCCGAACTGCCAGTTGTGCACCTCAATGTCGGCGTACCGGTCCGGGGTCAGGGTGGCGCGTGCCGTGTCCGGGTCCGGCGCCCGGAGCAACGCCGCCGTGCCCAGCCAGGTGGCGCCGTTGTCGGACAGCAGTGGCCCGTAGGCGATCAGCTCGTCGCGGTCGGGCGGCAGTGCGAGGTCGGCGGCATGCCCCGTGCCAAGGCCGAGCACCAGGTACCGGTTGCCGCCGGTCCGGCCGCCGGGGAAGTCCCACATGGTGCGCCCCAGCGTGTTGCGCCACCGTCGCAGCAGCACGTCCCGGTAGACGCCGGCCTGGTAGTTCGGCTCGTCGAAGGCGAACGCGCGGGCGGCGACGGGATCGGGCAGGTCGACGATGTGCATGCTGCCGGTGGGTGTGTCGCCGTCGCTGGCGAGGGTCGGGCCTCGGGCGATCATCTCCTTCGCGTACCGGTCCATATATGACCAATGCTCTTGCAGTAGCTCGTCGCGCAGCGGCAGGGAGCCGGGCCGGTCGCGGTGGTAGCAGAGGAACTCCATGCCCATAGGGTCTCTTCAACGAGGTGACCAGGTCGAGCGGGTTTCACTGCGATGACCGCTCGGCAGCCTCACCCAGAAGCACGCGTGCCGAGTCCGCGTAGCGGATGGCCGTCTTCTCGTCGATGCCGAAGACGAGCGCGAGGTGGAGCGGATCGGCGCCGTGGGTGAGGGCCTCTTCGAGCTGACGGTCGACGCGGAGCCGTTCGAGGGTGGCGGTCTGGCCGCGAAGCGCCGCTGAGACGGAGACACCGCTGACGGGCCCGGTCTCCAGCGCGGTCTGCTTGTTGATCAGAAGGTGCAGGTTGGCGGTGTCGGGCCAGCGGCGTCGCCGGTGGTCCAGCCAGGCAAGGGCGAGCTGCAGCGTCAGCTCGTCCAGGGGCCGGAGACGGCCGTTGATGACCAGTCGGCGGTTGCCGATGTCGAGGTCGTCAAGCTGGAGACGGCGGATCGCGCCGGGGCGGGCGGCGTGGACGGCCGCGAGGGCGAGGACCAGTCGGTCCGCCGGCCGTATCGGGCCCATACCGGGCAGGGACTCGATGATCTCCGCCTGCGGGTGACCGCGGAACGTGTCTCGGATCTGCTTGTCGATCCGCTTGAGGCGCTCGTCCAGGGCCAGGACCTGCGCGGCCAGGTCCGCGACGATCTGGGCGGCGACGTCCTCGCCGGGCAGCGCGGTGTGCTGGGCCTGCGCAGCTTCCAGCGCAGTCGCGGCAACCGCGTCGGCGCCGCGGTTGGCCAGCCAGGATGTGAGTCGGGACCGGCCGCGACGGCGAAGGGCGGCCGGGGTCTGGTAGCCGGTCAGCAACACCAGCGCGCCCTTGTGGCCGCTGTAGTCGAAAGCCCGCTCCAGCGCGGGGAAGATGCCGGTCAGCACGTCGCGAAGCCGGTTGATCAGCCGGACCCGGTCGGCGACCAGGTCGGATCGGTGGGCGGTCAGCAGGGCGAGGTCCGCGGCCAGCCGGGCGGGCACGTCGATGACGGCGAAGTCCCGGCGCTGGCGGGCCGTTTCGGCGATGACGTAGGCGTCACGGGCGTCGGTCTTCGCCTCGCCCCGGTAGGCGCCCGACATGCGGTTGACCGTGCGGCCGGGAACGTAGACGGCCTGCTGGCCGTGGGCGGCGAGCAGAGCCAGCAGCAGCGCGGAGGACGTTCCGGAGATGTCCACCGCCCAGTGGACCTCTTCGGCCAGCTCCAGGATTTCGCCGAGCGCGGTCAGGATCGCCGACTCGTCGTTGTCGATCTTCTTCGACCACAAGGTCGCGCCGGTCTCATCGACCGCCGCCGCCCAGTGGTGACCCTTGCCCGCGTCGATGCCGGCCCAGATGCGGGCCCGTCGCTCGCTCACTCGCCCCTCCCCAGTTCCAACAGCATGCCGTCGGCCCGAGGAACACCCCGCTGTCATCTCCGTAAACAGCGACCGCACGAAGCGCGCACATCTCAATCAGCAGCCAGGGCGCCCCGGAAAGCCGGGCGGCCACTCCTTCCAAGCCACTGAAGGCAAGAACGCATCAGCCACACCCGGCCCTCCCGGGCCGCCTAACAACTTACGGAGCACGCATGCTCGGCCTGTCGCAGGAGGCCGCTGACCTTCATGTCGTTGATGCGCTGGCACGGATAGCCCTCCAGCATCCCCCCGTAGGTCGTAGCCATCCGGAGCTCGGTGAGCTCGATCGAACGACCGGACGAGAGGGTTATGTGGCTCAGCGACATGCCGACACCCTACGCGCATGATCCGCTTCCGATACACGCCCTAGCGGGCGCCCGGGCCTACCCGCCCGCTCGGGTGCCCGTGCCGGCCCGGTACCCCCGGTGCCCGTCGAGGAGGACCCGCAGCCGCCTGCGGCCCCGGTGCAGACGGGAGTTGACGGTTCCGTTCGGAATGCCGACGAGTGCGGCGATCTCCTCGTACGGCATGCCTTCGACGTCGGCGAGGTAGACGACGGTCCGGAAGTCGCCCGGTATCGCCCGCAGCGCCTCGCTGACCACCGGGTCGGGGATCCGGTCCATGACCTGGCACTCCGCCGACGGCAGCCCCCCGGAGGTGTGCGAGGCCGCGCCGGCGAGCTGCCAGTCCTCGATGTCCGAGGCGTGCGCGAAGCGCGGCTCCGCCCGCTGTTTGCGGTAGTCCGAGAGGAAGGCGTTGGTGAGGATCCGCAGCAGCCAGGCCCGCAGGTTGGTGCCGGGGCGGAACTGGTGGAAGCTGCGGTACGCCCTCGCGAACGTCTCCTGGACCAGGTCCTCCGCGTCCGCGGAGTTGCGGGTCAGCCGAACGGCATGGGCGTACAGCAGTTTCCGGTGGCCGAGGGCGTCCCGCTCGAAGCGGGCCGAGCGCTGCTCGTCCGTCTCCGCGGCGCAGACCGTGGTCGTGTCCGTCATGAACACAAGATTACATATAGAGCGCTTTTTTTTCTTTGTGTACGGGGAACATCCTCGGCGGTCCGGCCGACTCCGGGTCCCCGCGGGTCAGATGGCGGTGCAGCCCCCGTCGACCGGGACCGCGCCGCCGGTGACGAAGGAGGACCGGTCGCTGCACAGCCATGCGGCGGCCTGCGCGATCTCCTCGGGCTCGCCCATCCGCCGCTGGATGCCGCGGGAGCCGGCGGACTTCTCCGCGCCCGGCCTGCCGCGCAGCGCCTCCTCCATCAGCTCGGTCCGGACGGTGCCCACCACCAGGGCGTTCACGCGGATGCCGCGGGCGCCGTATTCGGCCGCGGCGGACTTGGTCAGGCCGAGGACGGCGTGCTTGGCCGCGACGTACGGGGCCAGCGCGCCCGTCGCGAACAGACCCGCCGTACTGGAGGTGTTGACGATCGAGCCCCCCTGGCCGAGCTCCAGCATCACCGGGATCTGCGCGCGCAGGCAGTTCCACACCCCGCGCACGTTGACGTCCATGATCCGGTCGTAGAGCGCGTCGTCGGTCTCGTGGAGGGCCGTTCCCCGGGTGCCCCAGCCGGCGTTGTTGAAGGCTCCGTCCAGAGCTCCGAAGGTCTCGACGGTCGCGGTGACCGCCCGCTGGACGTCGGCCGTCGAGGTCACGTCCCCGGTGACCGTCACGACCCGCCCGCCCGCCGCCTCGATCTCCTCGGCGACCTGGCGCAGCCGGTCCTCCCTGCGCGCCATCAGCGCGACCGCCGCGCCCTCGGCGCTGAAGAGGCGTGCCGCCGCTGCCCCGATGCCGCTGGAGGCGCCGGTGATCATGATCGTCTTGTCCTGGAGCATCGGCTGCCCCTGACGTGCGGAGTCCGCTGAACGCATGGCGTGCTCTCTACCTCGTCGGCTCGGTCGGGCTGAAGTCGGGCGCGTGGTCGGCGGCCCAGGCGGCGAAGGAGGCCGGCGCCCGTCCGGTGACGGCCTCGACGTCGCCCGCGCTGTCCCGCGACGCGCCGGCGGAGCGCCGCACGGCCGCTTCGAGCAGGGCCTGGGCGAGCGGCTCCGGAAGGCGCTCGCGCCACCGGGCGAGCGCCTGGTCGGCGGTGAGCTCCTCGAACCCGATCGGGCGCCGCAGAAGTCGGGACAGCTCCTGGACCTGTTCCCGGACGCTGATGGGTTCGGGGCCCGTCATCGCGTACGTGCGCCCCTCGTGGCCGGGTTCCGTCAGTGCCCGCACGGCCACGGCGGCGACGTCCCGGGGGTCGACGCAGGCGGTCCGGGCGGTTCCGCCGAGCGCTCGGACCACTCCCCCGGCACGGATCGACGAGGCCCAGGCCAGGGCGTTCGACATCGGGGTGCGCATGCGCAGGACGGTCCAGCCGAGCCCCGAGGTCCGCAGCAGTTCTTCGCTGTCGCGGTTCCAGCGGGCGATCAGATCGTCCGCGGCCGGGTCGGCGACGGCGAGCCAGGACAGCTTGACCGCCTGCCGGACACCGCCGGCCCGCGCGGCGGCCAGGATGTTCTCGTCGTCGGCGGGGCGCAGCGGGTTCGCCGTCACGACGAAGACCGCGTCGGCTCCCCGCAGGGCACGCTCCAGGCCCGGCCGGTCCTGGTAGTCGCCCGGTACGAGCTCGCCGCGCAGCCCGATCCGGCGGGCCTTGTCCACGTCCCGGGCCAGCACCCGTACGTCGGCACCGGCGGGGAGCATGCGGGCGACGTGCCGCCCCACGGCGCCGGTCGCGCCGGTCACCACCACCTTCGGCGCCACCCGCGCTCCCGGCATCAGGAGGCCGCCCGGGCCCGGGTGGGCCCGAACTCGATGCGCGACACGGCGCTCGGGGTGGCGATCGCGGGCAGCAGGCACCGCCACATCTCCTCCACCCGGTCCGGCAGGTCCGCCCGGCCGCTCTCCAGCTGGGCGTGCATCTGGGCGCCGGTGCACGCGTTGACCACGACCCTGGACAGCGCCTTCACATCGACCCCGGCGCGCAGCTCGCGCCGCTGCAGGGCTTCGGAGAAGACCTGCGCCAGCAGGTCGGCCCACTGCGTGTGCGAGTTCTCCTCGGGGGTGATGAACAGTTCCTGGTCCATCACCAGCCGCGCGCCCGCGAGCAGAAGCGGGTCGTCCAGCATCTGGTACGCCCAGGTGAGGGTGATGTCGACGGCGTGCTGCAGCCCGGTCGCCGGACAAGGGGGGTCCACCAGGCCCGGTTGGGCACGGACGATCTCGCGGGCGAGCGCTTCTTTGTTCTTGAAGTGGAAGTACATCGCGCCGAGCGTCAGCCCGGCCCGCTCGGTGATCTTCGAGACGCTCGCCCCGGCGAACCCGGACTCGGCGAACACCTCGGCCGCGGCCCGCACAAGGGCAGCACGCGTCCGCAGCGCCCGCTCCTGCTTCACGTCTCGCCTACCGGTCAGTTCGGTCACTGGGTCTCCTCCGGGCTCGACAAAAAAAAGAATACTCTCTATTTTGCTGCGAGGGTACCTCGGGTCCGGGCCCGCACCCAGCACGGTCAACGCCGCTGTTCCCAGGGGGGAAATTCGATGACTTCTGCTGCTCACTGGATTCTGGAAGCAGACCACACCACGTCGCGGAACACCGACACCAGACGCCTGGTACGCAAGGCCGACGCCTCGGAGGTCCTCGTCACCGACTGGCGCGAGGTCGGCGACGCCGAGCACCTCGTCACCGTGCGCTGGCCGGCCGACCACTCCTTTTACCGCCCCACGCGCGACGCCTACAGCCCACTGCTGTTCACCGAAAGCCTCCGCCAGGGCCTGGCCCTGCTGTCGCACACCGCGTTCGGCTTACCGCTCGACCACCGGCTGGGCTGGGAGCGGTTCCGGTCCCCCGTGTCGCCCGCGGCGCTCCGCGCCACCGGAGAGCCCGCAGTCATTGACATGTATATTACACACAAAGAGATCACCCGGCGCCGGATGGGCACGACGTACCTGACCGCGCACGTGGAGGCCACACGCGACGGCAGGCACGTGGGCAGGGCCGAGGTCCGCTACGTCACCCACCCCGGCGCCATCTACGACCGGCTGCGCGGCGCCTACGCCAACGCGGCCGAGGCCTTCGCCCGAGCGCTGCCGCCGGCCCCGTCCATCACCCCGCAGCTGGTCGGCCGCACCAACCCGCACGACGTCACCCTGGCCGCCACCGACCGGCCGGGGCTGTGGCAGCTGCGGGTCGACACCTCCAACACCGTGCTGTTCGACCACCCGCACGACCACGTGCCCGGCATGGTGCTGCTGGAAGCCTTCAGCCAGGCGGCCCAGGCGGAAGCCGCACCGCGCCGTGTCTGCCCCGTGAACTTCGACGCGACGTTCCACCGGTACGTCGAGCTCGACCAGCCGTGCTGGATCACGGCGGAGCGCGTCACCCGGTACGACGTCCGGCTCGGCGCGGTCCAGAACGGCGCCGCGGTCGCCTCCGCCATCGTCACGTCCGCGCCGTATCCGGGGCACTGAGCCCGACCGCGGGGCGGGCCCCGGTCGGCCGGCAGGAGCCGCCGCTGGTACAGAATGGCCGGCATGCGCGCTCCCATCGGCCCCTTCGAGCAGGCCCGCCCCGCCCCCGAGTGCCTCGACGAACTCACCCGGCCGGTGGCCGACGCGATCCGATCCTGGACGGCCGGCGTCCCCGCGGAACGGATCGTCTACGTGGACACCGACCCCGCGATCGCGGACACCGCCGCCTTCGTCGAGCACTACGGGCGGGAGCTCCTCGCCCAGTCGGCGAACTGCGTGGTCGTGGCCGCCAAGCGCGGTGGCGAGACCGCGCTGGCCGCCTGCCTGGTCCCCTCGGGCGCCCGGGCCGACGTCAACGGCGCGGTGCGCCGCCGGCTCGGCGCGCGCAAGGTGTCGTTCGCTCCGATGGAGACCGCCGTGGAGCGCACCGGCATGGAGTACGGGGGGATCACCCCGATCGGGCTGCCGGCCGACTGGCCGCTGCTGGTGGACCCCGCCGTCGTCGGCATGCCGTACGTCCTGATCGGCAGCGGACGCCGGCGCGGCAAGCTCATCGCGCCCGGCGAACTCTTCGCCGCGCTCCCGGCGGTGGAGGTGGTGGAAGGGCTCGCCGTGTAGCGACGGCGGGTCAGCCCTCGGCCCGGGGGCGGTAGGTGGAGACCTGGACGCCGGTGGCGCTGGTCACCGTGGAGACGAGGTCGAGCGGGCGCAGGGTGCCGTCCTCGGGGAAGATCGACTTACCGGGGCCGAGGAGCACCGGCATGATCATCAGGCGGAGCTCGTCGGCCAGGCCCTCGCTCAGGAGCGTGCGGGCGAGGGTGGGGCTGCCCATGACCAGCAGGTTCCCGCCGGGGGCGTCGCGCAGTTCGCGGATGCGGGCGACGGCCTTGTCGCCCGCGATGAGCGAGGTGTTGTGCCAGCTGAGGTCGCCCTCGGTGAGGGTCTCGGAGACGACGTGCTTGGGGATGGAGTTCATCCTGTCGGCGAAGGGGTCACCGGCCCGCTCGGGCCAGGCGCCGGCCATCGTCTGCCAGGTGCGGCGGCCGAACAGGAGGGCGTCGGCCTGCTCCAGCGCGTCGGTGAAGGCGCCGCCGACGACCTCCGGGTCGAAGAAGGGGTGCGACCAGCCGCCGTGGGCGAATCCGCCGTCGGTGTCCTCCTCGGGACCGCCGGGGGCCTGGACGACGCCGTCGAGGCTGATGAACTCGCTGATGACGATGCGCATGGTGTGCTCCTTGTGTGCCGTGCGTGCTCCGTACGCCAATAGAGACCGGCGGGCCGCGCGGAACTCATCGCCCGACACGCGAACTCACGATGTGACCTGCGTCACCCTCCTCGCGGCGGCGGGTGAACCGGCGGCCCGGACGGGGCGCTCCACCGGGAGTGCCTGGACGTGGAGCAGTACGAGGGGGTGGAAGCGGAAACCGTCGCCGGCCGCGGCCCCCAGCGCGCCCGGAGCGCGGACCGGCTCCAGGAACGAGCCGTCGACGAGGCCCTCCACGAGGTCCTCGGCCCGCCGCACGGGCAGCCCGAGGACCGTCGCGGCGGAGGCGGCGGAGAAGGGGAGTCCGCCGAGCACCGAGAGCCGGGCCAGCAGTTCGAGGCTCTCGGTGTCGGTGCGCCGCAGCCAGCCGGCCAGCGAGGCGGCCACGTCCAGTTCGCCGAAGGAGAGCTCCTCCAGCCGGGTGCGCTCGTCCGCCAGCCGCTGGGCCAGCCGCGCCACGCTCCAGTGCGGGCGCGAGGCCAGCCGGGCTCCGGCGGCGCGGAGCGCGAGCGGGAGGCCGGCGCAGGCGTCCACCAGCCGCTCCGCGGCCGCCGGTTCGGCGGTGGTGCGTGCGCTGCCGATCGCCTTCGTGAGCAGGTCGAGGGACTCGTCGCGGCTCATCGGACCGAGGGCGAGCGCGTGCGGACCGGTGGCCGCGGCGAGGTGGACGTGCCCGGTGACCAGCGTCGCGCAGTGCGGGCCGGGCGGCAGGAGCGGGGCGAGCCCGGCGCTGTCGGCCGCGTTGTCCAGCAGGACCAGGAGCCGGCGGCCCGCCGTGCGGGTGCGGTAGATCCGCACCAGTTCCTCCAGGTCGTGCACGGCGGACTCGGGCGGTTCCTGCCCGAGCGCGCGCAGGAACCGGACCAGCACGGCCCGCGGGTCCTTCGGGGCGCCGTCCGGCCCGGCCAGGTCCGCGTAGAGCTGCCCGTCGGGGAAGTCCGCCCGGGCGGCGTGTGCGGCGTGCACGGCGAGGGCGGTCTTGCCCATGCCCGCCATGCCGGTGATCAGACAGCGGCGCGGTTCCGCGGTGGCGAGCAGACGGCGCAGCGCGGCCAGTTCGCGGGTGCGGCCGGTGAAGGCGACGCCGGTGTCGGGCGGCAGCATGAAGGGCGGCATCTCGGCGGGGGCGGCAGCGGAGGCCGGGGCGTTGGCCGAACCCGAGGCGGAGGCGGAACCCGAGGCGGAGGCGGAGGCGCCTCCCGCGCCCCGGCGGGCCCGCGCCGCGCCGGACCCGTTCGCCGCGGGGGTGCCGGAGTCCGTGCCGGGGGCGGGGGCGAGGTCCAGCGTGGCGCGCAGCAGGGCCTCGTGGGCGGCCTTGAGGCCGTTGCCCGGTTCCACGCCCAGCTCCTCGGCGAGCACCGAGCGGCCCTCGTGGAAGACGTGGAGCGCGTCGGCCTGGCGGCCGCACCGGTAGAGGGCGGTCATCAGCTGGGCCCGCATCCGCTCGCGGAGCGGGAAGTCGGCCACCAGCCGGGTCAGTTCGGCGACGATCTGCTGGTGGCGGCCGAGCGCGAGGTCCGCCTCGATCCGGTTCTCCAGTGTGGCGGCGCGCCCCTCCTCCCACTGCGGGACCTCCTCCTGCGCGAGGTGCTCGCTGACGTTCACCAGCATGGGTCCCTGCCACAGGTCCAGCGCGTCGCGCAGCAGGGTGCCGGCCTCGCCGTAGCGGCGTTCCTGGAGGGCCTGCCGCCCGAGCCGGTCGAGCCGCTCGTACTCCACTATGTCCAGGCGGCTTTCGCCGGTCCTGATGGCGTAGCCGGGTGAGCGGCGCTCCAGGACGACCTCGGGTTCCAGGAGCTTGCGCAGCCGGGAGACGTACGTGTGGAGCTGCGCGTTCATCGTGACGGGCGGCCGGCCGTCCCACAGCAGCCGGCTGAGCCGGGTGTCGGGGACCACCCGGCCCCGGGCGAGGAGCAGGGCGGCCAGAACGGTGTGCGTCTTGGTTCCCGAGAGCGCGATCCGCGCACCGTCGCGGGTGGCCTCGACCGGGCCGAGCAGCTGGAGGTCCATGGTTTCCTCTCGACGTCGGGCGGGTTGAGGCTCTGTCTGCCACCTTCGCCGACCGCTCTGTCGCACCGCTGTCGGATCGCTTTCCCCACCTCGGAAGCGGGGATCCCCGATGGCGGATCAGGGGCCGCGCCGGGTTGACGAGCCGGACTCCCGGACGGGCACGGGAAGTTCGGGGACCGGGGCGCCGCCGTGCCGCGGCGGGGGCGCTCCGGCTCGCGGGGGCCTCCGCTTCGACCACCAGAGGTTCCGTATAGGGGCGCCGGGGGTCCGTGATATCCCGCCCTCCCAGTCTGAGGCCGCCCGGCGCCGGGAGTTCCCCGGCGCCCCCGTCCTTGGAGAACTCTGATGCGCCGTCGACTCGCCACCGTGATAGCCGCTTCCGCCGCCGCCCTCGTCGCCCTGGCCACCCCGGCCTCCGCCGCGCCGGCCGACAAGCCCCAGGTCCTGAGCAGCTGGACCCAGACGAGCGCCTCGAGCTACAACGCCTGGGTGGCGGCCCGCGGCAACCAGGGGGCCTGGGCGGCCTACGGGTTCGACTGGTCGACCGACTACTGCTCGTCCTCCCCGGACAACCCGTTCGGCTTCCCCTTCCAGACCTCCTGCGCCCGCCACGACTTCGGCTACCGCAACTACAAGGCGGCGGGCACTTTCAGCGCGAACAAGTCGCGGCTCGACGACGCCTTCTACGCCGACCTCAAGCGGGTCTGCTCCGGCTACTCCGGGCTGACGAAGACCTCGTGCGACTCCACCGCCTGGACCTACTACCAGGCCGTGAAGGCCTTCGGGAACACCGCCGCCGTGGACAGCGGCGCCGTGGCCTGACCGGTCGAACCCTGAGCCGGCTCCCCGTCAGACCTCCCCGTCAGGCCGCCGCGCGGGCGGGGCGTCTGCGGGAGACGGCCACTCCGGCCAGGCAGATCGCGCCGCCGAGCAGGGTCAGCCGGCCGGGTATCTCGTCCAGGGCGATCCAGGCGATGAGCACGACGACGGCGGGCACCGCGTAGGTGGTCGCCCCCATCTTCCCGGCGGTGGTCCTGGAGAGGGCGTACGTCCAGGTGGTGAAGGCGAGCGCGGTCGGGAACAGGCCGAGGTAGACCATGTTGAGCGTGGCCGTCAGCGGGGCCTCGGTCACCTGGGTGAGCAGCTGCCAGGCGAAGGGCAGCGTGACCGCCGTGCCGACGAAGCAGCCGTACGTGGTCACCTGGATCGGGGTCGCGTACTGCAGGGCGGGCTTCTGCGCGACCACTCCGGCCCCGTAGGTGAGTGCCGCGAGCAGGCAGAGCAGCACACCCGTGACGGAGGAGGAGCCTCCGTCGGAGGTGGACAGGCCCACCACGACCGCGCCGGCGAAGGACACGCCCATGCCCGCCAGCAGCATCGGCGGGAAGCCCTCCCGCAGCAGCCACCCTCCGAGCAGGGCGATGACGATCGGGCCGATGTTCACGATCATGGCCGCCGTGCCGGCGTCCACGCCCTGCTCGCCCCAGTTCAGCGCCACCATGTAGAGGCCGAACCACAGCACTCCGGAGGCGAGGATGCCGGGCCAGGCCTGGCGCGGCGGTGGGGGGACCCGCTTGACGAGCAGCACGACCGCGAGCGCGGCCGATGCCGTCAGGAGGCGCCCCAGGGCGAGTGCTCCAGGGTGGTAATGGGCCGCCGCCGCCCGGATGGAGACGAACGCGGAGGCCCAGAGGACGACGGTGACGGCCGCCGCCGCTAGGGCACGATGGTCGGTTCTGTGGCCCTCGGCCGTGTGATCCATACGGGCCAACGTACTCATGCCGCTCCGCCCGCCTCAGCCGAATTTCCGGAGCGTCGCCTTGAGGGCGGCCGCATAGGCCTTCGGGTGCGTGGTGTTGCCGTTGTGGCCGCCCGGGAAGGTGTGTATCCCGGTGCCGAGCAGCTCCGCCAGAGCGGTGGCGCACTGGTGGTCGAAGACGGTCTGCGGGGTGGCCGCGCCCACTGCCGGGAGGATCCGGGTCGTGGTGCGGGGGAGCTCGGCCGGTTCGAGGGTGTCCTGGATGATCGCCGAGAAGTCGTGCCGGATGAAGTAGTCGAAGTTCGCCAGCCGCCGCTCGTCCAGGGGCTGGGGCGTCAGGCCGGGCTCCACGTCCCGCCGGGAGAGGTCGATGCCGAGCACCCGTGCCATCTCGGGGAAGGCGGCGGCGAGTCCGCCCGTGCGGTAGGTCTCCTGGAGTGCGGCGAGCTCCGCCTCGTGGTGGGCGCGGCCGGCCTCGGGCAGCAGTCGCGGGGCGACCGGCTCGTGGGCGATCAGGGTGGAGATCTGCCCGGGGTGCCGGGCGGCCAGGTGCAGTCCGATGACGGCGCCCAGGCTGCAGCCGAGCATCAGCACCGGCTCGTCGGTGATGGCGGCCAGCAGCCGGTGCAGGTCCTCCGCGTGCTCGGCAAGGCTCGTGGCCCGATCGGACCGGCTGCGCGAGAGGCCCCGGCGGTCGTAGGTCAGGACGGTGTACTCGTCGGTGAGGTGCGGGACCAGGTCCACCGTGCGGTCCGCGTCCCCCTCGCCGCTCTGCGAGATGACCAGCAGCGGTCCGTTGCCCTGGAGTTGGTGGTGCAGCGTGGTTGCGACGGACATGACGACCCCCCGGATCGATCGGCGCGGACCCTTCGTCCGCTGCTCTGCGATCAGGCTAACCCATCGAAACAGATACATCAAGAGAGATGCATTGCGAGAGATGCATCGACCCTGATGTATCTTGGCGGGGTGGATGGCATCGAACTGTTCCTGCTGGGCCGGGCTCTGATGAAGCTCGGCGAAGAAGCCCTGCCCGAACCCCCCGGCGGCTCCGGCCAGTACGCCGGCAGCACCCGCGCCGTGGTCATCGTGGCCGGGGACGTCGCCGCGCACCCGGACACCACCGTGGGCGAGACGGCCCTGCGCACGGGACTGCCGCAGAGCCAGGTCTCCGGCGCCGTGGCCCGCCTGCGGGAGGCCGGGTCCGTGGAGACCGCGCCCGACCCCGCCGACCGCCGCCGCACGCTGGTCCGCCAGGCCCCCGGGGTCTCCGCGCGCGTGGCCGCCGTACGGGCCGCCGGGGCGTCCAAGGTGGAGGAGGCCCTGGCCAGGGCGCTCGGCGAGGCGGAGGCGCAGCGGCTGCCCGAGGTGACCGAGGCCCTGGAGGTCCTGGCCCGCCACCTGGTCCGCGAGGCCCGCTGACGAGCCGCCGCGCGCGCAGGGGCTCAGGCCCGGCAGTCCGGCCGGCGCCCGTGGTGGCCGGCCATCTCCTCGAACAGGGCCCCGATGTCGAGCGGGGCGCCCTCGGGCAGCCCCTGCTCCTCCGCGTACCCGCGGTGCAGGTTGGGGAGCAGGCGCTCCGCGTCGAGCAGCCCGCCGTACGGGCCGAGGTCGGTGGCGCGGGCCAGCTCCGCGGGGCTCACCCCGGCCGCCGCGCCCTCCTTGGCCAGCCCCTGCACCCAGCGCAGGTACGCCTCGTTGGCGTCGAGGACCTCCGGGCCGCCGACCGGGCCGTGCCCGGGGACGATCGTGGTCGCGCCCAGGGCCCGCAGCCGCTCCAGGGCCCGCAGGGAGCCCGCGACGGAGCCCATGACGCAGAAGGGGGTGACCCCGTTCATCGCGAGGTCGCCCGTGAACAGCACGCCCTGCTCGGGCAGCCAGACCACGGTGTCGTCGACGGAGTGCGCGGCCGGGCCGATGTGCACGAGCTCGGCGCGGACGGCGTCGCCCACGTGCAGCGTCATCCGGTCCCGGAAGGTCAGTTCGGGCGGGGTGATCTCGATGTCGCCCCAGCGGACGTCCGGCCACAGTCCGGCCATGTGCAGCCCGGCCGCGTCCACCAGCGTGCGGGTCTTCTCGTGGCCGATGGTCAGGGCCTCGGGGAAGACGAAGTTGCCGTAGGTGTGGTCGCCGTGGAAGTGGGTGTTGACCACGGCGTGCGGGGGCCGCGGCGCCAGCCGCAGGGCGGCCCGGCGCAGTTGCCGGGCCCTGGCCTCGGTCGCGGCGGTGTCGACCAGCACGCTGCGGTGCCCGTCGGTGAGGATGCCCGCGTTGTTCAGGCACCAGCCGCCGTCGGGCTGGACGTACGCGTGGACGCCCTCGGCCACTTCGATGACGTGCACGGCATGCCCCTTCACCGGCCGCGCCACGTCCCCGCGGCGGCGTGCGGGTTGTGATGGGCGCGGTGCCAGCCGCTGTCGGGAACCCGATCGCCGGCGGCCGGAGCCGGCGCGGCGGCGGTCCGCCGTGCCAGCAGGGCCGTGAGGACGGCGGTGAGGGCGGCGGTCTCCTCCGCGGAGGGGTGGCCGCCGGTGATCTTCCATGGCGTGGTCATGGGTACCGGCCCCTCACACCGGCGGGTTGCCGTGTTTGCGGGACGGGGCGTCCGCGTACTTGGTGCGCAGCATGGCGAGCGCGCCGATGAGCGCGGAGCGGGTCTCGGCCGGGTCGATGACGTCATCGACGAGGCCGCGCTCGGCGGCGTAGTACGGGTGCATCAGCTCGGTCTGGTACTCCTTGATCTTCTGCGCCCGTTCGGCGTCCGGGTCCTCGGCCGCCGCGATCTCCCGGCGGAAGATGACGTTGGCCGCCCCCTCGGCGCCCATCACCGCGATCTCGTTGCTCGGCCAGGCCAGGGAGAGGTCGGCGCCGATGGAGCGCGAGTCCATGACGATGTACGCGCCGCCGTAGGCCTTCCGCAGGATCAGCTGGATCCGCGGGACGGTCGCGTTGCAGTACGCGTACAGCAGCTTGGCGCCGTGCCGGATGATGCCGTTGTGCTCCTGGTCGACGCCGGGCAGGAAGCCGGGCACGTCCACGAGGGTGACCAGCGGAATGCTGAAGGCGTCGCAGAACTGCACGAAGCGGGCGGCCTTCTCACTGGCGTGGATGTCGAGGACCCCGGCCATCGCGGAGGGCTGGTTGGCGACGATCCCGGTGACGTGGCCGTCGAACCGGGTCAGGGCGACGACGACGTTCTGCGCCCAGCCCGGCTGGACCTCGAAGTACTCGCCGTCGTCGGCGATCTCCTCGATGACCTTGCGGATGTCGTAGGCCTGGTTCGGGTTGGCCGGCACGAGGCCGAGGAGGGCGTCGGTGCGCCGGTCGGCGGGGTCGCCGGTCTCCTCGCGGGGTGCGGTCTCGCGGTTGTTGGAGGGCAGCAGCGACAGCAGGAACCGTACGTCCTCCAGGCAGCCCTCCTCGTCGTCGTAGGCGAAGGCCGCCACGCCCGACACGCCCGCGTGCACGTCGGCGCCGCCGAGCCCGTTCTGGGTGATCTCCTCGCCGGTCACCGCGCGCACCACGTCGGGGCCGGTGATGAACATCTGCGAGGTCTCGCGCACCATGAACACGAAGTCCGTCAGGGCCGGGGAGTACGCGGCTCCGCCGGCGCACGGGCCGAGCATCACGGAGATCTGCGGGATGACCCCGGAGGCCTTCGTGTTGCGCTGGAAGATGCCTCCGTAGCCGGCGAGGGCGGTGACGCCCTCCTGGATCCGGGCTCCCGCGCCGTCGTTGAGGCTGACCAGGGGGGCGCCGGCGGCCACCGCGAGGTCCATCACCTTGTGGATCTTCTGCGCGTGGGCCTCGCCGAGCGCGCCGCCGAAGATGCGGAAGTCGTGCGCGTACACGAACACGGTCCGCCCGTGGACGGTGCCCCAGCCGGTGACGACCCCGTCGGTGTAGGGCTTCTTGTGCTCCAAGCCGAAGCCGGTGGCCCGGTGCCGGCGCAGCGCCTCGATCTCGTGGAAGGAGCCTTCGTCGAGGAGCGCCCCGATGCGCTCCCGCGCCGTCAGCTTGCCCTTGGCGTGCTGCCGTTCGGTGGCCTTCGGGTCGGGCCCGGCGATGGCCATGGCCTTGATCTCGGCCAGTTCCGCGGCACGGTCCTGGACGGGGGGTGGGGCGACGTCACTGATGGTCACGGGATTCCTCCGGGGCGGTGGGGAGGTGCTGCCGGCTGCCGGGCCCGCCCGCCCCGCCGGCTGCGACGGGGCGGGCGGGTGGCGGCTTCAGTAGCGGTAGTGGTCCGGCTTGTACGGGCCCTCGACCTGCACGCCGATGTAGGCGGCCTGCTCCGGGCGCAGGGTGGTGAGCTTGACGCCCAGCGCGTCGAGGTGGAGGCGGGCGACCTTCTCGTCCAGGTGCTTGGGCAGCACGTAGACGTCGGTCGGGTACTCCTCCGGCTTCGTGAACAGCTCGATCTGCGCGAGGGTCTGGTCCGCGAACGAGTTCGACATCACGAAGGACGGGTGGCCCGTCGCGTTGCCCAGGTTCAGCAGACGGCCCTCCGACAGCACGATCAGGACCTTGCCGTCGGGAAACGTCCAGGTGTGGACCTGCGGCTTGACCTCGTCCTTCACGATGCCCTCGACCTTGGCCAGACCCGCCATGTCGATCTCGTTGTCGAAGTGGCCGATGTTGCCCACGATCGCCTGGTGCTTCATCTTGGCCATGTCCGCGGCCATGATGATGTCCTTGTTGCCCGTGGTGGTGATGAAGATGTCGGCCGTCTCCACCACGTCGTCGAGGGTGGCGACCTGGTAGCCGTCCATCGCCGCCTGCAGGGCGCAGATCGGGTCGATCTCCGTGACGATCACGCGGGCGCCCTGGCCGCGCAGCGACTCGGCGGACCCCTTGCCGACGTCGCCGTAACCGAAGACCACGGCCGTCTTGCCGCCGATGAGGACGTCGGTGGCGCGGTTGATGCCGTCGATCAGGGAGTGGCGGCAGCCGTACTTGTTGTCGAACTTCGACTTCGTCACGGCGTCGTTCACGTTGATCGCCGGGAACAGCAGGGCGCCCTCACGGTGCATCTCGTACAGGCGGTGGACACCGGTGGTGGTCTCCTCGGTCACGCCGCGGATGTCGGCGGCGAGGGTGACCCAGTCGATGGTGCTCTTCTGCAGCAGGCCGAGGACGAGCGCGTACTCCTCGTTGTCCGCGGTGGACGGGTCCGGGACGGAGCCGGCCTTGGCGAACTCGACGCCCTTGTGGACGAGGAGGGTGGCGTCACCGCCGTCGTCGAGGATCATGTTGGGTCCCGCGTGGCCGGGCCAGGTCAGCGCCTGCTCCGTGCACCACCAGTACTCCTCCAGCGTCTCGCCCTTCCAGGCGAAGACGGGGATCCCGGCCGCGGCGATGGCGGCGGCCGCGTGGTCCTGCGTCGAGTAGATGTTGCACGACACCCAGCGGACGTCGGCGCCGAGGGCGACGAGGGTCTCGATGAGCACGGCCGTCTGCACGGTCATGTGCAGGGAGCCGGTGATGCGGGCGCCGGCCAGCGGCTGGGCCGCCGCGTACTCACGCCGGATCGACATCAGACCGGGCATCTCGTGCTCGGCCAGGGTGATCTCCTTGCGGCCGAAGGCGGCGAGGGAGAGGTCGGCGACCTTGAAATCGGTGAACTCGGCGGTGGAGGTGGCGGTGTCGGTGGACTGGCTGGGCATGGACTACTCCGGGGTGTGGGCGGCGTCGGCGTGCAGCGTCAGTTGACGTTCAGGTTCTGGTGGATCTCTCGGGTCGCCGTGGAGCGGTTGAGGGTGATGTAGTGCAGGCCGGGGGCGCCCTCGGCGAGCAGCCGCTCGGCCATGGCGGTCGCGTACTCGACCCCGATGGCGTGGCCGGCGGCCGCGTCGTCGCGCGCGGCCTCCAGGCGGCGGGCGAGGTGTTCGGGGAAGTGGGCGTCGCTCAGTTCGGCGAAGCGCTGGATCTGCCGTACGTCGGTGGCGGGCATGATCTCGGGGATGACCGGGGTGAGGCAGCCGACGGCGGCCAGCCGGTCGCGCAGCCGCAGGTAGTCCTCCACCTGGAAGAACATCTGCGTGATCGCGTAGTCGGCGCCCGCCCTGCACTTGGCGGCGAAGTGCCGGATGTCCTCGGTCCAGCCGGGCGAACGCGGGTGCCGCTCGGGGAAGGCGGCGACGCCGACGGTGAAGTCGCCCAGCCTGCGGATCAGGCTGACGAGTTCGTGCGCGTGCGTGAAGCCCTCCGGGTGCCGGGTCCACACGCCCTTCGGGTCGCCCGGCGGGTCACCGCGCAGCGCGAGGACGTCACGGATCCCGGCGTCCGCGTACTGGCCGATGATGTGCCGCAGCTCGGCGACCGAGTGCCCGACCGCCGTCAGGTGGGCCACCGGGCGCAGCGTGGTCTCGGTCGCGATGCGCTTGGTGACCTCGACCGTGCGGTCGCGGGAGGAGCCTCCCGCACCGTAGGTGACGGAGACGAAGGACGGCGAGAGGGCCTCGATGCGCCGGATCGCCTTCCAGAGGGTGCGCTCCCCCGCTTCCGTCTTCGGCGGGAAGAACTCGAAGGAGAACGAGCGCCGGCCGCTGGCCAGCAGCTCGCGCACGTCGGGGCGGGGACGGGCCGCGGGTACGGCTGCGGGTGGTGCGGGCGTGGGCGCGGGCGCGGGAGGCGAGAGCGCCGGATGCTCGGTGAGGACTATGGCCACGGCTCGTTCCTTTCCGTTCCGTAGGGGTCGGTCAGCGCGCGTTGAAGTACGAGGCTTCGGGGTGGTGGATGACGATGGCGTCGGTGGACTGCTCGGGGTGGAGCTGGAACTCCTCCGAGAGGTGGACGCCGATCCGTTCCGGCCGGAGCAGGTCGGCGATCTTCGCGCGGTCCTCCAGGTCGGGGCAGGCGGGGTAGCCGAGCGAGTAGCGGCAGCCCTGGTACTCGGTGCGGAACATGCCGGCCATGGACGCCGGATCGGATCCGGCGATGCCCAGTTCGGCGCGGACGCGGGCGTGCCAGTACTCGGCGAGGGCCTCGGCGAGCTGGACGGAGAGGCCGTGGAGCTCCATGTACTCGCGGTAGGCGTCGGCGGCGAAGAGCCGGGCCGTCTCCTCGCCGATGCGGCTGCCGACGGTGACGACCTGGAGGCCGACGACGTCGGTCTCTCCCGACTCCTCGGACCGGAAGAAGTCGGCGAGGCAGAGGCGGCGGCCGCGGCGCTGGCGCGGGAAGGTGAAGCGGGTCCGCTCGGAGCCGTTCTCGTCCAGGATGATCAGGTCCTCACCCTTGGACACGCAGGGGAAGTACCCGTGCACGACGGCCGCTTCGAGCAGTCCATCAGTGTGCAGCCGGTCGAGCCAGCCGCGCAGCCGGGGCCGCCCGTCCGTCTCGATGGAGTCGGGCGACTTCAGGCCCCACTGGCCCTTGAACAGGGCGGTCTCGTCCAGCCAGGAGGCGTAGTCCTTGAGCGGGATGCCCTTGACGACACGGGTCCCCCAGAACGGCGGGGCGGGCAGCGGATTGTCGACGACCACGTCGGACCGGCCGCCGGGATCGGGCTCCGCCACCTGGAGGGCGGGCGTGTCCCGCTTGGCTACGCGGCGCTGCTTCAGGGGAGGGAGCTCGACGCCGGGGACGCCGCGCTTGACGCCCATGAGCGCGTCCATGAGGCGCAGGCCTTCGAAGGCGTCGCGGGCGTAGCGGACTTCGCCCTCGTAGATCTCGTGGAGGTCCTGTTCGACGTAGGCGCGGGTGAGGGCGGCGCCGCCGAGGATGACCGGGTAGTCGGCCGCCAGCTTGCGCTGGTTGAGCTCCTCCAGGTTCTCCTTCATGATCACGGTCGACTTCACGAGCAGGCCCGACATGCCGATGACGTCGGCCTTGTGCTCCTGCGCGGCCTCCAGGATCGCGGAAACGGGCTGCTTGATGCCGATGTTGACGACGTTGTAGCCGTTGTTGGTGAGGATGATGTCGACGAGGTTCTTGCCGATGTCATGGACGTCGCCGCGGACCGTGGCGAGCACGATGGTGCCCTTGCCCTCGGCGTCGGACTTCTCCATGTGCGGTTCGAGGTGGGCGACGGCCGTCTTCATCACTTCGGCCGACTGGAGGACGAAGGGGAGCTGCATCTGGCCCGAGCCGAACAGCTCGCCGACGACCTTCATGCCCTCCAGAAGGGTGTCGTTGACGATGTCCAGCGCCGGGCGGGTCTGCAGGGCCTCATCGAGGTCGGCCTCCAGGCCGTTCTTCTCGCCGTCGATGATCCGGCGCTGCAGCCGCTCGTCGAGCGGCAGCGCGAGGAGCTCCTCGGCCCGGCCGGCCTTCAGGGACTTGGTGTTGACGCCCTCGAAGAGGGCCATCAGCTTCTGCAGCGGGTCGTAGCCCTCGGCACGGCGGTCGTAGATCAGGTCGAGTGCCGTGTTGACCTGCTCCTCGTCGAAACGGGCGATCGGCAGGATCTTCGAGGCGTGCACGATCGCCGAGTCCAGACCCGCCTTCACGCACTCATCCAGGAAGACCGAGTTCAGCAGGACGCGGGCAGCGGGATTGAGGCCGAACGAGATGTTCGAGAGGCCCAGGGTGGTCTGCACGTCGGGATGACGCCGCTTCAGTTCGCGGATCGACTCGATGGTCGCGATGCCGTCGCCCCGGGACTCCTCCTGGCCCGTGCAGATCGTGAAGGTCAGGGTGTCGATGAGGATGTCCGACTCGCGGATGCCCCAATGGGTGGTCAGGTCCTCGATCAGCCGCTCGGCGATGGCGACCTTGTGGTCGACCGTGCGGGCCTGGCCCTCCTCGTCGATGGTCAGCGCGATCAGCGCGGCACCGTGCTCCCGCGCCAGCCGGGTGACCTTCGCGAAACGCGATTCGGGGCCGTCGCCGTCCTCGTAGTTGACCGAGTTGATGACCGCACGCCCGCCCAGCTTCTCCAGGCCCGCCTTGATGACGGGAACCTCGGTCGAGTCCAGAACGATCGGCAGCGTCGAAGCCGTCGCGAAACGCCCCGCCAGCTCCTCCATGTCCGCGACCCCGTCACGGCCCACGTAGTCGACACACAGGTCGAGCATGTGCGCGCCCTCACGGATCTGGTCCCGCGCCATCTCGACGCAGTCGTCCCAACGGGCCTCCAGCATCGCCTCGCGGAACTTCTTGGAGCCGTTCGCGTTCGTCCGCTCGCCGATCGCCATGTACGAGGTGTCCTGCCGGAACGGCACCGTCTGGTACAGCGAAGCCGCACCCGGCTCGGGCTGCGGGGTCCGTGCGGTGATCGCCGCGCCCCGCACCCGCTCCACGACCTGCCGCAGGTGCTCCGGCGTCGTACCGCAGCACCCGCCGACCAGCGACAACCCGTACTCGCGGACGAAGCCCTCCTGGGCGTCGGCCATCTCGGCGGCGGACAGGGGGTAGTGCGCGCCGTCCTTCGTCAGGACGGGCAGGCCGGCGTTCGGCATGCAGGAGATCGGGATACGCGAATGCCGGGCGAGGTAGCGCAGGTGCTCGCTCATCTCCGCCGGGCCCGTCGCGCAGTTCAGACCGATCATGTCGATGCCCAGCGGCTCCAGGGCGGTCAGGGCCGCACCGATTTCGGAGCCGAGGAGCATGGTGCCGGTGGTCTCCACCGTCACCGAGCAGATGAGGGGAACGGACACCCCGAGGGCGTCCATGGCCCGGCGGGCGCCGATGATCGAGGACTTCGTCTGCAGCAGGTCCTGTGTGGTCTCGACGAGGAGTGCGTCGGCGCCGCCCGTGAGGAGGCCCTCCGCGTTCACCTGGTAGGCGTCGCGAATCTTGTCGTACGTGATGTGGCCGAGCGTCGGCAGCTTCGTTCCCGGTCCCATCGAGCCGAGGACCCAGCGCTGCTGCCCGGTGGAGGCGGTGAACTCGTCCGCGACCTCGCGGGCGATCCGGGCGCCCGCCTCCGACAGCTCGAAGTTGCGCTCCGCGATGTCGTACTCGGCCAGTGCGGCGTAGTTCGCGCCGAAGGTGTTCGTCTCGACGCAGTCCACTCCCACCGAGAAGTACGCCTCGTGGACCGTGCGCACGATGTCCGGACGGGTGACGTTCAGGACCTCGTTGCAGCCTTCGAGCTGCTGGAAGTCCTCCATCGACGGGTCCTGCGCCTGGAGCATCGTTCCCATGGCTCCGTCGGCGACGACCACACGGGTGGCGAGCGCTTCGCGCAGTGCGTCGGCCCGGGTCATGAGGTGCCTCCGCGCGGGTCCAGTACGGCTTCCAGCCGCTGCCCGGCGTCCGGCCCGTACACCGTCCGCACTGTGCGCAGCAGTTCGGCGCGGTCGGCTTCGTACGACTGGGAGCCGACGGCGCGCAGGACCAGTGCCGACATCGCGCAGCCGAGCTGGGCCGCCGCCTCCAGCGGGAGGTCCTTGCTGATGGCGGCGAGGAATCCGGAGCGGAAGGCGTCGCCGACGCCGGTCGGGTCCTCGGCGGGCACGTCGGGAATGGCGTCCACGACGATGGCCGGGGCGCCCTGGCGTTCGATGCGCACGCCCTTCGCGCCGAGGGTGGTCACCCAGGTGTCGACGCGGGCGAGTACGTCCTCGGCGCTCCACCCGGCGCGCTCGCGCAGCAGCGCCGACTCGTACTCGTTGGTGAACAGCCAGCGGGCTCCTTCGACGAGGCTGCGCGCTTCGTCGCCGGAGAGGCGGGCCAGTTGCTGGGAGGGGTCGGCGGCGAAGGGGATGCCCAGGGCGCGGCACTCTTCCGTGTGGCGGACCATCGCGGCCGGGTCGTTGGGCGATACGAGGACGAGGTCCAGGGGGCCGGCGGCGGCGACGAGCCGGCGCAGGTCGATGTCGGAGGCCTCCGCCATCGCGCCCGCGTAGAAGGAGGCGATCTGGTTGGAGTCCTGGTCGGTCATGCACATGAACCGGGCGGTCTGGTGTCCGGCGGAGACGTGCACTCCGCCGGTGTCCACGCCGTGCTCCTTGAGCCAGACCTCGTACTCGCCGAAGTCGGGGCCGACGGCGCCGACGAGCAGCGGGTCGAGCCCGAGCACGCCGAGGCCGTAGGCGATGTTGGCCGCCACCCCGCCCCGCCGGACCTCCAGGGAGTCGACGAGGAAGGACAGCGAGACGTGTTCCAGCTGGTCGGGAAGGAGCTGGTCGACGAACCGGCCCGGAAAGGCCATGAGGTGATCCGTCGCGATGGATCCTGTCACCGCAATACGCACGGGGTCTCCTGGGGCGGGTTGGGGCCGGCTCTCGCTGTCGGCGGGGTGGGGCGGGGAGGAAGGGCAGGTGCAGGAGGAGCCGTCAGCGGGCGGCAGCGGCCTTGAGGGCCTCGGCGCGGTCGGTGCGCTCCCAGGTGAAGTCCGGCAGCTCGCGGCCGAAGTGGCCGTAGGCGGCGGTCTGGGCGTAGATCGGGCGGAGCAGGTCCAGGTCGCGGATGATCGCGGCCGGGCGCAGGTCGAAGACCTCGGCGATGGCGTCCTGGATCTTGGTGATCTCGGTCTTCTCCGTGCCGAAGGTCTCCACGAAGAGGCCGACGGGCTCGGCCTTGCCGATGGCGTACGCGACCTGGACCTCGCAGCGCGAGGCGAGGCCGGCGGCGACCACGTTCTTCGCGACCCAGCGCATCGCGTAGGCGGCCGAGCGGTCGACCTTCGACGGGTCCTTGCCGGAGAAGGCGCCGCCGCCGTGGCGGGCCATGCCGCCGTACGTGTCGATGATGATCTTGCGGCCGGTGAGGCCGGCGTCGCCCATCGGGCCGCCGATCTCGAAGCGGCCGGTCGGGTTGACGAGCAGGCGGTAGCCCTCGGTCTGGAGCTTGATGCCGTCCTGGGCGAGCTGGGCCAGTACGTACTCGACCACGTGCTCCTGGATGTCGGGGGCGAGGAGCCCCTCCAGGTCGATGTCGGAGGCGTGCTGCGAGGAGACGACCACGGTGTCCAGGCGGACCGCCGCGTCGCCGTCGTACTCGATGGTGACCTGGGTCTTCCCGTCCGGGCGCAGGTACGGCAGCGTGCCGTTCTTGCGAACCTCGGACAGCCGGCGGGAGAGCCGGTGCGCGAGGTGGATCGGGAGCGGCATCAGCTCGGGGGTCTCGTCGGTGGCGTAGCCGAACATCAGGCCCTGGTCGCCGGCGCCCTGCTTGTCGAGCTCGTCCTCATCTCCTTCGACCCGGCTCTCGTAGGCCGTGTCGACGCCCTGCGCGATGTCCGGGGACTGCGCGCCGATCGAGACGGAGACGCCGCAGGAGGCGCCGTCGAAGCCCTTGACGGACGAGTCGTAGCCGATCTCGAGGATCTTTTCGCGGACGAGCTGCGCGATCGGCGCGTAGGCCTTCGTCGTCACCTCGCCCGCGATGTGCACGAGACCGGTGGTGATGAGGGTTTCCACGGCGACGCGCGAGGTCGGGTCCTCGGTGAGGAGCGCGTCGAGGATCGTGTCGCTGATCTGGTCGGCGATCTTGTCGGGGTGGCCCTCGGTCACGGACTCCGAGGTGAACAGACGGCGGGACATGTCACTCCTGGTGGTTTGGGACGGAGGGGACTGAGGGGGGAGCCGGTGATGCCGGGGAGGCCGGCCGGACTGGAGGGGCGGACGTGGAGCGCGGGCTCCGCACCGCGGCCGCCAGCGCGATGGCGAGCGTCCGCAGCGGGCCGGGCCCGCCGTCCGCGACGCCGGCGATGGCGACCGGCGGCGGGGGCCAGCCGTGTGCGGCGACCCGCTCGGCGGTCTGCCGGGCGGCTTCGCCCGCGCCGGAGAACCCGCCGATCAGGACGGGTTCGCCCCGGGCGAGCGCGGGGCGAAGGGCCCGCAGGCAGCGGGCGGGGTCCTGCCCGTCGGGGAGGGTGGCCACGGTGGCGAGGGCCTGCGGGCCGTCGTAGAGCTCGGGAAGGCCGTCGTAGCAGCCGGGCGGCGAACCCGGCGGCGGCAGCAGGCAGATCGTGCCCGCCCCGGGGCGGGCGGCCGCCCGCAGGATCCGCGCCGGGGCGGGCGGCCCGGACGACAGGCGCGGTACGGGCACACCGTCGAGCAGCTCCAGGACCCCGGCCACGTCGGGGGCGGTCCGCGGGTCGGGCAGGGCGCTCAGCAGCATGGCGGCCTGGGCGAGCAGCGCGGCCGCGTCGGCGTCCGCGAGCCGGGCGCGGTCGTGTCCGCCGGTCAGGACCAGGCCGCCCTCGGCGTCGTGGTGGGCGGCGAGGGCGAACGGCACCGCGGCGTGCCCGTCGATCACCTCGGGCGGGTCCACCCGTACCCCTGCTTCGGCGAGTTCGTCCGCGACCGGGCCGAGGACGGCGGCGTTCGCGGTCCCCGGCTCGAAGACGACGAGCGACTCGACGGGCGGCGGCGCGTCCGCCCCGTCCTCTCGGCGGCCCGCCCCCGCCGCCCACTGCTCGATCTGGCCGGCGGACACCCATTCGTACGCCGCGCGGTCCAGGGCCTGCCGGCTCAGCTCCTCCAGCAGCAGCGCCACCGGCATCGAGGCCCGGACGCGCACCGACAGCGGCTGGGAGCTGCGCAGCGTCCCGGAGAGCAGCTCGGCTCCGGCGAGGGCGATGCCCCGGCCGGAGACGGCCGCGGAGAAGGCGACGGGCACCGGATCGGCGAGCTCGGCGGCAGCGGCGGCCCGGTACAGCAGCAGCGCCCACACGGCGTGCAGGGCGGTCGACTCGGTCGCCCCGTGGCCCGCGGCCCAGGCCCGCAGGCGGGCGACCTCCGGCGGCGTGAGCCGTTCCCGGCTCCAGCCGTGGCCGGAGCGGCCCGGCTCCCCCGAAACCGGCAGGGCGGGCAGGGTGACCGCCCCGGGCGGCGGCGCCGCCCGCGACCAGAACTCCCGGGCGGCCGCCGTGTCCTGGCGGGACAGCCAGTGCGCGTGGTCGCGTACGTCGGGCCGGCGCTCGCCGCCCAGCGGTCTGCCGTCGGCGAGGTAGGCGCGCAGGAACGCGCGCAGCAGGCCGCGCACGCTGCGCCCGTCGAGGAAGGCGTGGTGGTAGGTGAACAGGATCCGGGTGGCCCCGGGCGGCGCTCCCTGCGCCCCGAGCAGGATCCGCAGCTGTCCGGGCCGGTGCAGGTCGAACGCGCGCAGCCGCTCCGCCCGGACGAGGGTGTGCCAGTCGGGGCCGCCCGGGTCGTGGTGCGCGATCCGCGGCTCCACCCGCGGGTGGACGGCCATCACGGGCAGCTCTCCGGCGGGGTCGGCGAGCGCGGTGCGCAGGGCGGCGTCCGTGTCGTGGAGGGTCTGCCAGGCCGCGTCGAACCGTGCCGCGTCCAGCGGCCCGTACCAGCGCACCAGCAGCTGCCCGGCGTGGATCCCGGCGCCCGGGCGCTCCAGCGTGTCGAGCAGCAGGTCCCGTTGCAGGGCCGAGGCGGGTACGGGCAGCGGGCGCGGGCCGGTGCCCGTGCGGAAGCTCTGGCGGGCCGCGCTCATCGCGTTCCTTCCTCCTCTCCTGTCCGGTTCCTGATCGGGGTCTCGCGCGTTCGTGGGGTCCCGGCCTCAGCCGGCTTCGAGTTCGGCCTCCACGGCTCCCATGAACCCCTCGTCGAACATCGTGTCGACGGCCGTGTCGCGTGCCGTGTCCAGCCCGGTGTCGGACCGGGCGGTGCTGAGCAGGTACCGCCCCAGCACCCGGTGCGTGGCGAACCGCCAGGAGCCGCCTCCGGCCGCCGGACTGCCGTCGGGGCCGAGGAACGCGCCGTCGGACAGGCCGAATCCGAACTCCGTGAACGCCAGCCTCAGCCCCTGTCCCAGCGCCTTGGTGTAGGCCTCCTTGAGGGTCCACAGCCGCAGCATCTCGGCGGCCTGCCGGTCGGGGGGCATCCGGTCGAGTTCGGCGGCCTCGGCGGGGATGCACACGCGGTCCTTCAGCAGCTCGAAGGACATCCGCCGGCCGGCCGGTTCCACGTCCACGCCGATCCGGCCGATCCGGCTGATCCCGACGGCGATGAGGTCCTCGGTGTGGCTGAGGCTGAGGTCGATCTGGCTCATGCCGCGGATGTACGGACGTCCACCGATCCGGTACGAGAGGTCGAGCGCGGCCGGCTCGGTCCTCAGCGCGGCGGCCGCCGTGTACTTGACGACCATCCGCGAGGTGACGAAGCGGTAGCGGACCGCCGCGTCGGGAGTGCGGCGGTAGCGCTGCCAGTCCCGGCCGAGCAGCGGGCGCAGCGAGGCGTCGGCGAGGGCCGCGGTCAGCCACTCGCCCCAGGTCGCGTACACGACGACGCTGCCGCGCAGCTCCAGCCCCGCGGACACCTCTTCCCAGGGGCCGTCGGGCCCGGTGACGTGGACGGGCGGCGTCATCGGGTGAGCTCCGTCCCGACCAGGTCGTAGCTGCGGCCCGCGCGGTGGCGGCGGATCAGCTCGTCGAGCACCTGGGCGAGGCAGCCTTCGGGCAGGTCGGGCACGGCGATGCCGAGGCGGCTGCCGATCCGGGTGAGCGCGAGCACGGCCCACGCCGGGTCGGCGAGGAAGGGGTCCGTGCCGTCCTGGGCCTCCCAGGTGCCGAGGACCGAGGCGGCGGCCAGGAGCAGCGCGTACCGGTCGGCGAGCACCGCCACCCCGGGGCCGGCCAGCGTGGCCCGTCCCGCGGGCAGTGCGGCGCAGCGGGTGCGCAGCTCGCGCAGCTCGCCCGCGAATCCGTCGGCGAGTTCGGCGAGGGCCGCCATCTGGCCGCCGAGCCGCAGGGCCGCGCCGAGCCGGTCGGCCGCGCCGACGAGGGTGGCCGCGAGGAAGTCGTCGCCGCCGGCGATGCCGAGCCGGCGGTAGTCGAGGTCGGGGAGCCGGGCCCCGTCGGCGAAGAGGCCGGGGGGCGGCTCGGGCATGCGGAACCAGGAGCGCTCGGCCAGGCCGCGCAGCTGGGGCACGATGACGGCCTGGCAGGCGGCGGTTCCGGCGTGGCCGAGGCCGGCCACCGGGAGGTCGCGGACCAGCTTGTCCAGGGCCCCGTACTGGGCGTCGCCGCGCACGTAGCCGTGGCCGCCGAGCACGCCGGCCAGCTCCTCCAGGTTCTCCCGGATCAGGTCCGGTACGACGTACTTGACGGCCGCGGCCAGCACGTTGACGTGCGCCGGCAGCAGGCTGAGGGCCCGCAGCGACACGGTGGCCATGCTGTCGGCGGCGAGCAGGTCGGCGAAGACCCCGGCGAGCGGTTTGTGCCAGCGGCGGGCCAGGGGGGCGCTGCGGCCCTGGGTGACGGCCCGTACGGCGGAGTGCAGGACGGTGTCGGCCGCGGCGACGGCGACGGAGGGGATCAGGCACCGGTTGACCTGGAAGGTGCGCAGGGCCAGGGCCACCCCTTGGCCCTCCTCCCCGACCAGGGCGTGCCCGGGCAGCGGGAAGCCGCTGAACTCCAGCCCGGAGAAGAGGCCTCCGCGCATGCCGTGGGTGGTGACGCGGGGCAGGTGGGTGAGCCTGCCGGCGGCGCGGGCGCGCTCGATCGCGTCCGAGTCGACCAGGAAGACGGAGTGGCTGCGGGGGCCGCGGGCCGGGGCGGTGCGCGCGTAGACCACGTACGCCTCGGAGCGGGCGGCGTTGAGGATGACGTCCTTGCTGCCGCTGAGCCGGTACCCGCCGGTGGGCCGCGGTTCGGCGGTGAACTCGTCGCGCAGGATGCCGTTGGCGTGGGCGAGCTCGTGGTGCACGATCGACGCCCGGCCGCCGCCGAGCAGCACCCCGGCGAGTTCGGCGCGCTGCTCCGGGGTGCCCTCGGCCCATACCGCGGCGGAGGCGAACAGCGAGGTGATGCCGTACCCGAAGCCGAGGGCCACGTCGCGCCGGAACACCGGGCGCAGCACCTGGGCGAGGAGGTCGGCGCGGGTGAGCCGGCCGCCCTCGGCGGCGGGCACGAACTCGGCCCCGAGCCCGGCCGAGGCGAGCAGTTCCTCGGTGGCGGCCGGGGGCCGGCGCCGCGCGTCGGCTCCGGCGAGGGCGGCGATGCCGTGCCGGTTGGCGGGGTCGTGCGGGTCTCCGAGCAGCGTTTCGAGGCGTGCGGCGCGGGCGGCCGCCTCGGGTGCGCCCAGTGGGGGCAGGGCGGTGGCGGGCAGGCCGGCGGGCAGGCCGACAGGGGCCAGGGAAGTCGTCATGTCCGGAGCTCAACTCCCTGGTCAGAGGCTGCGGACAGCGGATTCCGCGTGGTGTGCGGCGACGGCGAGGGTGGCCGTGCTGTCGCGGCCGAGCGCCTGGCGCACGTAGGCACGGGCTGCGGCGAGGTCGGTGTCGGGGCCGAGCACCTCGGCGACGGCCTCCTCGCGCAGCAGGACGCTGTGCCGGGAGACGGCGGTGACGCCGGACTCGTCGGGGAACAGCGCCCATTCACCGGTGTGCGCGGCGAACAGCGGGGTGGCCGGGGTCTCCTTGTAGACGAGCCGGTAGGCGGCCGGGAAGCAGATCCGCACGGATTCGGTGGTCTGCCGGGTGCCGTCGGCGCCGAGGGTGTCCGTGCTGACGTGCTGGATGCCGGGGGCGTCCTCGGTGACCCGGGCGCGGGTGACGTGCGACAGGTGCGCGGGCCAGGCGTCGGCCCGGTAGAGGAAGTCGTAGACCAGCTCCGGCGGCGCCTGGACCTTGATCTTGTCCTCGAAGGTGAGGACGAGCTCGTCGAGGCGCGCCCAGCGCTCGGCGGTCTCCTTGATGCGGTCGAGTTCGGCCCTGCTGTTGGTGTCGGTGGCGAGCCCGACCCAGGCGGCGTCGTCGGGGCGGCCGGGCGCCACGGTGAAGTCGTGGTCGAGGGTGAGGCGGGAGCGGCCCGCGCCGAGTTCCTCCACGGTCCAGCGGCCGCCCATGCTGAGCGCGGGCGCCGCGGGGGTCTCCTGGCGGAACTCGACGCGGCGGGCGACGGGGTCCATGGCCCGGCGGGAGAACCAGGACTTGACCTGGCCGTTGGCGGTGACCCACATCTGGAACCGGTCCTCGGTCCCGTCGAAGTCGAGCCGTTCGACGTGCACGCTGGGCGGCATGAGCAGGGGCCACTGGGTGGTGTCGGCGATCAGGCCGTACACCACGCCCGCGGGTGCGTCCATGTCCACCGTGTAAGCCCTGTGATGTGTCCGCTCGAGTGACATCGGTCCACCTCTCTCGCCCTAGGACCACGAATGTGCCCGAGCCCGCCGGAAGGTGGCTGGAAGTCCGCTAGAGGACCGTTCGGGGACGGTCAGAGGAGGCGGTCAGACGGCGGCGCGTGCGGCGGCCAGCGCCCGGTTGACCATGTCGAGGTAGCGGCGCGGGGTGTACGCCTCGTCGAGTTCCTCCTCGTCGAGCTGCACGGCGTGGTCGCGCTCCACCCGGCCGGTGGTCTCCAGCATCGCCAGCGAGTCGTAGCCGAGGTCCGCGAAGGTGCTGTCGAGGATGTCCCCGTCGAGGTCGGCCCCCTCGGCCTCGCCCGCGCAGGCGCGCAGCAGCCTGACCAGGTCCGCGAGTTCGAACTGCTCCTGTCCCATGAATCTGCCTCTCTTCCGTTGTGTCCGTACGTGTCAGGCGGCGCGGACGACGGCCGCCGCGTTGAAGCCGCCCCGGCCCCGGGCGAGCACCAGGGCGGTGCGCAGCGCCACCCCGGTGCGCGGGGTGCCGGTGACCAGGTCCACGGGGCAGTCGGCGGCGGGCCGGGCGGTGCCGGTGGTCGGCGGGATCACCTGGTCGCGCAGGGCGAGCAGGGCGGCCGCCAGGTCGAGGGCGGCGCCGCCCGCGGAGAGCCGTCCGGCCATGCTCTTGGGGGCGGTGACCGGGACCCCGTACGGCCCGAAGACGGCGGCGAGGGCCTCGGCCTCGGCCCGGTCGGCGGCCCGCTCGCCGGCGGCGTCCGCGAAGACGAGGTCGACGTCGTCCGGCCGCAGCCCGGCGTCGGCGAGCGCGAGCCGCGCCGCGTCCGCGAGCCGCGGCTCGTGCGGGGAGGCGTCGAAGGTGGCCGCGTGCCCGGCCAGGCTGCCGTAGACGCGGGCGCCGCGGGCGGCCGCGCTGCCGGCCTCCTCCATGACGAGCAGTGCGCCGCCCTCGCCGACCACGTGGCCCGAGGCGTCCTCGTCGAAGGGCAGGTAGGCGCGGGCGGGGTCGGCGACGGTGCTCATGGAGCCGCCCGCGAGGTGTGCGGCCCAGCCCCAAGGGCACAGGGCGGAATCGAGGCCGCCGGTCACCACGAGCCGGGCGCCCTTGCGGAGCTGTCGGCGGGCGTGGGCGACCGCGTCGAGGCCGCCGGCCTGTTCGGAGACGACGACGCCGGAGGCGCCGCGCAGGCCGTGCTTGATGGAGATCTGGCCGCTGTTGACGGCGTAGAACCAGGCGAAGGACTGGTACGCGCTGACGTGCTGCGGGCCCTGGCTCCACAGGGCCTGGAGCTCGCGGTGGCCGAACTCGAAGCCGCCGGAGGAGTTCGCGGTGACCACGCCCGCCGCGTAGGGGGGCAGTTCGGCGATGTCGGCCCCGGAGTCGTCGATGGCCTCCTGGGCGGCGGCCAGCGAGAGCCGGGTGACCCGGTCGGTCTGCGGCAGGAGCCGGCTGGAGACGTGGTCCTCGTCGACGAAGCCGGGCACCTCTCCGGCGAGGCGGACCGGGTACGGGGAGGCGTCGAAGCGGGTGACGGGGCCGATGCCGCTCTCGCCGCGCAGGACGGCGGCCCACCAGGCCCCGGCGCCCAGCCCGCCGGGGGCCGCGATCCCGATCCCGGTGAAGACGGCGGTGGTCGCGGGGGCCGCGAGGGCGGTGTTCATACGGCTGCCTCCAGACGGGGGCGGGTGAGGATCATGGCGCTCTGGAAGCCGCCGAAGCCGCTGCCGACCGTGAGGACGGTGTCCGTGCGCTGTTCGCGGGCGGTGAGCGGGGTGTAGTCGAGGTCGCAGGTCGGGTCGGGCTCGTGCAGGTTGGCGGTCGGCGGGACGACGCCGTGCTCGATGGTGAGCGCGCAGGCGGCCACTTCCAGGGCGCCGACCGCGCCGAGGGAGTGCCCGATCATCGACTTGATCGAGCTGACCGGTATCTGGCGGGCGCGTTCGCCGAGGCTGCGTTTGAAGGCGTCGGTCTCGTGGCGGTCGTTCTGTTTGGTGCCGGAGCCGTGCGCGTTGATGTAGTCGACGGCGGACGCGTCGAGCCGTGCCTCGTCCAGCGCTGCGCGGATGGCCTCGGCCATCTCCGTGCCCTCGGGGCGCAGTCCGGTCATGTGGTACGCGTTGCTGCGCGAGGCGAAACCGGCGATCTCGGCGTAGACGTGGGCGCCGCGCCGCCGGGCGTGCTCCAGTTCCTCGATGACGAGGACGGCCGCGCCTTCGCCCAGGACGAAGCCGTTGCGGGTGCGGTCGAAGGGGCGGGAGGCGCCGGCCGGGTCGTCGTTGCGCGGGGTGGTCGCCTTGATCGCGTCGAAGGAGGCCAGGCTGATGGGCGAGATCGGTGCCTCGGCGGCGCCGGTGACCATCACATCGGCGCTGCCCTCGCGGACCAGGTCGACGGCGTGCCCGATGGCGTCCAGGCCGGAGGTGCAGCCGGTGGACACGAGGGAGACCGGGCCGCGTGCGCCGGCGGCGCGGGCGACCTCGGCGGCCATGGAGGAGGGCACGAAGTGGTCGTAGAGCTGGGCGGCGGCCCGGCCGTGGTCCACCAGCCACCGTCCGCCGCGGTCACTGAGGACGGCGTACGCGTGTTCCAGGCCGGTGGTGCAGCCGAGCGCGCTGCCCAGGGTGACCCCGCACCGGGCGGGGTCCAGAGCCCCCGCCGGCCCGCTGTCCGCCAGCGCCTCGCGAGCGCTGACGAGCGCGAACTGCACTGCCCTGTCGAGCCGATGGACATCCGACGGTCCGAAGCCGTGCTCCAGCGGGTCGAAGTCTGCCTCGGCGGCGACCTGTGAGCGGTAGGGGGCGGGGTCGAGGAGGGTGATGGTGCGGGTGGCCGTGCGCCCGGAGGTCAGCAGGGACCAGAACTCCTTGGTGCCGGGCTTGCCCGGGGCGACGACCCCGATGCCGGTGATGACCACGCGTCTCATCGCCTTGCCCCCCACGGGTTGGTTGCCGGTGCCGGTCTTCGAGCGTCGGCGACCGCGCTGGAGGACTGCTGGAGCCGCTCAGAGCCCTTCGGCGTACCGCTTGGCGAAGGTGAGCGTGGCGGTGCTGTTGCGTCCCAGTGCCGTACGGACGTACGCGCGCGCGGAGCGCAGGTCGGCGTCCTCCCCGAGCACGGCGGTGACGGCGTCCTCGCGCAGGACCACGCTGTGCTGGGCGGTGGCGGTGGTGCCGTGTTCGTCGCCGGTCACCGTCCAGGAGCCGGTGTGGGCTTCCATCAGGGCGGGGGTGCGGGTCTGCTTGTAGACGATGCGGCGGGTCTCGGGGAAGCAGACGCGTACCGAGTCGGTGGTGTGCGCGGCACCGTCCGCCGTCAGCGTGTCCATCGACATCACCTGCACCGGGCCCTGTTCGGTCACGTCGAGCCGGGAGACGTGCGGGAGCAGCTCCGGCCAGTCGGCGACCTTCTCCAGGAAGGTGTAGACGGCTCCGGGCGGCGCATCGATGTGGACGGTGTCCTCGAAGGACATCACGAGGGCGTCCAGCCGCCCCCAGCGCTCCCCGAGGCGGGCGATGCTGCCCAGTTCGGCGCGGCTGTTGGTGTCGGTGGCCCGGTTCACCCAGGCCACGTCCTCGGCGCGGTCTCCGGCGACGGAGAACGCGTGCAGCAGGGTCAGCCGGGAGCGTTCGGCGCCCAGCGCCACCACCTCCCAGGTGCCGGTCATCGCGGACAGCGGGGCCGCGGGGACCTCCTGGCGGAACTCGATGCGGCGGGCGGCCGCATCGAGCCGGCGGCGGGAGGTCCAGTGCGTGGCGCGGCCGTTGGCTGTGGCCCACACGGCCAGGTGCTCGTGCACCCCGTCGAAGGCGAGCCGCTCCGCGTGGACGTTGGGCGGGAAGTACAGGGGCCATTTGGCGGCGTCCGCGATCAGCCCGTAGACCACGCCCGCGGGGGCGGCGACCTCGATCGCGTGGGAGGTGTGGTGGAGGCGCCCGGTCTCGGGGAGGGAGGTGGTCATCAGAAGTTCCCCAGCCCGCCGCAGACGTTGAGCGCCTGGGCCGTGATCGAGGCCGCGAGCGGCGTGGTCAGGTAGCCCACCAGGGCGGCGACCTCTTCGGGGGTGGAGTAGCGGCCCAGCGGGATCTTCGCCTCGAACTCCTCCAGGACCTCCTCCTCGCTCTTGTTCCACGCGCCCGCGTACCCGGCGCGGACCCGGGCGGCCATCGGCGTCTCGACGTATCCCGGGCAGACCGCGTTGACGGTGGTGCCGGTCGCCGCGAGCTCCTTGCCCAGGGACTTGGTGAAGCCGACGACGGCGTGCTTGGAAGCCGTGTACGGGGCGCCGAGGACGACGCCCTGCTTGCCCGCGGTGGAGGCGATGTTGATGACGCGGCCGTAGGGGCCGGTGCCGAGCCCGCCGCTGCGCAGCGCCTCGCGGGTCACCAGGAACACGCTGTTGAGGTTGGTGTCGATGACGTCGTACCAGAGCTCGTCGGTGAGTCCGGCGGTGGGGCCGCCGCCGCTGCGCCCGGCGTTGTTGACCAGGATGCCGAGCGGTCCGAAGGCCTCGACGGCCGCGGCGACCAGCCGGACGACGTCCTCCTTGACGCGGACGTCGGCGGCCGTTCCCTCGACGTCCAGGCCCTCGGCCCGCAGGTCCTCGACGGTCTGCTTGACGGCCGCCGCGTCGCGGGCGCAGAGGAACACCCGGTGGCCGCGCCGGCCCAGGTCCCGTGCCACGGCCAGGCCGATCCCGCTGGTCGCGCCGGTGACCAGGGCCACGGGGTGGGCGGGCACCGCCTCGTCAGTCGTCGCCGTCATCGTCGTCCCTCCAGGACTCGGGTGGTTGTCCCGACCGTGTCCGCAGCCGCTGGGGACCGGTTCGAGGAGCGGTGGAGGAGCACTGGACCGAGCACCGGACCGAGCACGGCGAGGGCCTCTTCCAGCCGCCGCGCGGTGAGCCGGGGGCCGCTCGCGGCCAGGTAGCCGTCGGGGCGGATCAGCACCCAGCCGCCGGAGGCGAGGCCCAGCGCGTCGCGCAGCGCTCCGTCCGGGTCGGGCAGCGGCCACGGTGCGCTGCCCGCGGGGGCGCCGACGGCGCGGACCGAGAGCCAGTCCCGGGCCGTGGCGGCGGCGCCCTCGGCGGCGGCGCTCGCCTCGTCGCCGTCGGGCGCGTACAGCAGGGTCCAGCGGATGTCGCGGAGTTCGGCGTGCAGCGCGGTGGCGGCGGGGCCCGCGGGAAGGGCGGCGGCGATGGCGGCGGCGCGCGAGCCGGCGGGTGCGCGCAGCCCGCCGCCGGCGCCGGTCAGTGAGGAGTCGGGGTAGCCGAGGAGCAGCCCGGACATGCCGCCGAGCACCTTGCGCTGGATGGCGCGGCGCAGCGGCGGTGCGCCGCGTACGACGGAGAACACAGCCGGGAGCATCACGCCGGCGAGGCTGTTCTTGAGCTGGACGAGGAAGGTCGCCTGCTTGGTGGAGCCGAGCAGGCTGCGGCCGACGGGGACCCGTTCCTCCGTGTACGTGTCGAGCAGGTCCCGCCCCGCCGCCTGGCCATGTGCCGCCATCGCGAGTTTCCACGCAAGGTTGTACGCCTCCTGAATCCCGGTGTTCATGCCCTGGCCGGAGGCGGGGCTGTGCACGTGCGCCGCGTCGCCCGCCACGAAGACGCGGCCCTCGTGCATGCGGGGCACCATGCGCTGCTGGAAGGTGAAGACGGAGGTCCACTCAGGCCGCCCGACGCGCACCTCGCGGCCGAGGCCGGCGCTGAGCCGTTGGGAAAACCGTTCGGCGCTCTCGCGGTCGTGGGCGGCGCCGGTGGTGCCGGGACGGGCGGTGGGGGCGGTGTCGAGCAGCCGCCAGTGGCCGTCGCGCTGGTAAGGCACCATCATCAGGGCCTGGCCGCCGGTGTGCACCCAGTAGATGGTGTCGGGCGGCAAGTCGAAGTCGACTTGTGCATCGGCCAGTTCCCAGGTCTCGCTGGACTCGCCGATCAGCTCCAGCCCGAGTTCCTTGCGCACGGTGCTGTGGCCGCCGTCGCAGCCGACGAGCCAGCCGGCCCGGTACTCCTCGGTCCGGCCGCCCCCGTGCTCCAGACGGGCCCGCACGCCGTGCTCGTCCTGGTCGAGGCCGGTCAGCCGCACGCCCCACTCGGGGCTTACCCCGAGCCGTGCGCAGGCCTCGCGCAGCAGCTCCTCGGTGCGGGTCTGCTCGATGACGACGGTGAAGGGGAAGCGGGTGGGCATCGTGGCGTAGTCGGCCTCCAGCCGCACCAGCCGCCGCCCGCCGGCGTACATGGTGAAGGCCTTGTTGTGCCGGCCGCTCGCGAGCACCGGCTCGGCCACGCCCATCTGGTCGAAGGTCTCCAGGGTGCGCGGGTGGACGGCGACCGCCCGGCTGGTGCGGGCCGGTCCGGGCGCGGCGTCGACGAGCCGTACGCGGATGCCCCGGCGGGCCAGTTCGTGGGCGGCGGTGAGGCCGACGGGCCCCGCTCCCACGACGAGTACCGAGGCCTGGTCGGACGTCACCATGGCAGTCCCTCTCTCTGGGTCTCAGGCAGCGGCTTCGATGGCGGCCCGGCTGTGCAGGGCCTGGCGCAGCCGACGCCGCTCGGGCTTGCCCACGGGCGTGCGGGGCACGGCGTCGACGACCTCGACGCGGCGGATCCGCTCGAAGCGGGCCAGGCGCCGGTTGGCGCCGTCGACGATCGAGTCGAGGGTGTCGAGGGGGTGGGCCGCGTACGGTTCGCGCAGCACGATCCCGGCCCAGGTGACGGCGCCGTGTTCGGGGTCGGGCCAGCCGGTGACCACGCAGTCGGCCACCCGCGGGTCGGCGGCGAGGACGCTCTCGACGGCGGTGGGCGAGACGAGTTCGTTGTCGTATTTGAAGACGTCCCCGATCCGGTCCACGAGGAACAGCTCGCCGTGCTCGTCGAGGTAGCCGATGTCCCCGGTGGACAACCACCCTTCGTCGTCGATCCCGCACCCCTCGGCGGGATCCAGGTAACCGGCCATCAGCTGGGGCCCGCGCACCTGGACCTCGCCGGTGGCGTACGCACCCAGCGGCACCCGGCCGTCCAGGTCCACGACACGGCATTCGGTCCCGGCCACGGGCCGCCCCACGGACCCCGTCTTCCCTCCCTCGGGGCTCTGGCAGTGCGAGAGCGGGGACAGTTCGGCCATCCCGTAGCCCTGGATGACGGGCACCCCGAGCCGGTCGGCGAGCGCACCGGCCGTGGCGGGCGCGAGCGCGGTGCCGCCCGACAGGACCGCTGTCAGCGCGGGCCCGGCGGGTACGCCCTCGGTACGGGTACGGGGCCCGGCCTGGGCGAGCTGCCCGGCCAGCCGGTGCAGCCGGGCGGGCAGCCCGTAGTAGTGGGTGGCCCCGGTACGGGCGGCCAGGGCGAGGGAGGCCAGCGGGTCGGGGTCGGTGCACAGCACTTGGGCGGCGCCCGCGAACACGGCCGAGTTCAGGTGCATGGTGTGGAAGAGCGGCAGGTGGTTGAGGGTGACGGACCCGCTGCCCAGACGATGCGCGGCGGCGGTCTGCGCCGCGTTCGCGACCAGGTTCCGGTGGGTGAGCCGGACCCCGCGGGGCCGTCCCGTCGTACCGGTGGTGAACTGGACGCAGGCATCCCCATCAAGATCGGCCACGGGAAACCCGCCGGCCCGCGCCTCAGGCAGCCCCTCACCGAACACCACGACCGCGCGCAGCGCCGGCAGCCGGTCACGGAGCCCGTCGAGCAGCTCTGCAGTCGCAGCGGGCACGAAGGCGACCTCAACTGCCGCGGCCGAGAACACGTGCAGCAGCCCCGCCTCCTTGATCAGCGGATTGACGAGCACGGCCGTATTGCCGCTGCGCACGGCCCCGTAATAGGCGGCGGGAAACTCCCACCCCAAGGCATTGGCCACCCCGATCCGCGCCCCCGGCCCACCGGCCAGCTCCGCGGCACACACGGCGAACCGATCGGCAAGGGCGTCGAGTTCGGCAAACGTCATCGCCCCCGACCCGGTCCTCAGCGCACACCCGTCGGGATCCCGCTCGGCGGCACGGCGCAGCAGCCCGTCGAGGGGCAGTTGCGGATACGCGAATCTCGACACGGCACGGCCCTCCTCGTCGGACGTGCCCCCACCTTCGGCGGGGCCGCTTGAGAAGGATTCGAAGCACCCTCGATCTCGGGTACAGAAGCTGTCTCACATGACCCCGACCACGACGACGACCGACGCAACGGACCGGTCCGCGCGCGAGCAGGCGGAGTTCGGTGTCCTGTACGCGGAGATCCAGCAGTTCTACGCCCACCAGATGCAGCTCTTCGACTCGTTCCGGGCGGAGCCGTGGGCGGCGACGTTCACCGAGGAGGCCGTCTTCGACGTCCCGACGCTCCCGGAACCGGTCCGCGGCCGCACAGCTTTGGCGGCGTGCGTGCGCCACAACGAGGAGCTGGCCCAGCGCACGGGCGAGCGCCTGCGCCACTGGCTCGGCATGCTCGACGTACAGCCCCGCCCCGACGGCACGGTCCGCACCCGCGCCTACGCCCTGGTGTACCTGACCCCGCCGGACAGCACCCCGAAGGTCCACCGGGTCTGCGTCATGCAGGACACCCTGACCCGCAGCCGAGGCCGCTGGCGCACAACGCACCGCCTGGTCACCCGCGACGACCTGGCGTAGCGGGTGAACCGCTCCAAGGCCAGCGCCGCCTCCGGAACCTGGGCGCCGAGCCGGCTCAGCCCCCGCTAAACGCAGCCGCGCCTGCGATCGTGGCCGCATCGACGCACCGACGGACGGACCAACCGTGGCCTGGGGACGGACGTAGCCATCGGCGTTCCTTCCCCCTCGGGGCGCCTTGAGCGGGTCTCCTCAACGTCGACCACTCACCCGCTTCAGAGGAACAACCACGCGCCGGCCGGTGGCCCTCACACCCAGACGGAAGAACTTGATCTGACCCTCCTTGTGCGTGAACTCCAGCCACCCCTCCGCCACCAGGTCGCGCCGGGTTCGGGAGAAGTGCGGAGCGGGAACTCCTGCGATCCCTGCCAGCTCGGCGGCCGTCACTTCCACGGAGTGGGCCATCCCGCCATAGATCGCGTACGTCATCAGCACGTTCTGCTTGAGGTGCGACAGTCCGCTCGTCCGCAGACTCAGCGCTGCAAGCTCGGGGTACAGGATCTGACGTGGCATGAGGTTTGTCCTCCGGTGCTGTGTCGGCTCTCCCCGGGAGAGTCGGCAGGTGGTATGCGGCAGCCACTTCCGACTGTTCCTCGCCGGTGAGGCTGGACACGATGTGGGGACTGGCCCGGTACTTGAGCGTGCGTCCCACGGTCTCGGCAACGAGCAAGATCTTGTTCGCAGCCAGCTTCTTCGCGATCCTCCTGGTTCCCTGCGGCGTCAGCCCAAGGTGCGCGGCAGTCTCGGTGGCCGTGGTCCCGCCCTGCTCGTACGTCTGGATCGCGCAGTAGAAGAACACCCGGAAGTCGTCGCCGGTCAGACCGGAGTCCTTACTCAGCATGGCCATGATCCGAGCGAACGAGAACTGCCCGAACCGGCCGCCAAGGTTGTACGAGCGCCGCGAAGATCCGCCCTCCCACAGCTCGTGCAGTTCACCGGTCTGCCGGTTGACCAGCTCCAAGCAGGCACTGCGCGAATTCCTCGGCACCTTCCGACCCCCGACCTGTGCGATCCGAACCCCTCAAACGTTCATGAAGACATCATGTCGCCCGTAACAACTGAACGAATCCAACGGTTCCTTCAGCCGCCAGCAGCAGCATGACCACACACGTCAGGTAATGGCATCCTGGGATGCCGATATAGGCATCCCAGGATGCCATTACTTACCGCATTTCCGCAGGTCAGAGCCCTTCGGGGGCTGCGCCCTCTATGTACGTCATCAGGAACAGGAACACCCCTGGGGCCGTCCTAGCCGCCCCTCAACATTCACCCGTACGGATTACGCACCGCAGGCCGCTACCTCCCCCCGGCCGCTTCGCGACAGCGCTCCCGGGTGGATCCACCGCCCGGCAACCACCAGTGCTCACCGCGTCGGCGCGGGAGGATGAACAACCAAGTAGCGTGGCTGATACCGGGGCTGGCTGATGCCCACATTGCTACCGGAGCCCGCATGGCGGGCATCGTCGGGGCTGACTTTCTGTGGCTGGTGTTCACAACACCTGACGGGGCCGGGCATGTGCGTCACTCCAGGGACCTGTTGCTCTATTCCAGCGGGGAGATGGTCAGCGCGGCCTCGGCAAGGGCCTGCGCCTACGCCGTCTTGAGACTGCTCAACGAGGTGTCGAGCCAGTCCTGCACCAGGCGGTCCCACTCGTCGGCGTCTTTGGCCACGACCTCCTCAGGGGATCGACGTAGGCACCACCAACATCCGCCATTCCCCCAGGGCACCCGAACCCACGGGCCACTCACCCCCGCCAATCTCACTCGCCCTGGCGGGAAGGGTCATTCGTCGGTCTGCGTTTTCGCAAGTCAGCGGAACTCGGCCAGTCCGTGGGTGTGCGTGGAAGTGCCGCGTCGTGCACCCCTGTTGCCGTCGGCATTGCCGTTAGACGGCTACGCGCGCGAGGGCGGCGGAGTGGGCTTTGGCCTGTGTCCTGTCCGGGTTGGGGTCGGGCATGGCCAGGGGGCCGTAGGGAGTGGCCCCCTGGCCTTGCCTGACGCGGGCCCCGAGCCGAACATGTGGGTAAAGTCCACGGAGCCGACCGGCCCCACCTGCGAGCTGTGCACTGGCCAAGGCCCTGACGCTGCCTCGTCGTCGGCTTGGCGCTCATCATGCGAGTGCGTCCGGCTTCTTCGCGCTTCCGGTCGTACGGTGCGCTGTCTCTGCGCGGCCTGGTCGCTTGCCAGCCCGCGGTGGCGGAGCCGAGAGCGGCCGGATGGGCGGCCGCGCCGCGCGCGACGCGCAGCGGGTCGCCTTGAAGACGTAAAGAAAATTTGGACGCACACCGCTTGGACCATGTGCCGCGACTCGCGATGCCCGCTGTCTGCGCAGTGGACACTGCGTACCATAAGGCTCCCCCTCAGGAGAGGCGGGGCGGAGGGCGACCATGCTGTTGCCCGTGTAGTGGAGCGTGCCGGGCCACACCGGTAACCATCAACAGACACTCGGGTACCCGACGAGATGCTCGCCGGGTACCCGCGTCTGACCTGCGTTGCCGCTGAGGTTGAAAGGGTGGGGTGACAGCGGGCGTTGGCGGTGCTACATCCTCGTCATGAGGTACGCGGATGGCGGCGGTCTGACCGCCGTGGGACGGGCGAAGCGTGAAGCGGTACGCTTCGAGGCCGCGAAGATGTTCGAGCAAGGGGTGCGGCCGCCGGAGGTGGCCCGCAGGTTACGGGTGTCACGGAAGTCGGCGTACGCCTGGCACGTCGCCTGGCGGGATGGCGGCAGAGCGGCTCTGGCATCCAAGGGGGCCGGCGGCTTTCCTTGTCAGCTCAGCGATGAGCAGGCGGAACGCCTGCAGTTCGAGCTGGAGGCGGGACCGGCGGCGCACGGCTGGATGGAGGACCAGCGGTGGACCCTTGTCAGGGTGGCGGAGCTGATCTATCGCCTGTTCGGCTACCGGTACACCCCGCGTGGGGTGTCGTATCTGCTGCACGGCTGGGCTGGTCGCCGCAGGTCCCTGTGCACCGCGCTGTTGAGCGGGACGAACAGGCCGTCGCACAGTGGCGGACGGAGCAGTGGTCACGGGTAAGAGGACGGCCCAGCTCCTGGGCGCGTGGATAGTCTTCGAGGACGAGGCCGGGCAGGACCTGAAACCCGCGAAGGGCCGCACCTGGTCGCGGCGGGGCCGAACCCCGGTCATCAAGGTGACGGGAAAGGGCTCGGGCCGGGTCCTGATGGCAGGGATGGTCTGCGTCAAGCTGGGTCGCGAAACCCGCCTGATCTACCGGACGCAGATGTACCGGGGCCGCACGGGCGAGAGGAAGGGCTTCCGTGCTCGCGAGTTCGCCGAACTGATCACCGCCGTCCGCCGGCAACTGGGCGGTCCGTTGATCGTGGTGTGGGACAACGCCAGCACCCACCACTCCAAGGCCCTGCGGGAGTTCTGCGACCGCAACAGCGACTGGCTCACCATCGTCAGACTCCCGCACTACGCACCCGATCTCAACCCCGTCGAAGGTGTCTGGGCCTACCTGGAGAAGTCCCTGGCCAACCTCGCACCCCGCGCGATCGAAGACCTCGCTCCGCTGGTGAAGATCCGGTTACGCAACATCCAATGTCGATCCGAAGTACTCGACGGCTTCATCGCCGAGACCGGCCTGGGGCTGGAGCCTCCGTAGTCTGTCACCCCAACCTTTCAACCTCAGCGTCACCATTGCCGTCAGATCGTTGCTAAGAGCTCGTAACAGGATCTTGCGATTCGTTGGGGTAGGCGTGTCCGGCGTAGGCTTGGGAAAGCGGCTTCCCGGCACCGCAGCCGCCATCAGGA
>NZ_JBFBFP010000016.1:0-155754 GCF_040684275.1 Streptomyces sp. NPDC091371
GGCTTCATCGTTCGACTTGCATGTGTTAAGCACGCCGCCAGCGTTCGTCCTGAGCCAGGATCAAACTCTCCATGAATGTTTACCGGTAATCCGGTGCACACACACGAAAGAGCGGGCCAGTCTTGGTCGGAATATGACCGACTGACCACAACGTCCTCGCTGTGTTGTTGCCTGCGAGCATCACCCGAAGGCGACCTCACAGGTCTTTTTCAAAGGAACCTCATCCACCGAAGTGGACGGGGTATCAACTTCTGGCGTTGATTTTTGGCACGCTGTTGAGTTCTCAAGGAACGGACGCTTCCTTTGTACTCACCCTCGCGGGCTTTCCTCCGGGCTTTCGTTCTGCTGTCTTGCGTTTCCGACTCTATCAGACTCTTTCGGGCCTGACTCCCAGTCAGCGGGCTTTGTCTTCCGGGCTGTTGGGCCCTTCCGACTCCCAGAACTCTAGTGGATTTCCCGGACGATTCATAATCGGCCTTCGGAAATTCATTCGGGCATGCCGAATGCGTTCCCAGCGGGAGATCGCGCAGAGTTGGGTGCCGCAACGAGGCGGCGGGATTTGTTGTCGCCAAAACCTTCCGGCTCTGGGACAACTCGAAGAACCTTACGGACTCGCCCGGGCCGTGTCAACCCCGGGTCAGCTGGGCGACTGGAGGTCCTCCACGCGGTCCAGGAGGCGGGTGAGCATGTCGCCCAGTACCCCGCGTTCCGCCGTGGAGAGGTCCTGGAGGAGGTCCTCCTCGAAGACCGTGGCTGCGCGCATCGCGTCCAGCCACTTGCTGCGGCCCGCGTCCGTGAGCTCCACGATCACGCGGACGCGGTTGGACTCGTCGCGCTCGCGGGTGACCAGGCCCTCCGCCGTCATGCGGTCGATCCGGTGGGTCATCGCCGCCGGCGTGAGGCCCAGCTGCTTCGCCAGCTCGCTCGGGCCCATCCGGTACGGGGCTCCGGAGATGACGAGGGCCTTGAGGACCTCCCACTCCGCGTTGCTGATGCCCAGGGCCGCGGTCTGGCGTCCGTACGCGACGTTCATGCGGCGGTTCAGACGGCTCAAGGCCGAGACCACCTTCTCTACCTGCGGGTCGAGGTCCCGGAACTCTCGCTGGTAGACGGCGATCTGCTCGTCGAGGCTCGGCTCGTGGACGGGCGTAGTGCCGTCGGGGGTGTCACCCATGGGTCGAAGTATCGCACGAGCCCGTTGGCGTCTAACTCCTTCGATGTGTAGAGTTAAGGATCGAAGTTTAGAGATGAAGTCTTTCGGTCTTCAGTTACAAGGCAGGTGAGAAGTGACCAAGGTGATGGGCGCTGCGATGCGGCGGATCCAGGCCGGGAACGCGTTGACCGCGTTCGGCATCGGCTTCACGGTTCCGTACCTCTACATCTATGTGGCGCAGGTGCGGGATCTGGGCTCCATGGCCGCCACGAGTGCGTTCGTGGCGTTCGCCCTGGGTGCTCTCGTCGCGCTGCCCTTCACCGGTCGGGTCATCGACCGACGTGGTCCCGTCCCCGTGGTCATGGCCGCCGCCGCGGCCGCGTCCGTGGGGGCGCTCTCCCTCGGGCTGTCCACCGGCGTCGTGCCGATCCTGCTGTCCGCCCTGACGCTCGGCGCCGGGCAGGCCGTGATGCAGCCGGCGCTGGCCACGATGATCGTGTGGTGCTCGACGCCGGCCACCCGGACGCGGTCCTTCGCGCTGCAGTTCTTCATGCAGAACCTGGGGCTCGGCATCGGCGGGCTGATCGGCGGGCTCATCGTCGACAAGGACCGGCCCGGCAGCTTCATCCTGTTGTTCGGCATCGAGGCCGTGATGTTCCTGGTGCTGGCCGGGGTCATCGCCACCGTGCGGATGCCGCAGGCGCCCGGGTTCAAGGACGCCCGTCCGAAGGCTCCGGCGCAGGGGGGCGGCGGCTGGAAGCGGATGCTCCGGCACAAGGCCATGGTCCAGCTGTGCCTGCTGGGGTTCGTGCTGTTCTTCGCCTGTTACGGGCAGTTCGAGTCGGGTCTGGCTGCGTTTGGGACCGAGGCCGCCGGGATCTCCCCCTCGACCCTCGGGTTCGCCCTCGCCGCCAACACCGGGGCGATCGTGCTCGCGCAGTTCGTGGTGCTGAGGCTGGTGGAGAAGCGGCGGCGGTCGCGCGTGATCGCGCTCGTGGGGCTGATCTGGACCGTGGCGTGGGTCATCGCCGGGTTCTCGGGACTGGGGCACGGCAGCGCCGTAATGGCCGCCGGTGCGTTCATCACGACGTACGCGCTCTTCGGCATCGGCGAGGCCATGCTGTCCCCCACCGTCGCGCCGCTGGTCGCCGATCTGGCGCCGGAGGGTTCGGTCGGGCAGTACAACTCGGCCTTCGCCCTGGTCAAGCAGATGGCGCTGGCGCTCGGGCCGCTCGGGGTGCCGCTCGGGGCGGGCGTGCCGATGCTCTACATCGGGGTCTTCGTGCTGGTGTCGCTCGGGATCGCCGGGCTGGCGCTGCGGCTCGGCAAGCAGCTGACCGCGGAGCAGGACAACCCGTCGCTGGCGAGCAAGATCGTGGCGCAGGGCGGGCCCGCTGTCGGTGCCCCCGTGTCGGCTGCCGCTTCGGAGCCCGCGCGCGTGTGAGGCGTAGGACGTACTGATGTGCGGAAGGCCCCGGTCCTGGTGGACCGGGGCCTTCCGTGTGTCCGGCTACTTGTCCGGCAGGGCGAACTCGCACCAGACGGCCTTGCCGCCGCCCGGGGTGCGGCGGGAGCCCCAGGCGGAGGCGATGGTGGCGACGATGGAGATGCCGCGGCCCGTCTCGTCGGCCGGTTCGGCGCGGCGGCGGCGCGGGAGGTGGTCGTCGCCGTCGGTGACCTCGATGATCAGGCGGCGGTCGGTGCGGCGCAGGCGCAGGCGCATCGGCGGGGTGCCGTGCTGGAGGGAGTTCGCGACGAGTTCGCTGGCCGCGAGGACTCCGAGGTCGCACAGTTCCACCGGGAAGCGCCAGGAGGCGAGGACTCCCTGGGCGAAGGCGCGGGCGCGCGGGGCCGCTTCGATGCCGCCGAGGAGTTCCAGGGCGGCGTTGTGGAAGAGCTCGGCGTCGGCGCCGGTGCGGGCGGGCTGCTGGAGGACCATCACGGCGACGTCGTCGTCGTGGTCGGCGTCCACTCCGAGGGCGCGCATCAGGCGGTCGCAGATGACGGCCGGGGTGCCCTGGGCGCCGGAGAGGGCGCGTTCCAGGGCGGCGACGCCTTCGTCGATGTCCTCGCCGCGGCGCTCGACCAGGCCGTCGGTGTAGAGGACGGCGGTGGAGCCGGGGCCGAGCGCGATGGTGCCCGAGGTGTGCAGCCAGCCGCCGGTGCCCAGCGGCGGGCCTGTGGGGTCGGCGGCTCTGCGGACGGTGCCGTCCTCGTCGCGGACGAGGATCGGGAGGTGGCCGGCGGAGGCGTAGGCCAGGAGGCCTTCGCTCGGGTCGTGGACGGCGTAGACGCAGGTGGCGATCTGGCTGGCGTCGATCTCGGCGGCGAGGCCGTCGAGGAGCTGGAGGACCTCGTGGGGCGGGAGGTCGAGGCGGGCGTACGCGCGGACCGCCGTGCGGAGCTGGCCCATGACGGCGGCGGCGCGAACGCCCCGGCCCATGACGTCGCCGATGACGAGGGCGGTGCGGCCGGCGCCGAGGGTGATGACGTCGTACCAGTCGCCGCCGACGGCTGCCTCGGTGCCGCCCGGCTGGTAGGTGGCGGCGACGCGCAGGTCGTCGGGCTGTTCCAGCTCCTGCGGGAGGAGGGAGCGCTGGAGGGTGACGGCGGCCTCGCGCTGGCGGCGCTCGCTGGCGCGGAGGCGTTCGACGGCTTCGGCGTGGTCGGTGACGTCGGCCAGGTGGATCAGGACGCCGGTGTGGGCCTCCGCCTCGGTGCCGGCCTCGGACTCGGTCTCGCTGTCGGACTCGGACTCGGATCCGGGCTTGGGCTGCGTCTTGGGCTTGGGCTTGGGCTTGGGCTTGGGCTTGGGGAAGTCGACCGGGGTGCACGTGACCGTGTACGTGCTGGTGCCGCCGGGTGCGGTGCGGTTCTTGGCGGTACGGGGCTTGCCGCTGCGCTGGACCTGGTCGAGGAGCGGCAGGAGGCCGAGGTCACCCAGTTCGGGGAGGGCCTCGTGGGCGGGGGCGCCGGGGGTGCGGGCGCCGAAGCCGGCGGTGTAGGCGTCGTTGACGTACGCGACGTGGTGGTCGGGGCCGTGGACGAGGGCGACCAGGGCCGGGAGCCGGCCGATCACCTCGCGGACGGAGAGCTCGTCGAGGGACGGCACCGCGACGGGGACGCCCGTGCGCCGGGCCGGGGTGGAGCCGGTGCCGGAGACCGTGGGGTCGGCGGGGCCGCCGTCCGCGGTGGGCGCGGAGCGGTCGGCTCCGGGGTCGGCGCGGCCGCCGCGGGCGGCCGGGACCGAGCCTTCACCCCTCTTGGCCTGGGCGGCGGCGTGTTCGGTCCGGGCGGCGGCGCGGCGCTGCGTTCCGGGGAACCGGGCGCTCCAGCGCGTGAAGTTCACTGCGTTCAAGCCTCGTGGTGTCGCAAGTGGTCGCTGTGTCGCTCGTCGGGGTGGTCGGTCGCGGGCTGGACGATGTCACTCTGTGCAGGTGTGAGCCCACCTATGGTCACACGTCCAGTGTGGCCGACCGCACTGACAACGTCAGCCCTGGCTGTCCTGCGGGGGGTTGGGGGCGGGGTTCGGGGGTGGGTTCTTGGGGCCGCCACCTGCGGCCAGTTCGAATTCTGCCCTGGGGTGTTCGAGGGAACCCAGGGAGACGATCTCGCGCTTGAAGAGGCCGGAGAGGGTCCATTCCGCGAGGACGCGCATTTTGCGGTTGAAGGTGGGGACGCGGCTGAGGTGGTAGACGCGGTGCATGACCCAGGCCGGGTAGCCCTTGAGCTTGCGGCCGTAGACGTGCGCGACGCCCTTGTGGAGGCCCAGGGAGGCGACGGAGCCCGCGTACTTGTGGGCGTACTCGGTGAGCACCTCGTCGCGCAGGGCGGCGATCAGGTTGTCGGCGAGGACCTTGGCCTGGCGGACCGCGTGCTGTGCGTTGGGGGCGCATTCGCCGCCCGGCTCCGGGGCGGTGATGTCGGGTACGGCGGCGGCGTCGCCGGCCGCCCAGGCGTGTTCGACGCCCTTGACGGTGAGGAAGGAGGTGCAGTCGAGGCGGCCGCGTTCGTTCTTGGGCAGGTCGGAGGCGGCGAGGATCGGGTGCGGTTTGACGCCCGCGGTCCACACGACGGTGCGGGTGGGGAAGCGGGCGCCGTCGCTGAGGACGGCGACGCGGTTCTCGCAGGATTCGAGCCGGGTCTCCAGGCGCAGGTCGATGTTGCGGCGGCGCAGTTCGCGGATCGTGTAGACGCCCATGTCGGGGCCGACCTCGGGCAGGATCCGGTCGCTGGCCTCGACCAGCACCCATTTCATGTCCTCGGGCTTGATGTTGTGGTAGTACCGCGCCGCGTAGCGGGCCATGTCCTCGAGTTCGCCGAGTGCTTCGACGCCCGCGTAGCCGCCGCCGACGAAGACGAAGGTGAGGGCTGCGTCGCGGAGGGCGGGGTCGCGGGTGGAGGAGGCGATGTCCATCTGTTCGATGACGTGGTTGCGCAGGCCGATGGCTTCTTCGACCGTCTTGAACCCGATGGCGTAGTCGGCGAGTCCCGGGATGGGGAGGGTGCGGGAGATCGAGCCGGGGGCGAGGACGAGTTCGTCGTACTCGATCTCGGTCGGGCCGGTTCCCTCGTCCTCGGTGGCGAGTGTGGTGACGGTCGCGGTGCGCTTGGCGTGGTCGATGTGGCGGGCCTGGCCGATGACGATGCGGCAGGCGGGGAGGACGCGGCGCAGCGGGACCACGACGTGGCGCGGGGAGATCGAGCCGGCGGCCGCCTCGGGGAGGAAGGGCTGGTACGTCATGTAGGGCTCGGGGGTGACCACCGTGACCTCGGCTTCGCCGGATCTCAGCTTTCTCTGGAGCCGGAGTGCCGTGTACATGCCTACGTAGCCGCCGCCGACGATCAGGATGCGCGTGCGGGGCGGGGTACCGGGGGCCGTGCCCCGGGAGTTAGCAGCCTTCACCATCCCATGACGCAACGTGGCCGGGAGTTTGTCCACAGGCCCGGCAAATTGTGTGACCGGAGGTAGTGCCGGGGTGGGGTCGAAGCGGACCTTGGGTAGGGGTGGAACTTCGCAGGTCAGGGGGTGCGGAATGCACGATTCCGGGAGTGTGTGGGGGAAAAGTGGGGGTGAATGCTCCGATCGGGCGGTGCTCCGTCCGGGGCTGCCTCTTCTGAATTGACTCTGGCTCAACTATGTTCGTATCTCGTCGAGTGAGTAGGACCGGGCCTGAGACCGTGGCCCGCGTGACCCACTCGGCATGAAGGCGGGGAGTGTCTCCGGGGGGAGACAAATGATTACCGGGGGAAACATATGAACATTTCCGATTTCCATGGTTCTGCGACCGCACTTTCGGTCGAGAACAGCAACGGTCGCGTGCTCGCGAACGGCGCCACCACGCACGGCGTGGGCCGGTCCACGCCGCTGCGCGTCGATGCCCAGCGCAACCTGGAGCACGTCCTGCGGGCGGCCCGCGAGGTCTTCGGCGAGCTGGGCTACGGGGCTCCGATGGAAGACGTGGCGCGCCGTGCCCGAGTCGGTGTCGGCACCGTGTACCGGCGCTTCCCGAGCAAGGACGTGCTGGTCCGGCGGATAGCCGAGGAGGAGACCGCGCGGCTGACCGAGCAGGCGCGGACGGCGCTGGGCCAGGAGGAGGAGCCCTGGCAGGCCCTCTCGCGCTTCCTGCGCACCTCCGTGGCCTCGGGCGCCGGGCGGCTGCTGCCGCCGCAGGTGCTGCGGGTCGGCGCGGCCGAGGAGGCCGTGGCCGAGGAGACGGAGGAGGCGCGGGTTCCGCACCAGCGCCAGGCTGCCGAGGCGGCCGGCGGGGCCGCAGGTGCGGCTCCGGAGGCCCGGATCGCGGCCGCACGCGTCACCGCCGGGGACGAGCCCTCGGACGACGCGGGCGCGGGCGCGCTGCTGGAGGTCGTGGGGCAGCTCGTTGAGCGGGCCCGCGAGGCCGGTGAGCTGCGCGGTGACGTCACGGTGGCCGATGTGCTGCTGGTGATAGCGACGGCGGCGCCGGCGCTGCCCGATCCGGCGCACCAGGCGGCGGCTTCGACGCGGCTGCTCGACATCCTGCTCGAGGGGCTGCGCTCCCGGACGGTGTGAGTGCCGGATGGCGTGAGTGCCGGATGGCGGGTGCGCCTGACGGTGGGTGTGCCTGACGGTGGTGCCGGAGGCGTTGCTTCGCTGATCGCTCTGGTGGGGCTTCCGGGCTGATGTCCGTGAGGTTTTGTCGCAGGGTTGCTGAAATGTGCCCGGACGAGTGGAAGGTGTGGAGACGGGTCCGGCGCGCCTCCACCGTGTGACACGCTTGATCGGTGGACCGGTTGAGTGTGTCGTTCGGGGGCCTCCGAGATGAGCGTTGACGGGCGGGAAGAGTCACTCGGTGGCGCCGGCGGCGACGTCGTGGCGGGCGGTCTGCCCGCACGACAGGTGCCGGCCCAGCGCGAGCCGGGCGGTACCGGCGGCGAGCTGCCGCCGTCCGACGGTGACTTGATCGCCCGGATGCGGGCCGGTGACGACGGTGCGTACGAGGAGCTGTTCCGCCGGCACGCCGATGCCGTACGGCGCTACGCGCGGACCTGCTGCCGGGACGGGCACACTGCCGATGACCTGACCGCCGAGGTGTTCGCGCGGACGCTGCAGGCGGTACGGGGCGGGGCCGGGCCGGACCAGTCGGTGCGGGCCTATCTGCTGACGACCGTGCGCAGGGTCGCGGCCGCCTGGACGAAGACCGCCAAACGGGAGCAGCTCGTCGAGGACTTCGCCGTCTTCGCCGAGCAGGCCGCCGCCGGGGCCGGCACGGAGGGCGGCGGCGGACTGTCGGGGCTGTCCGGCGACGACACCCTCGAACTGGGCGCGGACGTCCGGGCGATGCACGAGGCCGAGCAGTCCTTGGCCATGCAGGCCTTCCGGAGCCTGCCGGAGCGGTGGCAGGCCGTGCTGTGGCACACCACCGTGGAGGAGGCTTCGCCGAGTGCGATCGCGCCGCTGTTCGGGCTGAGCGCGAACGCGACCGCCGTGCTGGCCAGTCGGGCGCGGGAGGGGCTCAAGCAGGCGTATTTGCAGGCCCATGTGAGTTCGGCGCTGAGTGAGGGCGGCGACTGCGCGCGGTACGCGGACCGGTTGGGCGCCTATGCGCGCGGCGGGTTGCGGATGCGGGCGGAGCGGGGGCTGCGGGGGCACCTGGAGGAGTGCGCGAAGTGCCGGCTGGCGGCCGGTGAGCTCAAGGACGTCAACGCGGGCATTCCGGCGCTGCTTCCGGTGGCGGTCATCGGGTGGTTCGCCGCCGGGTACGCGGCCAAGGCGGCCGGGGTGGTGGCCGGTGGGGCCGTCGCCGCCGGCGGGGCCGGGGCTGCGGCGGCCGCTGCCGGTGCCGGTGCCAGTGGGTCGACCGCCGGGGCCGGGGCCGCGGGTGCGGGTGCTGCCGGGGCCGGGGGCGGGGCTGCGTCGGGGGTCGGTGGGGCCGTGGTGTCCGAGGGGCTGGGGCTGCCCGCCAAGGCCGCCATCGCCGCCGGGATCGCGGTGGCCGCGGCGGCCGGGGTGGTGTTCGCGCTGGCCGGGGACGATGTCGAGCCGCAGGCCCAGGCGAAGCCGACGCCCACGGTCGCGGCGCCCGCGCTGCCGGACGCCGCCGCCCCGCCCTCCCCTTCGCCTTCGCCCCCGGCGGAGCCGGGCCCGCCCGCGCGTGGCCCCGTACCTCCGCAGCCGGGGGCGAAGCCGACACCGAGGCCGCCGGCCGCCGTCGCTCCCCCCGCGCCGACGCCCTCCTCGTCCCCGTCTCCCTCCCCTTCGCCGAGCCCGGAGCGGCCCACGCCCACACCGCCCCCGAGCAAGCCGCCGACGCAGCCGAAGCCGGCGGAGGCGTTCGCGCTGGCCCGGCTGGACTATGCCGCGTACGGGGACCACGACGGCCCGGAGTTGCCGGCCCGGCAGAGCAGCTGGGTGTGGCAGCGCTGGGGACTGCGGCTCGGCGACCGGCGGTTCGAGCACGGGATCACCGTGAACTCCCATTCCTCGGTGCAGATCAAGCTCAACCGGCAGTGCACGACCTTCTCCGCGCGGGTCGGGGTGGACGGCCTGTCGGCGCTGACCAACGGCCAGGTGCGGTTCTCCGTGTACGGGGACGAGCAGCGGCTGTGGCGGTCCGACGCCCTCGGGTACGAGGACGGGCCCGCGTCGGTGAACGTCTCGCTGTCCGGGCGGTCGTCGCTGCGCCTGGTGGTGGAGCGGGCCGGGCCTGGCCGGCTGCCGACGCTCGCCAGCTGGGCCGACGCCGTGATCAGCTGCCGGTGAGCGCCGTGACCAGCTCGCCCGGGGAGAGCGCCGCGCCCACGGCCTCCTCCTCGGTGTGGCGGGCCGCCCCTAGCAGGGCGCGGGTGCGGGCCGGGAGCCCGTCCACGGCGGTCTGCTCGGGCACCGAGCGCGGATGGCCGGCGCGCCAGGCGGTGGCCGCCGCGAGGGCCCGTACGGCCTCGGCCGCCCGGCCCGCGTCTGCGAGCATCACGGCCGCCGCCTCCGCCATGCCGGCCAGGAAGCGCTCGGCGCACCGCGCGGCGACGGCGACCGCGAGGGCGGGCCCGATCACCGCCAAACCGGCGTCCGGGCCCTGTTCGTGGGCGGTGAGGACGGCTTCGATGGTGTCCAGCCCGGCGGTGAGCTGTGCGGGCACGGTGATCCGCGCGGCCTCGGCTCGGGACCGCGCGCACTCGCTCCACGCGCGGGCGGTGTCGCTGCGTTGGAGGGCGAGCATGGCCGACAGGAGCCGGGCGAAGGTGCTGACGTCGTAGATCCCGCCGAAGCGGTCGGCCTCGGCGTCGGCTTCCGCGAGGAGCCGCTCTGCTCCGTCGAAGTCCCCGGCGCAGAAGGCGGTCTCCGCGATCCGGGCGATGGCGAAGGGGGCCTCGACGTGGGCGCCGACCTCGCGGGCGAGGCGCAGGCACTCCTCGTACTCGGCGCGCGCGACGTCGTACCGGCCGCGCGAGATGGCGACTTCGCCCGCGGCGCTGGCGACCTGGGCGCGGGTCCAGCGGTCGCCGACGCGCTGGGCGATCTCGTGCAGCTCGGCGAGGTCCGCGTCGACGGTGGGCAGGCCGCCGGCGAGGTCGATCGCCACGTGCGTGCGGAGCATGAGGGTGATGCCGAGTTCCCAGTCGCCGCCGTGGCGGCGGCAGTTGGCGACCGATTCGTCGAGGTGGGAGGGGAACTCCAGGGCGTCTCCCGTGAGGAACGCGGTCGCCGGCCAAAGCATCCCGGGGAAGGTGGTGGCCTCCGGGGAGTCGCCGCGCCGGAAGGCCTCCTTGATGCGGGCGGCGAGGTCCCGGTACTCGGGGGTGCGGAACTTCTCGGCGCCGTTGCTCTCTGCGAGCAGGAACATGCGCAGGACCTGGAGGCGCATGAAGGACCAGTACGCCGGTGAGCCCTCGGGCGGGTCGGCGGGGGTGACGGCGAGGGCCCGGGAGGTCCACTCGGCGCCTTCGGTGCGGTAGTTGCGCAGCCACCAGAACCAGCCGAGGGTGAGGACGAGGCGCTGCCCGGCGCCAGGACCGTGTTCGTCGGCCGTGGCGGGGGTCGTGGTGGTGTGGAGCGCGGCGCGAAGGTTGTCGAGCTCGGTCTCCACGCGCCGGATCCAGGGGATCTGGGCGGCGGAGCGGACCAGCGGCTCGGCTTCCTCGGCGAAGGCGAGGTAGTGCGCGGCGTGGAGGCGGGCGGCGGTGCGGGCGGCCGCGGGGTGGGCTGCGGCGCGCTCGGTGGCGTACTCGTGGATGGTTTCGAGCATGCGGTAGCGCATGGCGGGGCCCCCGGGGTCCTCCGGCTCCGCCAGGACGAGGGACTTGTCGACGAGGGAGCCGAGTACGTCCGCGGCCTCGTACGGAAGGTCCGCGCAGACCGCTTCGGCCGCGGCGAGGTCCCAGCCGCCGGCGAACACGGACAGCCGGCGCAGTACCGCGCGCTCGGGCTCGTCGAGGAGGTCCCAGGACCAGTCGACGACGGCCCGAAGGGTCTGCTGCCGCGGCAGCACGGTGCGGGCGCCGCTGGTCAGGAGCCGGAAGCGGTCGTCGAGCCGGTCGGCGATCTGGCGCGGGGTGAGCAGCCGCAGCCGGGCGGCGGCGAGCTCGATGGCGAGCGGGAGGCCGTCGAGGCGGGCGCAGATCTCGGCGACGGCGGCCGGGTCGTCGTCGGCGCGGAACCCGGGGCGGGCGGAGGCGCCGCGCTCGGCGAAGAGCCGGTGGGCGTGGTCCGGCGGCAGGGGTTCGACCGGTCGGAGGGTCTCGCCGGGCACGCCGAGGGGTTCGCGGCTGGTGGCGAGGATCCGTACGCCGGGGCAGTGGGTGAGGAGGCGCTCGGCGAGCTCGGCGGCGGCGCCGATGACGTGCTCGCAGTTGTCGAGCACGAGGAGGAGGCTGCGGTGCGCGCAGTGCTCGACGAGCTGCGTCGCCGGGTCGGCCGGGGCGGCGTTGTCGCGGGCGACCAGGGAGTTCTCGCGCAGGCCGAGGGCGCTGAGGACGGCGCCGGGTACGGCGGCGGGGTGGTCGAGGCGGGCGAGTTCGACGACCCAGCCGGTCTCGGGGTGGGCGGCGGCCGCGTGTTCGGCGAGGCGGGTCTTCCCGGAGCCGCCGGGGCCGGTGAGGGTGACGAGGCGCAGCCGGGCCAGGTCCTCGCGCAGGGCGGCCAGTTCGGGCTCGCGGCCGACGAAGGAGGTGAGGCGGGGGCGGAGGTTGCCACGGGTGGCCTCCGTCGGTCGGGGGTGCGGGCGCGCTGGCGCTGGCCGGGGGCGGGGGTCGGGCTCGTGGGCTGGGCCGGGGTGGAGGCCGTACGCCGAACCGGGAGCGTGGCCGGGGTGGGGCTCCTGCGACGCGCCGGGGGCGTACGCGGAGCCATGGCCGGGGCCGGCGGGGTGGCCGGGCGCGGAAGCGTGGCCGGGGCCGGGGCCGGGAGCGTGGCCGAGGCCAGCGGCCTGGCCGGGCGCGGGAGCGTGGCCGAGGCCAGCGGCCTGGCCGGGCGCGGGAGCGTGGCCGAGGCCAGCGGCCTGGCCGGGCGCGGGAGCGTGGCCTGTGCCGGGCGCGGGAGCATGGCCAGGGCCGGGCACGTGGCCGGGGCCAGGCGCGGGAGCATGGCCGGGCTCGCGAGCGTGGCCGGGGCCGGCGGCATGGCTGGTGTCGGCGACGTAGCCGGGGCTGGGAGCGTGGCGGGACTCGGGGGCGAGGCCGGACTCGGGAGCGTGGCCTGTGCCGGGCTCCGGAGCGTGGCCGGGGCCGACGGCATGGCTGGCGTCGGGACCGTAGCCGGGGCTGGGAGCGGGAGCGTGGCGGGACTCGGGGCCGGGCGCGGGCGCGGGGCGGGGGCCGGGCGCGTGGCGGGACTCGGGGCCGGGGCCGGGCGCGGGAGCGGGGGCGGGGCCGGCGGCGTGGCTGGTGTCGGGGACGTAGCCGGGGCTGGGAGCGGGAGCGTGGCCGGGCTCCGGAGCGGGGCCTGTGCCGGGGGCGGGGGCGGGGTTGGGAGGGGGTGCGGGGTGAGGGGGGTGGTGCGGGTGGAGGAGTTCGGCGTGGAGGGCTGCGAGTTCGGGGCCGGGGTCGGTGCCGAGGGCGTCGGCGAGGGCGCGGCGGGTGCCCTCGTAGGCGGCGAGTGCGTCGGCCGGGCGACCGGCGGCGCGTAGCGCGCGGAGCTGCTGCGCGCGGACCGTTTCGTCGTACGGAAACTCCTGGATCAGCGCCTCGATGTCCGGCAGCAGCCCGGCAGGGGCGGTGCCCCCGCTGCGCAGGTCGGCTTCGATGCGCGTGCGCAGCGCGCCCAGCCGGCGGGCCTCGGCGGCGGCGGCATGGGTGGTGCGGCCGGGCTCGGGGAGGTCGGCGAGGGCGGGTCCGCGCCACAGTTCCAGGGCGGTGCGCAGGGTGCGGGCGGCGGCCGCCGGGTCGCCGGCCAGCTCCTGGCCGCCCTGGGCTGCCAGCCGGGTGAAGCGGTGCAGGTCGACGTCGTCGCGGGCGGCGGCGAGGCGGTAGCCGCCGGCGGGGTCTGCGGTGACGGTGTCCCGGCCGCCGAGGGCCCGGCGCAGGCGGGCGACGAGGGCCTGGAGGGCGGCGGGGGCGTCCCGGGGCGGGCCGTCGCCCCAGACGTCGTCGACCAGATCGGCGACGGAGGCGTGGCGGCCGGCGCGGAGCGCGAGGGCGGTGAGGAGGGCGCGCAGCCGGGCGCCGCCGATGGTGAGGTGGGCGCCGGTCTCGTCGCGCGCCTCGGTGATGCCGAGGATGAGGTAGCGCACCGGTCAATTCTGCCTGGCCGAAGAGGGTTGCGGCAGCAGATTTCGGGGCCGGGGCGGGGCCAGGGGGTGTCCCGCGGATCAGGGCCGGAGAGCCCGGGTCGTCTGGCGCCGCGTATCGCAGGGCGGGGAGGGAGCCGCTGCGGAGCATTGGCGACCGGCGACAACGTGGCGAGGCGCGGTGCCGGGCGGCCCGGGCTTTCCGGCCCTGATCCGCCGGACACGCCCTACGTGATCGAGGTGTCGCCGTTGGCCTCGAGGAGGGTGCGCAGGGCTTGGGCGACCGTGGCGCAGGTGGCGGGGTCCAGGGGGGTGACGAGTTCCGTGTAGTGGCGCAGGTGGTCCGTCATCATCGCCTCGGTGAGGGTGATGCCGTGGTCCGTCAGCCGGATCCGGACGGAGCGGCGGTCCTGGCCGTCACGGACCCGTTCGACCAGGCCCTTGGCCTCCATGCGGTCGATCCGGTTGGTGATCGCGCCGGAGGTCACCATGGCGGCCGGGATGAGGGCGCCGGCGGTCAGCGCGTACGGGGGGCCGGACCGGCGGAGGGTGAAGAGGATGTCGAGCTCGCCCAACTCCAGGTCGCGTTCGGCCGCGAAGGACTTGAGGTGCTTCTCCAGGATCCGGTTCATCCGCTGGATCCGGGCCAGCACCTCGATGGGCCAGAGCCCGGCCGCGAGGTCGGGGCGCTCCTTCGTCCACTGGCCCACGATCGCGTCCACTGCGTCGCTCATGTCGCGTCCTCATCTCTTTCTCCCCGCGCGCCCCCACCGAGGATATCTCAACGTTAAGACACTTGACGTTGAGAGGGTGGCTCTGATTTTATCTCAACGTTGAGATTATGAACCTTGAGATGGATGGAGCGGGGGCCACCATGCAGACGACCAAGACCACCACCACGGCCGAGACGGCCAGGACGGCCGGCCCGGCCGGCACGAAGATCGGGACCGGCGGCGCCGCGGCCGTCCCCGTGTTCTGGCTGGCCCTCCTGGCCACCCCCATGGCCGCCGGCGCCAACGCCCCCGTGCTGATCCTTCCCGACATGGCCCGTTCGCTCGGGGTGGCCACCTCGACCGCCGCCTGGCTCGTCGCCGCCTTCGCCTGGTCCATGGCCGTCGGCACTCCCCTGCTGGCCGGCCTGCTCCGCCGCCGCGGCCTGCGCCCGACCCTGCACCTCAGCAGCCTCCTCCTGCTGTCCGGCACCCTTCTCGTCGCCGCCTCGCCCTGGCTGCCGCTCACCCTCCTCGGGCGGGCCGCACAGGCGGCGGGCAGCGCGGGCCTGGTGGCCTGCGCCATGAACCTGGCCGGCACGGCCCGCCGGATGGGCGTCATCAGCGCCGGCTTCGGGATCCTGGGCGCCTCCGGCCCGCTCCTCGGCGCCCAGCTCTCGCAGGCCGTGTCGTGGCGGCTCTCCCTCTCGGTGTCGGTGGTCGCGCTGCTGGCCGTACCCGTGGTGACCAAGTACGCCACCGCCCTGGCCCCCGCCCCCGCCCCCGCACAGGGCAGGCTCGACGCCCGCGGCGCCGCCCTGTTGACGGCGCTGGTCACCGCGCTGGTCATGCTTCCCCACGCGCCCGTCGCCGCGCTGGGGTCCGCGGCCGTCGCCGCGGCGGCCCTCGCGCTGCACGTCCGCCGCCGCCCCGAGGGGTTCGTGCCGCTCGCCCTGCTGCGCAGGCCCGTCTTCGTCGGCTCCGCGCTGCTCGCGCTGGTGCTGTCGTCCTCTTACTTCACCCTGCTGTTCGCCGTGCCGGGCCTGCTCTCCGACCGGGCCGGCTGGGACCGCGGCGCGGCCGGCGCCGGCCAGCTCGTGGCCCTGCTCATCGGATCCGCGCTGTCCTGGCTGCTGGCGGCGGGTTCGGCGCGCATGGGGCGTGCGGCCGTACGGGCCGTACTGGCCGGGACCGGCGCGCTGGCCGCGCTCCTCGCCGCGTTCGCCGGCTGGGGCCCGCTGCTGCTGGCGGCCACCCTGGGCAGCGTGTTCGCCGCGACCGGGGCCAACGCCGTGCTGTCGACGTACGCCGCGTCGAGCGCCCCCGAGCCCCAGCGGCCCACCGCCATCGGCCTGTTCAGCCTCTGCTACCTGCTGGGCGGTGCCTTCGGCCCGGCCGTGGCGACCGCCCTGGTGATCGCCGCCTGAACACCCTCATCCGGTCAGGACAGCGCCGGGCGGTGGACCGGGACGCCCTCCGGGACCGCCCGGCGGCGGGCCGTCGAGGTGCCCGTCCAGCACGTGCCGCGGCGGGCGAGCAGGCGGCCCAGCCAGAGCTCCATCGAGACGAGTTCCGCGAGGCCGTCCAGCGGGACCGGGCGGCCGTCCGCCGCGTCGAGGAGGGCCTGGCGGACGACCCGGGCCTCGATCAGGCCGGCGTCGGCGAGGAGCGGGGAGGAGAACAGGTCCAGGAGGGAGGTGAGGGCGGCGCGCAGGCCCAGGCGGGTCGCCGTTTCGTTCGGGGTGTGGGCGGTGGCGCCCCAGCCCGGGGGGAGTTCGCGGACGCCCGCCGAGGACAGGACGCTGCGCAGGATCTCCGCCCGGGCGCCGGGCTGGACGCGCAGGGATTCGGGGAGGGCGCGGGCGGCCCGGACGACCTGGTTGTCGAGGAAGGGGGCGTGCAGGCGCTGGCTGCGGACTTCCACGGCCTGCTCGAAGACCCGGTGGTCGGCGGCGTGGCGGGCCAGGACCGAGCGGGCCCGGGCCTCGCCGGGGCGCAGGGAGAGCGGGGGGCGGCCGGCGGCGGCCGTGAGGCGGATCGATACTTCCGCCAGCGCCTCCCCGGTGAGCCAGCCCGCCGCGGGTCCCGGGCGGGACCAGGTCAGGGCGGCGAGGGAAGCGTCCACCGGACCGGTGGATCTCTCGGTGACCCCGCCCTCGCGGAGCCGGGCCGCGGCGGCTTCCATGCCCGCGCGGTACGTCGTACGAGAAAGTCTGCGGGCTGCCGAGTACACGGTGAGCGGCACGAGGAGGGATTCGCCCGAGGCTCCCGAGGCGGAGGCCGAACGGGCCAGGGCCGCGACCGGGCGCAGCAGGTGGCGGCGCCGGCGGTCCATCAGGAGGTCGGCCATGCGCGCCGGGTGGGCGTCGAGTACCTGGCGGGCGCCGTGGCCCGTGAAGTGGTCGGCGCTGCCCGCGGCCAGGCGGCGGCGCTCGCGGGCGGCGAAGACCAGGGAGGGGGCCGGTTCGTCGGTCAGGGGGCCGTCGAGGTCGGCGTACGGGAGGGCCTCCTCGGCGGCGGCCACCACGACGTGGTGCAGGCGCGGGTCGGCGGCGATGGCGCGGGCCCGTTCCAGTTCGGCCTCGCGGCCCTGCGGGGTGGCCAGGTCGTTGAAGGTGACGGCCAGCAGCCGCGCCCCGGCGGAGCCGGCCAGGGTGCCCGGCGCGCCCGGCAGGCCGGCCGCCAGCAGGGCGAGGGTCGCGGAGGCGCTGCCGCCCGACAGGTCGGCGCCCACGCCCGGGGCCGGGGCGCCGCGGGCGGCGCGCCGGTCGGCGGGGCCCATGCCGGGCACGGGGCCGGGATCGTACGGCGGCAGGGTGTCGGGAGCATGCCGGGGCGCCGTGAGCCGGGCGCGCACCGCGGCCGTCAACGCTTCCCGTACGCCCTCCACCGCGCGCCCGGCGTCGGCCTCGGGCGCGGCCACGGCGAGGGAGGCGACCGGCTCGTAGCCGGTGATCTCGCGGGAGCCCTCGCGCAGGATGAGCGCGTGGCCGGGCGGGATGCGGCGGACGCCGGCGTACGGTGTGCCGTCGCCCAGTGCCTCGGGGCTGTCGGGGCAGGCCAGCAGGGCGGCGAGGTGGCCTATGTCGAGCTGTGCCTCGATGAGGTCGGCGAGCGGGAGTGCGGCGGTGGCGTACGCGGTGCCGCTGGCCCAGGGGGTGTAGAAGACGGGCCGCGCGCCCGCGAGGTCGCCGACGACGGTGATCCGGCGGCCGGCCTGCACGACGGCGGTGTAGCTGCCCGACCACTGGGTGAGGTGGCGCAGCGCCCCGCCGCGGGCGGCGTAGAGGGCGCGGCGCAGTTCGGCGTCGGTGGCGCCGCAGCAGCCGAGGACGGCGAGCCGGGTGAAGGGGTCGGCCGGCTCGGCGGTGAGGGTGCGGATCTCGTCGGGGCGCCAGTCGCCGACGGCCCAGAGCGGGTCGGGGTCGCCCCACAGGAGCTGGGCGCCGACGGGCTGGACGGTGCGGTCGGCGTCCTCGCCGGGGTCGCCGGGGTGGGAGGCGTCGGCGATGCCGCCGTGCAGGGGGGCGCCGGCGGGGGCGTGGGCGGTCCGGCCGTTGGGCCCGTAGCCGCCGTGACCGCCATGGCCGTTCGCGCCCGAGACCCGGCCGGCCGTGCCGAAGCTCGCGGCGATACTGCTCCAACCCACCAACCAGCGCACCGCCGCCTCCCCAGCCTGTGGGCACATGACCGGGGCACGGGCAGCACGGTCGGCGCTGAGGGCGCGGCCGCGGGACCCCGGGTGGCTCGGGTCCATGCTGCCACGGGACAGGCGTGCGAGAGTGGTTAAAGGGGGCGCACATGCAAACGAACACGCCCCGGCCACGCGGTATTTGACGTTCCGTTCCCACCGTCCCATAGGTCGGTTTCGGCCATTCTTCGGGCGTACCGAGTACCGCCGCAGGCCCCCGCGCCCGGGCTCGGCGGAGCACGGGCGCGGTCGCGGGAGGCGGAACCCACCCCCCGGACCGGACCGCCACCCGCGGGGATTGAGGCAGCGGCATCCCCCGGCCCGCCCGGTTCACGCAGCGGGCCGACCCACGCACCGCACATCGAATCGCCGGGTCCCCGGACCGGCCAGAGCGCACGGGCGGGCGCACGGCCACACGGGCGGAGCACGCACCGGCGAGTGCGCCCCGGACCCGGGCCCGGACCGGACTGTGCAAACGGACAACAATCCCGCCATACGGAAGTAGAGGCCTTAACGCTTGGGAGGCGGGGAACTACGCTGGGTTTACGAAATGCCGGGCGCCTATGCCCCGGCGGCGTATGCGTTGTGTGCGTTCCGCGTGTGACGAGGGGTGGCGCATGTCCAGGGAGCTCCGCGAGCCCAATGAGAAGCTCGGCGCCGTCCTCGCCCTCGCGGGCATCAGCAACGCCGGGCTGGCCCGGCGGGTCAACGACCTCGGCGCGCAGCGCGGCCTGACCCTCCGGTACGACAAGACCTCGGTGGCGCGGTGGGTGTCGAAGGGGATGGTGCCGCAGGGCGCCGCCCCGCACCTGATCGCGGCCGCCATCGGCGCGAAGCTGGGCCGGCCCGTGCCGCTCCACGAGATCGGCCTGGCCGACGCGGACCCCGCGCCGGAGGTCGGCCTGGCCTTCCCGCGCGACGTCGGCGCGGCGGTGCGCTCGGCCACCGACCTCTACCGGCTCGACTTCGCCGGGCGGCGGGGCGGCGGCGGGATCTGGCAGTCCCTCGCGGGGTCCTTCTCGGTGGCGGCGTACGCGACGCCCGCCTCGCGCTGGCTGATATCTCCTGCGGACGGTTCGGTGGGACGGGAGCCCGGTCCGGCGGCGCCGGATGCGCTGACCGGGGCTGCTGCGGTGGCGACGGCGACTGGACCTCGGCCTGCGCCGGGGCCTGCCCCCGCGCCGACCGCTCCTGTGACGGCTCCAGCGGCTGACGGGTCGACGGCACAGGAACCGCCGAGCCCGCGCGGCCCCGCACCGGAACCGCCGTCCACCGTTGTGCCCGCCCAGCCCGGGCCCGAAACTCCGCGCGACCACGCCCAGCGCGTGGGCCACAGCGACGTGACCAAGCTGCGCGAGGCCGCCGAGGACGCGCGCCGCTGGGACTCCAAGTACGGCGGCGGGGACTGGCGTTCCTCGATGGTCCCCGAATGCCTGCGGGTGGACGCGGCACCGCTGCTGCTCGGCTCGTACAGCGACGAGGTGGGCCGCGCGCTGTTCGGCGCGACCGCCGAACTGACCCGGCTGGCCGGGTGGATGGCCTTCGACACCGGCCAGCAGGAGGCCGCGCAGCGGTACTACATCCAGGCGCTGCGCCTGGCCCGCGCGGCCGCCGACGTGCCGCTCGGCGGGTACGTCCTGGCCTCGATGTCCCTCCAGGCGACCTACCGGGACTTCCCGGAGGAGGGCGTGGACCTCGCGCAGGCCGCCGTCGAACGCAACCGGGGCCTGGCCACCGCCCGCACCATGAGCTTCTTCCGCCTCGTCGAGGCGCGCGCGCACGCGAAGGCGGGCGATTCGTCGGCCGCCGGGGCCGCGCTGCGGGCTTCGGAGGGCTGGCTCGAGCGGGCGCGGGACGGCGACGCGGATCCGACCTGGCTCGGCTTCTACTCGTACGACCGCTTCGCGGCGGACGCGGCGGAGTGCTACCGGGACCTGCGGCTCCCCCGCCAGGTACGGCGCTTCACGGAGCAGGCCCTGTCCCGGCCCACCGAGGAGTTCGTGCGCTCGCACGGGCTGCGGCTGGTGGTGAGCGCGGTCGCCGAGCTGGAGTCGGGGAACCTCGACGCGGCGTGCGCGGCGGGCACCCGGGCGGTGGAGGTGGCGGGCCGGATCTCCTCGGCGCGGACGACCGAATACGTACGTGACCTGCTGCACCGCCTGGAACCGTACGGGGACGAGCCCCGCGTCGCGGAGCTGCGCGAGCGGGCCCGGCCGCTGCTGGTGACGCCGGCATAGGGGTGGGCACCGGGGGCCCTCGTGGCCCCGTTGTCGGTGGCGGGGTGCAGTATGCAGGGGTGGGAGGTGTCGGCGTGGGCGTGGGCGGTGGCGTGGACTGCGATGTGCTGGTGATCGGCGGCGGGATCGTCGGCCTGTCGACGGCGCATGCCCTGTCGCGGCTGGCTCCGGGGACGCGGGTGGTCGTCCTGGAGAAGGAGGCCGGTCCGGCGCGGCACCAGACGGGCCGCAACAGCGGGGTGATCCACAGCGGGATCTACTACCGGCCGGGGTCCCTCAAGGCGCGCTTCGCGGTGAGCGGTGCGGCCGAGATGGTCAAGTTCTGTGCGGAGCACGGCATTCCGCACGAGGTGACCGGCAAGCTGATCGTCGCCACCGAGCGGGACGAGCTGCCGCGCCTGCACGCCCTGGTCCAGCGCGGCCGGGAGAACGGCATTCCGGTGCGCGAGCTCGGCCCGGCGCAGATCTCGGAGTACGAGCCGGAGGTGCGCGGCCTGGCCGCGATCCACGTCGGCAGCACCGGGATCGTGGACTACGGCCGGGTGAGCGAGCAGCTGGCGGAGTCCTCCGGCGCGGAGATCGTCTACGGCGGCGCGGTGGACCTGATCTCGCGGCGGCCCTCCGGCGTGGCCGTCCGCACCACCTCCGGGCTGGTCGTGCGCGCGCGGATCCTGGTGAACTGCGCGGGCCTGCAGTGCGACCGGATCGCCCGGCTGGCCGGGGACGACCCGGGAATGCGGATCGTGCCGTTCCGGGGTGAGTACTACGACCTGGCCCGGCCGGATCTGGTGCGCGGGCTGGTCTACCCGGTGCCCGATCCGGCGTTCCCCTTCCTCGGGGTGCACCTGACCCGGGGCATCGGCGGCGGCGTCCACGTCGGCCCGAACGCGGTGCCCGCGCTGGCCCGCGAGGGGTACGGCTGGTCCGTGGTCCGGCCGCGGGACGTGGCCACCGAACTGGCGTGGCCGGGCTCCTGGCGGATGGCCGCGCGGCACTGGCGGTACGGGGCGGGCGAGATCCACCGCTCGCTGTCGAAGCCGGCCTTCACCCGGGCGGTGCGGCGGCTGCTGCCGGCCGTGTCCCCCGAGGACCTCCACCCCGCGTCGGCCGGCGTCCGCGCGCAGGCCGTCCTGCGGGACGGCACGCTCGTGGACGACTTCCTGATCCGCGAGGCGCCGCGGACGGTGCACGTGCTGAACGCGCCGTCGCCGGCGGCCACCGCGTCGCTCCCGATCGGGCGGGAGATCGCCGCCCGCGCCCTCCGGATGCTCCGCGCGGCCTGACCCCTGCGGGGCGCGGGCCGCCGCCAAAGACCTGGGGCTCCGCCCCAGACCCCGCTCCTCAAACGCCGGAGGGGCTGGATTTGGCTGATGCCGTCCGCCAGGCGCGGCCGGTTCGCGAAAATCCAGCCCCGCCGGCGTTTGAGGCGCGGGGGGCCGGGGGCAGCACCCCCGGATGCGGTGCCGTGCCCGGCCGAGCGGCCGGGTCATGCCCCCCGTCGTAGAATCTCGGCATTGTGTCTGAGTCCCTGAACCCCCCGCCGCCCAGCCTCCCGGACGCCCCCGCGCCGGAGGCGTCCTCGTACGTGCCGCCCAAGTGGCGGACCGAGCCCCGGTTCCCCGACGGGCCCTCGCCGGACCCGGCCGGCTCGCACCACGAGCGGCGGATCCGGAGCTTCCAGCCCCGGCGCAGCCGGGTCACCACCGGTCAGGGCGAGGCCCTGAAGCGGCTGTGGGGCACCTGGGGGCTGGACATCGACGGCCACGAGGTCATCGACCTCGAGAAGCTCTTCGACGGCCTGCCCGTGGTCCTGGAGATCGGCTTCGGCATGGGCGAGGCCACCGCGCAGATGGCCGCCGCCGACCCCGGCACCGGCATCCTCGCCGCCGACGTGCACACGCCGGGGCAGGGCAACCTGCTCGCCCTCGCCGAGCGGGGCGGGATGACGAACGTGCGCGTGGCCAACGGCGACGCGATCATCCTGCTGCGCGAGATGCTGCCGCCGGACTCCCTGGCCGGGATCCGCGTGTACTTCCCGGACCCCTGGCCCAAGGCCCGCCACCACAAGCGCCGGCTGATCCAGCCCGAGTTCCTCACGCTGGCCGCCACCCGCATGGCCCCCGGGGCCGTGCTGCACTGCGCGACCGACTGGGAGCCGTACGCCGAGCAGATGCTCGAAGTCCTCACCGCGCACCCGGACTTCGAGAACACGCAGGCCGACGGCGGGTACGCGCCGCGCCCGGACTTCCGGCCGCTCACCCGGTTCGAGGGGCAGGGCCTCGACAAGGGCCATGTCGTGCACGACTTGCTCTTCCGTCGCACCGAGAACGCCAAGAACTGACAACGTCACTCCTCGTGTCAGACCCACTCTGTAGGGTCATCATGTGTCGTTACGAGCGCTCCCCCATGTGCTCGCACGCCCGTCGGGCACGGTCCGCACGGGCGTGCTCGTCGCCCTGCTCGCCACCACCGGGATCGCGATCCTCGAACTCGTGCGGGAGCAGACCGGCACCCCCGGCTTCTTCGTCGGCCTCGGTCTGGCCCTGCTGCCGGTCGCGCCGCTCATGGCGGCGTTCCGGTGGCTCGGCCGGGCCGCGCCCGCGCCCTGGGCGCAGTTGCTGTTCTGCTTCGGCTGGGGGGCCTGCACCGCGGCGCTGATCGCGATACTGGCCAACAGCTTCGCCACCGAGTGGATAGCCGCGGCCACCGCCGATCCCGCCGACGCCGACACGCTCGGCTCGGTGGCGATCGCCCCGGTGGTGGAGGAGAGCGCCAAGGCGGCGGCCCTGCTCCTCGTCTTCGTGTTCCGAAGACCGCGGTTCACCGGCCCGGCCGACGGTTTCGTGGTGGCCGGCTTCACCGCCACCGGCTTCGCCTTCACCGAGAACATCCTCTATCTCGGCAATGCCTTCGGCGAGGACCTGGCCGAAGGCACCGGCGTGCTGGACTCGGTGACCGCGGCGACCTTCTTCGTGCGGATCGTGCTGTCGCCGTTCGCGCACCCGCTGTTCACGGTCCTCACCGGGCTCGGCTTCGGCGCGGCCGCGCTCAGCGTCCGCCGTTCCCACCGGTTCGCCCTGCCCCTGCTCGGCCTGGCGGCGGCCATGTGCGCGCACGCGCTGTGGAACAGTTCCTCGCGGTTCGGGGAGTACGGGTTCTACGTGGTCTACGGCTGCGTGATGGTCCCGGTGTTCGCGCTGCTGGTGTGGCTGGCGGTGTGGATAAGGCGGCGCCGGCTGCGCGCCGTCGCCCGCGAGCTCGCGGCGTACGCGGCGGCGGGCTGGTTCTCGCCGGCGGAGGTCCCGGCGCTGACCTCGATGCCGGCCCGGTCACTGGCCCGGACGCTGGCCCGGCGCAGCGGGGGCCGGGCGGCCGGCCGCGCGGTCGCCCGGTACGAGGACGACGCGACGGAACTGGCCCTGCTGCGGAACCGGGCGCGCCGCGGCGGCCCGGCGCGGGAGCCGGACTTCGCCGGGCGGGAGCGGGAGTTGCTGGACCGGCTGTGGCTGCGGCGGGCGACGGCCGGTCCCGCGCTGGCCCGGGCGGCGGTCCTGGAGGAGCTGCTTCCGCCATCGTTCGGCCCCCGGGCGACCCCCGCGGCCGGCGTGCCCGGTCCCCGGAGCGAGGCGCCGGACCTCAGACGTTCAGGCCCTTGGACTCCAGCCACGCCAGCGGGTCCACCGTCGAGCCGCCCTTGCGCACTTCCAGGTGCAGATGGGGGCCGGTGACGTTGCCGGTCGCGCCGACGCGGCCGATGGTGTCTCCGGCGCCGACCGAGCCGGAGGTCACCGACATCGAGGAGAGGTGGCAGTACCAGACCTCCGTGCCGTCCTCCAGCTCCAGCACGATCCGGTAGCCGTAGGCCCCGGACCACCCGGCCGAGGTGATCTTGCCGGCGGCCACGGCCTTGACCGGGGTGCCCGTGGGGGCGGCGAAGTCGAGGCCGGTGTGGTAGCCGGAGGACCACATGGAGCCGGCCACCCCGTAGTGCGAGGTGAGGGTGTAGGCGGAGGTGGGCAGCGAGTAGCTCCCGGCCAGCTTGGCGAGGCGTTCCTGCTCGGCCTTGGCCGCGGCGGCCTCCTCGGCGGCCTTGGCCTCGGCCGCGGCCTTGGCCTCGGCGGCCGCCTTCGCGTCCTCGACGGCCTTCTGCGCCGCATCCAGCTTGGCCTTGGCCTCCTGCGCGGCGGCGTCCCGCGCGGCCTGCTCGGCCTGCGCCTGCGCCTTGGCCTCGGCGGCGTCCTGCTGGGACTCGGCCTGCTGGAGGATGCGGTTGCGCAGCACCTCGCCGGCGTCCGCGCGGCGGTCGGCCTGCTGCGGGATGATCCCGGTCTTCGCGCCCTCGGCGGCCGCCCGGCGCGTGTCGTCCGCGGCGCCCCCGCCACCGGAGAAGTCGCCGTCCATCACCTCGGGCAGGGAGGGCAGGTCCGGCAGCGCGGGCAGGGATATCGCGACCTGGGGCCGGTCCTGCGCGGTGGCGATGCCGCTCGCCCCGACGGCCGCGATGACGCCGACGCCCAGCACGGTGGAGCTGCGCGCGAGTCCCCCGCGCTGCCGGGCGACGCGGTGCTTGCCCCGTACGGGACGGACCGAATCCTCGGTGGGATTCCACTCGCCCCAGGCACCCGCGGTGGGCGGCTCCTGGTTCTCGATGCCTTCAGGGGCAGGCAAGTTGGAGGCCACCGGGGCACACTCCTCATTGACACGCACGCGCACGGCGCCGTCTCTTGCGACGGCTGGGACGACCGCGCTGCGTTATCGAAAGGTAATAGACGCAGGGGAGTGATTCCAAGCTGTTGCGATTGATCGTTCCTACCAATCGGCCACCCACCGACCGTCTTTGGCCAAGGCTTTTCAGTACAGACAGGGCCCAAGCCGGACAATATTCGGCCCAGCACCCCACCTCTTCCGCCACATCCGGAACCTGACGGTCCGTCAATTCACTCGCTGAGAGCGCCCCTCCCCCTACGCAGCGTCACACCCTGCCCTGGCGGCGCACCACCGGTACGGTCCTCCGCCGCTTCGGCTGCCCCCGCCCCGGCCGGCCCACCGCGAGCAGCGCCATGTCGTCCGTCGCCCCGCCGCCCGTGTGCCGGCGCACATCGCTGCTGAGCGCGCCGAGCAGTTCCTCCGGGCCGGGGAAGATCCGCCCGCGCAGCCGGGCCGCCGGATCGTAGAAATCGCCTGCCACGTTCCGCGCCTCGGTCAGGCCGTCCGTGTACAGCAGCAGGGTGGCCCCCTCCGGGAAGGCCCACTCCCGCGCCCTGCCCGGCAGGCCGCCCAGCTCCCCCATGCCGAGCGGCAGGGCGGGCTCCGCCGGGGCGAGTACCGCCGGTTCCCCGTTCGCGTGCAGCAGCAGCGGCTCGGGATGGCCCCGGTTGAGCAGCCGCAGCAGCTCCGCCCCGGCCGGGATCTCGCCGAGCACGCACGTGGTGAACCCCTCGACCGCGTCCAGACTGTCGCGCCGGGCGCCCTCCCGGGCCAGCGCCCGCTCCAGCCGCAGCGCGACCGCCTCCAGCGTCGGCTCGGTCTCCGCCGCCTCCCGGAACGCGCCGAGGACCACCGCGACGGCCTCCACCGCCCCCAGCCCCTTGCCCCGTACGTCACCCACCGCCAGCCGCACTCCGTACGGGGTGTCCTGGACCGCGTACAGGTCCCCGCCGATGAAGGCGTCGGCGCGGGCGGCCTCGTAGCGCGCGGAGACGGACAGCCCCGCGATCCGCTCCGCGGGCGTCGGCAGCACCGCCCGCTGCGCGGCTTCGGCGATCTCGCGCGCGGAGGCGAGCCGTTCACCGCTGCGCCGCACCACCCGGTTGATCAGGATCGCCAGCCCGGAGACCGTGATGACGGTGGCGAGCTCGGTGAGCGCCGCCACCTTCCAGGTGGTGCCGTGGTGGATGTGCAGCAGGAACACGGTGAGCGAGGCGAGCGCGCCGATCAGGGCCGTGCCCCGGAGGGTGAGGAGGGGGGCGGCGACCAGGGGGGCCGCCGAGAAGAAGGGGGATCCGGTGAAACTGGGCGGGGTCGTCAGGTCGAAGACGAGGCCGAGCCCGATCAGCGCGACCGGCAGCGCCCGCAGGAGCCGCGCCACCAGCCCGTTCCCCGCTCCGCCCGCGCGGTCGCCGTCGTCGCCCTGCCGGCCCAGCCCCACCACGCCGCTCTCCTGCCGCCGGGTCCCTCGCCCCCTCAAGGCTGGCGGTACGGGAGCCCGTTCGGCGACCCGGCGGAGGCCGTACGGGTGAAAGGGGAACGGGCGCGCACACGACGGGAACACGACGAAGGCCCGATTCCCATCCGGGAACCGGGCCTTCGTACTGAGTAGCGGGGACAGGATTTGAACCTGCGACCTCTGGGTTATGAGCCCAGCGAGCTACCGAGCTGCTCCACCCCGCGTCGGTAAACACAACTCTACGCCATCCGGGAGGAGTACTCCGCCAATTAACCGCCCCGCCGACCGGAAAACCCACATCACAGCAGCTCAGAGCCCTAAAGCCGACCGCGAGGCCAAGGGGACTACGGCGCGGGCGCGGGGGGTCCGGCGGCTGCGGGCTCCGCGGCCGCCTCGGGCTTGATGGGCCTGGCAGGCAGCAACCCGGTGACGACGAAGGCGACCACGGCCGCCAGGATCGCCACCGGCATCATGGCGGCGCTGCCGAGGAGCAGCACCACCAGGACCACGCTGCTCACCGGCAGCCGCAGGGTGGCCGCCGCGGCCGCGGCCATGCCCGCCGCCATACCGGGCACGACGCCGAACCCCGGCAGCGGCGCGAGCAGGACGCCCGCCGCCGCGCCGAGGAACAGCGCGGGAAAGATGGGGCCGCCGCGCAGGCTGCCGAGGCAGAGCCCGTAGCCGATGCCCTTGAAGAGCAGGACGGCGATCAGCGCGCCCACGCTCCAGGAATGCGGGTCGGAGGCCAGTTCCCCGATGGTGGCCTGGCCGGAGGAGGCGACCTCGGCGGGCGAGCGGCCGGTGGCCAGCGCGTAGAGGGCGGCGCAGACCGCGGCGCCCAGCGCGCCCTGGACGGTCCGTACGAGGGGTCGCCCGGCGACGTACGAGGCGAGCAGCCGGGCCCCGGCCTGTACGGGGTGCAGGAAGAGGGCGAGGGCCACGGCGATGACCAGCGCCCAGAGCACGTCCGCCGCGTCCAGCCGCGGGATCGGGCCGGTCAGGTTCAGCGTGAGGTCACCGGCCGAGAGCCCCGTCCAGCGGCCGAGGCCCGTGAACACAAGGGACCCGATCCCGCTGGAGAGCAGGGCCGGCAGCATGACCGCGAACAGCTGCGGCCCGCCCACGCCCGCCACCTCGATCAGCAGCACCGCGGCGACCAGCGGATTCCCGAAGATCGCGGAGACGGCCGCCGCGGCTCCGGCGGCGCCCAGCAGCGCGGTGCTCTGCGGCGTCGCCGGCATCTGCGCGAGGTCGCGGAACACCAGGGCGAGGCCGCCGCCCAGGGCGATCAGCGGGGCCTCGGGGCCGAGGACGGCGCCGAACGGCAGGGCGAGCAACGCGGCGAGCAGCACCCCGGGCAGCGCGGCGGAGGAACTTCCCCCCATCTGCATGCCGGCCGCGGGGATGTGCCCGCCGCCGCCCGGCAGGTGGGTGACGACGAGGCCGACGCCCACGCCGGCGACGAGCAGCAGGGGAAGCGGCCACCACCAGGGCGCGGTGTCCCAGCCCGCTGCCTGCGGGAGGTCTTCCCAGAGCGTGTGCTGCAGCTCGCGGAGCGTGACGAGGAGCCAGAAGGAGGCGAGGGACACCGGGATGCCGACGAGGGCGCAGAAAGCGAGGGCCTTGAGATAGCCGGGGCTGCGGAGGATCTTCCGCAGCACGTCCGCCGCCTGCGGCTGGGGACCGCTGTCGGGCTGGTCGGACCGAGCACGCGGCTGCGTCATGGACCACTTCCTTTCCGCTCCCTCGATGATCCACCCGAGTGGCCCGGTTCGCCGCCCGGGCGGATGTCCCCAGGTCAGCGCGTGAGCTCGTGGAGACTCCTCACCGGGGACAGAAGGTGACGGTGCCAGATCGTCGCGAAATGTCGGATATACCCCTTTCTGTCGTTCTCCTCGTGCAAGGTGGTCACAGTCGCCGGGAGCCGGCCCGAGCCGAGCCGTGCCGAGCCGAGCCGAGCCTCATGAGGAGTCCCCACGTGCCTCTACTGAAATCCGGGACGCGAAAGCTCGCGGTGCCCGACTGGATGCGCAAGCACACCCCGCTGCTCGGCCGGCTCCTCGAGCAGCTCGCGTACGTCAACGTGGTGGACTCTGCGACCAGGCTGGCCGCCCAGGCCTTCCTCGGCGCGATCCCCGCCCTGTTCGTCATCGGCGCGATCGCCCCCGATTGGGTCCAGGAACAGCTCGTCTCGTCCATCCGCACCACGATGGGGCTCCAGGACGCCTCGCTGGAGCAGGTGCGGTCGGTGTACTCCGCCGACGGCGGCGCTGCCGTGGCGAGCAGCGGCGCGGTCGGGTGCCTCGTGACCCTGGCCTCGGCCACGGCATGCAGCCGCGCCCTCCAGCGGACCTGCGAGCGCGCCTGGCACCAGCCCAAGGCCAAGGCCCGGCTCGCGGCCTGGCGGTGGGTGGCCTGGCTCAGCGTCTGGCTGGCCGCCCTGCTCTTCCAGGGGCCGGTGCAGGACGCCTTCGGCACGGGCTGGGTCGGCGGCTTCCTCCTCGCCGCGACCAGCTCCATCCTGCTGTGGTGGTGGACCCAGCACCTGCTGCTCGGCGCCCGTGTCCCGTGGCTGCCACTGCTGCCCGGAGCGGTACTGGCCGGGGTGGGGCAACAGCTGCTGACCCTGGCGTCACGCGTGTACATGCCCGGCGCCGTGGAGCGCAGCCTGCAGGAGTTCGGCAGCCTCGGCTCGGTCTTCGTCCTGCTGTCCTGGCTGATCACGATGTTCGTCGTCATCACGCTGGCGATCTCCGTCGGGTACGTGGTGGCGCACGAGCCCCTGCCCGCCCGCTGGCTCCGCACTCCCGACGGCCCGCCGCGCCCGACGTCGTGACGGTACGCCCCTACCGCCCTTCGGGGCTGCCGGTCCGGGCATCGCTCCGGCCGCCGGCCGCCAGCAGCGCGAGTACGGCCAGCACGGCGAGCAGGATGAGCACCAGCAGCAGGACCGTGAGCACCGTCGGGTGGTTCCACAGCGCGAACACGAGCGCGAGCACCAGCAGTACGCCCACGGTGAGGGCGCGCCGATTGGCCTCCACCCACCTGCCGACGCTCCCCGTGTGCACCCCGTGTGCAGCACCCCAGCCGGCGGCGGAGTCGGCGGCGGAGTCGGCCTTGCCCCGCACGCCGCGCGGCAGCCGGCCCGCACCGGACAGGTAGGCGCCGAGGGCCACGACGACCCCCAGGACCATCGCGGTGCGCAGGCTCACCCTCAGGAACCGCACCAGGGTGTCGAAGACCGACGCGGCCGCGGCCGGGGACTGGACCTGTTCCGGGAGGTGGTCGAGGTAGTAGCGGCGGGCGACGACCAGGGCGATCGCGACGACGAGGCAGGCGGCGGCCGCGCACAGGGCCGTGGTCACCAGCGCCCGGCGGCGGCGTCGGGCGAGCAGTACCCCGATCGCCCCGAGGAGCACGGTGATGACGGGCAGCCAGTTGCCGAGGACGTCCAGGAGGTGGACCGTGCTGCGGATCTTCTCCAGCTTGTCGGACTGGAAGAGCACCATCTGCTTGTCGACGTCGGGGATCTTCTCGGCCGGGGAGAGGCCGGCATCCACCAGCTCCTCCTTGACCTTCTCCACGGCCTCGCCGACGTCGAGGGTGACGGTGCCGCCCTCGACGTCGACCGCGCCGCGGCCCTGGCCGGTGAGCGCGTGCACCACGGCGTTGTGGGCCGCCCGGTTGGCCGTCGTCCAGAGCTTCTCGAACCGGTCGCTCTCCACGAAGCGGGTCGCGACCTTGGACACGGCCGCGTCGGCGGCCGAGTCCAGCTGCGGGCCGAGCGCCTTGACGGCCGTACCGACGCGCGGCGGCAGTCCCTGGGCCTCCAGCCACTTCGCCAGGTCCGCCGTGACCTTCGAGCCGTCGACCCGCACGTCGGCCGCCTCGGTGATGCGGTGTGCGGCGGCCTGCTCGATCGCCGGGTCCGAGGCGAGCGGGGCGACCGTGGACACGTACCTGTCGGTGTCCAGCACGATGTCGTGCACCCAGACAGTGAGGAGCGAGACCGGGACGAGCAGGCAGGTGAGCGTGATCAGGACCGTCGATGCGACGCTCGCGGCGATCCGCCGGGCACGCGAGGTGCCCGACCGCTGGGACGTCTCACTCATGGCACTCCCTGGGAGGACTGAGGCTGAAAGGCCACCTCCGCCCATTGGACGGGCACCATGGCCGGATCCGCACCTTCAGCCGGCGGGCTGATGACGGACCATCGGCTCGCTCCCGGGCCCCGGAAACGACACGGCGCCCCACCGGAGGACCGGACGGGGCGCCGACAGGTGCCGCAGGAAGTTCGGCGGCGACTGCGCCAGGCGGGGGAGGACGCCGGGAGGGCGTCCGGGCGCAGCGGCGCTTCAGCGCCGTACGGGCCCCGGGCACACCTCGCGCGGCCGGGAGATCCGCCAGCCGTCGCCCAGCGGTCCGCCCCCGGCGGCCAGCAGCACGCCCGAGTTCGCCCGTACGGCCTCGGTCAGCTCCCGGCCGCGCAGGCCCGGGGACTCGGCCAGGGTCCGCGCGAGGGCGGTGACCGCGCTGTCGGCCTGTCGTACCGCACAGGCCTGCGCGTGGACGGCCCAGACTTCGAGGCCGGCCGTGTGCGCGGCGAGCGCGGTGAAGGAGCCGAGCCCGCAGTCGACCGGAATCAGAACCGGCCCCCGGGGCGCCGCCGCACGGGTGAGGCGCAGGCAGCGTTCCTGCGGGGCGAGCACCGCGAGGGCCTCCCCCGGGCCCCCGGCCGGGACCTCCGCCAGGCCGCGGGCGGCGGCCTCCTTGGCGACCCTCCGGGCCAGTTCCGCCCAGCGCGGGCCCTCGTCGTGAACGGTGGCGAGAGCGGCCGCCCCCAGTGCGGCCGCTCCCTCCGCGATCACCCGTGCCAGGGACTCGTCGTCGGGTGCCCAGCTGAGCGCGGCGGTCCCGGCGCGCAGGAAGGGCAGCAGGCAGGTCAGTCCCGCCGCCTCGTAGGCCTCGGCCGCGAGCCGGCCCCCGGCCGGATCGCTGTGTCCGACCACCGCCGCGTAGTCACCCGCGACGACGGTGGCCGCGACCCCCGCCGCCTCGTCGTGCACGTGCCAGTCGGCGGCGGCGGGATGCTCCGCCTTCGCCCGCTCGACCCGGCCGAGGAGCACCGCTCCCCAGGCGGCCCGCGGACCGGTCAGCGGGGCGACGACCGCCACTTCCGGTCGCCTGGTCACGGTCAGCCCCAGATGAAGGAGTCGGTCGCGGCGGCCGGCGGCTGCTCCGCCGCGGAAGCCGTAGCGGAGCCGCCCAGGACGAACGTGGTGGCGATCACGGCGAGCAGAGCGGCGCGGACGCGAGCGTGGAAACGAGACATGGAGACCCCCCGGTAAGGCGTTCGATCGGTGTGGGATCAGCATGCTGCGACGGCCTCACCAGCGGCTACGGATGCGAAGTTCCGGGACCGGCCATGGCCGGGGGCGGACACGTCCGGGGCCAGGGGACCGCCCCCACCTGAGCGGATGTCCGCATGCCGGACCCCGGTGGCCGTGTCCCGGACCCGTTCCTAGGATCGCGGGTGTGAACCACGGGGGGTGGTTGGCACAGCCGAGGGGGCGGGGTGGAAGCACGGGCCAGGGCCCAGGAGCTGTACCGGATCGCGTTGGACGACGCGTCCTGGCAGCCGGAGACCGTCACCGCGGAACGCGGCTGGGCCGACACCGAGTTCGCCGAGGCCCTGCGCCTGCTGAACCGGCTCGGGCTGTTCGTGCCCTCGCCCGAGACCCGCAACGGCTGGACGGCACTGGCCCCGGACACCGCACTGCGCAACCTCCTGCTGGAGGAGGAGCAGCACACGGGAGCCCTGCTCTCCGCCGTGCAGCAGACCCGGGCCGCGCTGGCCCAGGTCGTGGCCGATTTCCAGCCCGTGCACGCCCGGGAGCTGTCCTCCGTACAGATGGAGGTCGTCAGCGGGGCCGCCAACGTCTCGGCAGCCCTGGAAGACGCCTCGCAGCGCGTCGAGCGCGAGGTGCTCTCCCTGCACCCGGGGCGGGCACTGCCCGCCGAGATGATCGAGGCCGGCCTGGAGCGGGACCGGCTGGCGCTCGGCCGCGGAGTGCAGATCCGCACGATCCATCTGGGTTCGGCGGCCGCCGTGCCGCACATGAGCTCGTACCTGCGGAGGCTGAACTCCGCCGGGGCCCAGGTGCGTACCGCGCACACGCTGCCGCTGCGGCTGATCGTGGTGGACCGCTCGCTGGCCATCGTGCCCGCACCGGAGCCCGTGGACGGGGACATCGCCGCCGTGGTGCTGCGCAGCGAAACGCTGGTCGGCGTATTGCGCGGGATCTTCGAACACTGCTGGGCGGCCGCGAGCGTACTGGGCGACGCGGGCAGCACGACGAGCACGGCCGCCCCCGGCACCGAGGGCGACTGGCAGCCCAGCGGCCGGCACCGCGAGCTGCTGCGGATGCTGGAGGGCGGACTGACGGACGAGGCGATGGCCCGCAAGCTCGGGGTGTCCGAGCGCACGGTCCGCCGCCTCGTCTCCGATCTGACCGAACGGCTAGGAGCGGCCAGCCGGTTCCAGGCCGGCGTGTGCGCGGTCCGCCTGGGCTGGCTCGACGACTGACGCCCCGTCGGCGCCGGACGCGGGCTGCCCGTCGGCGGCCCTGCGGCCCCAGGCGGTGCCGGCCAGCACCAGCAGCGCGCCCACCAGCCCGAGCAGCCCGGGCCGGTCCCCGGCCAGCGCGATGCCGAACACGGCGGCCCACACGGGCTCGGTGCCCAGCAGCAGGCTGACCCGCGACGGCGAGGTCCGGCGCACCGCCCACATCTGCGTGAAGAAGGCGAAGAGCGTGCAGAACGCGGACAGGTAGAGCAGCCACAGCCAGTCGGAGACGTCGAACGCGGCGGCGGCCGCCCACGGGGTGCCGCCCGTGCCGGGCGAGAGCGACAGCAGGGCGAACACCATGACCGCGCTGCCCAACTGGATCGTGGTCATCGACATCGAGTCCGCGCCCTGCACCGACTTCATCCGGGACATGGCCAGGACGTGGACCGTACGGGCGAGCGCCGCGCCCAGCATCAGCAGGTCACCGAGCGAGGGCGTACTGAATCCCGCCCCCTGGGTCAGCAGCAGTACGCCCACCACCGACAGACCGGCCGCCGCCATGAAGGAACGCGGCAGCGCGGTCCCCCGGATCCGGCTCTCCGCGATCGGCGTGAAGATCATCGTGAGGCTGATGATGAGTCCCGCGTTGGTCGCCGAGGTGTGCACCACCCCGTACGTCTCCAGCAGGAAGATCCCGGCCAGGATCAGCCCCAGGATCCCCGCGCCGCGCAGCTGCGCCCCGCTGAGGGCGCGGAGCCTGCGCCACCCGGCGACGACGAGCACCGGCACCGCCACCCCGAACCGCAGCACCAGCACGGCCAGCACGGTCTGGGTGGTGGTGACCCCCTTGGCGGCCAGGTAGCTCGATCCCCACACCACTGCGACCAGCAGGACGGGCAGATCGGTCAGCCAGGCACGGCGGGCCGCAGCGGTGGCGGTCATCGGGACGACTCCTAGGGGTGGTTCGGGTGTGGGGGGAGAACGGGCTCAGCGAGCGGTGTAGGCGATCACCAGGACGTCGCGGTGGGCCACGGCGTCGGGGTCGACCGGCTGGAGCGCGGTCACCGAGTGCAGGGTCCGGCGGTCGTCGCCGAGCAGGAGGTCGCCGGGCTCGGACAGGGTGGTGGTGAGCAGGTGCTCGCCTGCGTCCGTGTAGACACCGCTCTCGCCGCCGGTGACGTTGGTACGGCCGATCATCAGCGAGGTGATGAAGGTGACGCCGTCGCGGTGGCGGCCCTCGGGCGCGGGCTGGCCCTGCTGGTCGGCGGACGCGACGATCCGGTACGGGTGGAGCTTGATGTTCCAGGTCTTCGTACCGTCGACCGCCGTGAAGATCCGGCCCAGCTCGACGAGGACCGAACGCAGCAGCGGGTCGCCGACGAACTGGCCGGTCAGCGGGTCGAACACGCGCTCCACACCGCCGTTGAGCGGATTGACGTCCGTCTCCTGGCGGTAGGGCTCGTGCGGGAGCAGGCTGAGCTCACCGGAGGCCGAGTCCAGCTCGAACTGGCCGTAGCGGCGGAAGCGGTAGGTGCCGCCGTCGGCCATGTGCGTGTCGAGCGTCAGCTCGTCCCAGTGGGCGGCGAACCGGGCCCAGTCGCCGGCCTCGGCGTCGACCAGGTCGGACAGGGCCGCGGAGGGCATCAGGTGCCCGCCGGGGCCGGCGAGCGCGGCGGCGGCGTCGAGCGCGACGGGGTGCGTGGTGGAAGCGGCAGTGGTCATGGGTGAGCTCCGTAATGCGTGGAATGGCGGTGAAGAGAAGAAGGAAGCCCGGCCGACGTGGACTCAGACGGCGGTGAGCAGGGTGTCGGCGCGGGCGAACGGCGCGGACTCGACCTCGATCGCCCGCTCCTCCCAGGCCTCGCGGTCCCTCAGGTACAGCGGCTTGGCGGCGGTGATGGCCCTGGTGTCCGCCCCGCCGGTACGCAGCAGCCAGGTCACGGACCCGGTGGTGCGGGCGGCGCAGGTGTCGATGAACGCCTGGACGGTGAGCCGCAGATCGCCGAACCAGCGGCCCTCCAGCGCCTCGCGCACCCAGACCTGCTCCAGGTGCCGCTTCTCCCGGATGAGTTCGGCGTCCAGGCACGCGCTCTCGACGTGCCGGTAGCTGCTCAGCAGCAAGTGGGCGGCGGGCATCTCGCGGATCTCCAGCACCTTCTCGCCGTGGTCGAGGTGCTCCAGGCCGGAGTAGCGGCCGAGGCCGTAGGCGCCGACCCGCTGGTTGAGCTGGTCGATCAGCTCGGTGAGCGGCATCGGGAGCCCGTCGACGGCGACCGGCAGGCCGTGCTCGAAGGTGACCGTCAGCGTCTCGGAGTCACCGGGCCGCGCGGTGGTGCGGCTCCAGGTGTACATCTCCTCCGGGACCGCGTGGCGCTCCGGGTCGTCGAGGATCCCGGACTCGAACTCGCGGCACCACAGGTTGGAGTCGCCGCTGACGATCCGTCCGGCGAGCAGGTCGATCCCCGCGGAGCGCAGTTCGACGAGCTTCTCGTCCCGGGTGACCGGGTCGAGGTCGTACGGGCTGCCGAAGGCGCCTTCCCAGCCGAGCAGGTTCAGCGCGCCGTTGAGCCGGCGCAGCGTGTTCTGCGAGCGGTTGGCGGTGTGCAGGACGGCCTGGGCGCCGAGGGCGCGGGCCAGGTCGACCGCGCTGCGGGCGATCAGCGGGCGGCTGAGCGTGGAGCTGACGGGGTGGATGCCGAGGTAGACGGCCTGCGCCGCGATCGCCGGAGCGACGTACTGGCCCGCGAACTCCTCGCGCCGGTCGAGGATGTGGATCGTCGCGCCGAGCGCCTCGGCCACCTGGCGCTTGTACTGGCTCGACTCGTCCTCGCCGATGTCGACGCTGACGGCGTGCACGTCGCGGACGCCCATGCGGCGCAGCCGCAGCAGGAGGTACGAGCTGTCGAGGCCACCGCTGAACAGGGTGACGACGGGACGGTTCGGGTCCAGGGTTTCAAGCTGCGAGAAGGAACGTATGAGCGGGGACGGCATGGTCTCTCCAACCTCGGCGCGGTTCACAAGAGAGGAGATTTCCCTGTGGCGGACCTCCGGACAATGGATTCCGGCCGTCCGCGCCCGGCCATGACCGGTCCCGGACGGGCCGCGGACGGGCCGCGGACGGGCTGCGGACGGGCTGCGGACGAGCCGCGCACGCAGGGCCGGGAACGACGAAGCGCCCCGACCGGTCGAAACCAGTCGGGGCGCCGAGTAGCAGGTCAGAGGGGTCAACCTCGGCCTGGGAGCGGTAGGCCATGTCGGACTCGAACCGACAACCAATGGATTAAAAGTCCACTGCTCTGCCAATTGAGCTAATGGCCCTCCACGTGCTCACCCCAGAGCATAGCCGCAGAGCGCCCGTCAGCCGATCGGGTATCTGCCGCCCGGCCTGTCGGCACGCGACAGGGCCCCTACGAGCGAGTCGTAGGGGCCCTGTCAGGCGATCAGATCAGGCCGACCGTCAGCCGTTGCGCTTCCAGCGCGGCTTGTCGTCGCGGCGGCCGCCGAAGGAGCCGGTGGAACCGGAACCCGAGGGGCGGTGGTCGTCGCGGCGGCCGTACGGACGGTCGCCGGCACCGCCGGAGCGGAAGCCACCGGACGGACGGTCGTCACGACGGTCGCGGTTGAACGGGCGGTCGCCGCCACCGGAGCGGAAGCCGCCGGAGGACTGGCGGTCGTCACGGTTGTAACTACCGGAGGACGGGCGCTCGTCGCGGCGGAAGCCGCCACGGTCGCCACCGCGGTCGTCACGGTTGAAGCCACCGGACGGGCGGTCGTCGCGACGGAAGCCGCCCGAGGAGGGACGGTCGTCGCGGCGGAAGCCACCGGAGGACGGGCGGTCGTCGCGGCGGAAGCCACCGGAGGACGGGCGGTCGTCGCGGCGGAAGCCGCCACGGTCGCCACCGCGGTCGTCACGGTTGAAGCCGCCCGACGGGCGGTCGTCACGGCGGAAGCCGCCGGAGGACGGACGGTCGTCGCGGCGGAAGCCGCCACGGTCGCCACCGCGGTCACCGCGGTCGTCACGGCGGAAGCCGCCACGGTCACCGCCGCGGTCGCCGCGGTCGTCGCGGCGGAAGCCGCCACGGTCACCGCCGCGGTCGCCACCGCGGTTGTCGCGGCGCTCGAAGTTGCCGCGGTCGTCGCGCTGGGCGCGGTTCTCCTCGCGGCGCTCCTGGGCGGCGATCTCGGCGGCAGCGGCGGCGGCAGCGGCCGCGACCTCGGCCTCGGCGGCCTCGGCCACCTCGGCGACAGCGGCCTCCGGGTCCTCGCCGCGCTCACGGGCGGAGCGGGCGACGAGGCGGTCGGCCTCCTCGCGCAGCTCCACGGCACGGCGCGACAGGCGCTCGAGCTGCTTGGTGAGCTCGGCGACCTCGCGCTCGGCCTGCTTGGCGGCGTTGTTCGCGGAGTCGGCCTGGACCTCGGTCAGCGAACGGGCACCGGTGATCTCGGCGACCTCCGGCTCGAAGGCGCCGGCGCCCTGGACGATGTGGCGCGAGGCGTCGACGCCCGCGTCCTCCATCAGGCGGAAGATCTGGCGGCGCTGGTGCGGCAGGGCCAGGGAGACCACGACGCCGGACTTGCCGGCGCGGGCGGTACGGCCCGAGCGGTGCAGGTAGTCCTTGTGGTCGCCGGCCGGGTCCACGTTCAGGACCAGGTCGATGCCGTCGACGTGGATGCCGCGGGCGGCGACGTCGGTGGCGACGAGCGCGTTGACGTAGCCGTCCTTGAAGTCCGCGAGGACGCGGGTACGGGCGCCCTGCGTCATACCGCCGTGCAGCGCGTCGGCCTTCACGCCGGCCTCGACGAGCTGCTCGGCGATGCGGTCGGCGCCCAGCTGGGTGCGGACGAAGATGATGGTGCGGCCCTTGCGGGCGGCGATGGCGGCCGTGACCGGCGCCTTGTCCTTCGGCTTCACGACGAGGACGTGGTGCGTCATGGTCGTGACGTTGCCCTGCGCACTGTCGACCTCGTGCGTGACGGGGTTGGACAGGTAGCGCTTGACCAGGGTGCCGATCTCGTTCTCCATCGTGGCGGAGAAGAGCATGCGCTGGCCGCCGACCGGAACCTGGTCGAGCAGCTCGGTGACCTCGGGCAGGAAGCCCAGGTCGGCCATCTGGTCGGCCTCGTCGAGGACGGCGACCTCGACGTTCTCCAGGGAGCAGGCGCCGCGGTTGATGATGTCGCGCAGACGGCCGGGGGTGGCGACGAGGACGTCGACACCGCGCTCCAGGGCGTAGATCTGGTTGCCCATGGAGGTACCGCCGCAGACGACCTTCATCTTCAGGCCGAGCACGTCGCCGTAGGGCTGGAGGGCGTCCGCGACCTGCATCGCGAGCTCACGGGTCGGCGTGAGGATGATCGCGCGGGGCTTCTTCTTCTCGGTGAAGCCGCCGGCCAGGCGCGCCAGGGTCGGCAGACCGAAGGAGAGGGTCTTGCCGGAGCCGGTGCGGCCGCGGCCGAGGATGTCCTTGCCGGCCAGGGCGTCCGGGATGGTCGCGGCCTGGATCGGGAAGGGGGTGGTGACGCCGTTCTGCGCGAGCTTGCGCACGACGCCCTCGGGCAGACCGAGGTCCGCGAAGGTGATCGTGGGCTCGGCGTCGGCGTCGTCGGCTTCGGCCTCGTCGTCCGCGTAAGCGTCGGCGGCGGCGTTGTCGGCCTCGTCGTCGATGGACTGGTCGGTCGTCACGTCGGCCTCAAGCGCCTCGATGATCTCGTCGGTGACGAGCTCGTTCGAGTCGTTCTCGGGCATGACGGCGTGGTCAGAACTGGAAATGGACATGCGAAATGCGAAACCTTCCGGAGTCTCGGCACGCGCCCAAACTCCGTGAATCGCAAATCGACCGCCTCAATGCGGTCAGCCACGGCTAGGGAGAGTACGCGCCACACGGCGCTCTTCGGATTCGGCGCCGGGCAATGGGATCAAACGATCTATAACCATACGCACCCTCCCCGGGGTCTGGCAAGTCGCCCCAGGGAAATCACCTCTGACCTGCGACGATGCCCGACGCCTCGGGGAGGGGCGGGCGCGGCCGCCCCCGCTCTAGGCCTGCGGCGCCGGGCCGGGCTGGCCGCTGGGCTCCGGCGACGGGGTGGTCGGAGTCGGAGTGGGTTCCGTCACAGGCGGGGTCGTGGCCGGCGGCTGCGGTGTCGGGCTGGCCGACTGCTGCCCGCCGCCCGTGCCCGCCGAACCCCCCGACCCGCCGGAGCCGCCCGAGGCGCCGGAGCCACCCGTTCCGCCCGTCGGCGGCTCCTGGGGACCCTGGCCGCCCGCACCGCCGCCCGCACCGGCCGACGGCGCGGGCACCCCCGGCTGCCCGCTCGGCGCACCCGGGCTGGGCGAGGCCCCGGTCGCGCCGGAGGCCTTGCCGCCGGCTTCGGCCTTGCCGTCCTGGTTCCCCGTACCGCCCTTGGAGCCGTGCCCGCTGCCGTGCACCCCGGCCCCCTTCCCGGAAGAGGAACCTCCGGCCGGGGCGCCGCCCCGGCGGTCCGCCGAGGAGGAGGGCCCTGGCTTCGCCTCGTCCTGACCGACGCTCATGCAGCCCGCCGCGGCCGCGACCGCGAGCGCGGTGACGGCCAGTCGGAGGGGAGCGGACAACTGGCGCACGGGGCACCTCCGGAACCTGAGAGTGGGTCCGCTAGCGGCGTCCACTAGCGGGTCAATGTGCCCAACTCCCTTTGCCCCGTATGGGACACGCCCTCAGGCGAACAGCTGCCGGGCCACCTGCGACCCGAGGTGCACGGCGCCCAGCCCGACCAGCACCGACGCCGCGACGTTCGCGGCGGCCAGGAACTTCCAGCCGCGCTCGACGAGCCGCAAGGTCTCGTAGGAGAACGTCGAGTACGTGCTCAGCGCTCCGCACAGCCCGGTCCCCAGCAGCAGCACCAGCCCAGAGGAGGCCGCTCCGGCCAGCGCCGCCCCGGCCAGCACCCCCAGCACCAGGCAGCCGGCCGCGTTCACCACGAAGGTCCCCCACGGGAACACCGAATCGTGGCGCGCCTGCACCGCCCGGTCCGTCAGATAGCGCAGCGGCGCACCGACGGCCGCCCCGGCCACCACGAGTAGCCAGTTCACCGCGCCGGCACCTGGCGCGCCCGCCCCCGGACCGCGCGCCGCGTCACCACGGCCGCCGCCCACACCACGCCCAGCGCCGCCACCACCGTGAGCCCGGCGTACGCCAGCGCGGTACCGGCCTCGCCCTCGTCCAGGAGCCGCGAGAAGTCCAGCGCGTAACTGGAGAAGGTGGTGAAGCCGCCCAGCACCCCGACCCCGGCGAACGGCCGCACCAGCGGGTGCGCGGACCGCCCGCCCTCACTGATCAGCACCATCAGCACGCCGATGAGCGCGCACCCGGCCGCGTTGATGCCCAGCGTCGCCCACGGGAAGTCCCCCGGCCCGGCAGGCCACAGCAGGGAGATCCCGTACCGCGCCGAAGCCCCCACGGCCCCGCCCGCCGCCACCGCCGCGAGCACCCGGCCCTGCGGTTCGGCGCGCTGCGCCGGCACGTGGAGGTCGACGTCCGGGTCGATCGCCTCGGCGCCGGGGACCGGTCGGGTCACCCGTACCCCAGGGCGTGCAGCCGTTCGTCGTCGATCCCGAAGTGGTGGGCGATCTCGTGGACCACGGTGACCTCCGTCTCCGCCACCACGCTCTCCCGGTCCTCGCACATCCGCAACGTGGGGTTCCGGTAGATCGTGATCCGGTCCGGCAGCACCCCGGCGTACCACTCGCCGCGGTCCGTCAGCGGGGTCCCCTCGTACAGCCCGAGCAGCTCGGGGTCGTGGGCCGGCGGCTCGTCCTCGACGAACACCGCCACGTTGTCCATCAGCCGCGTCAGCTCCGGCGGAATGCGGTCCAGGGCCTCTGCGACGAGCTCTTCGAACTCCTCGCGCGTCATCTCCAGCACCGGGCCATTGTCCCTCCGGGGGAAACCGTTTTGGCGATAGCTCCCCGGATCCCATATGCTTCTCACGTCCCCGACGCGCTGGAAAGTGCCCGGTGGGTCTTTAGCCCTCATCGTCTAGTGGCCCAGGACGCCGCCCTTTCAAGGCGGTAGCACGGGTTCGAATCCCGTTGGGGGTACGCATTACCGTGTGCGAGACTTGTCTCGCACATTGCAAGGTCCTGTGGAGCAGTTGGTTAGCTCGCCACCCTGTCAAGGTGGAGGTCGCGGGTTCAAGTCCCGTCAGGATCGCTGGAACCGGAAACGGTTCCCTGGTCGGGTAGCTCAGTTGGTACGAGCGATCGCCTGAAAAGCGATAGGTCGCCGGTTCGACCCCGGCCCCGACCACGTGAAGAAGCCCCGTCCTCGGACGGGGCTTCTTGCGTTACTCCCGCCGCCCCCGCACCAGCGGGAAGACCGCCGCCCCGGCCACGACCAGCCCGAGCACCGCCCAGTCCGGGACCGCGTCCGCCACCGACCGCACCCACGCCTCCACCGCGTACGAGTCGTCCACGTCCAGCAGCCCGGGCAGAGCGCTCGCCCCGTCGTAGACGAGGAACAGCGCGCCCAGGGTGACGAAGAACAGCCCGGACAGCAGCGAGGTGGTGTGCAGCTCGAAGCGGCCCACGGCGAAGGCCCGGCCGCGCAGCCAGCGCCGCTTGCCGAGCTCGAACCGCTCCCAGAGCAGGGCCAGCGCGAAGAGCGGCACGGCCATCCCCAGCGCGTAGACGGCCAGCAGCAGGCCGCCGTAGACGGGGCTGCCGCTGACCGCCGCCACAGTCAGGACACTGCCCAGGATCGGGCCGGCGCAGAACCCGGCCAGCCCGTAGACCGCCCCCAGCGCGTACACGGACAGGGCGGTGGTCGGCCGGATCCGTCCGGACAGCTCCGAGATCCGCCTCGGCGCGAAGCCCAGGCCGAGGATCTGCGCCAGCCCGAGCCCGATGATCAGCCAGCCCCCGGCGAGAACGAGGGCCTCGCGGTTGCCGTGGAAGAACCGTCCGGCGTACGAACCGGCCGCCCCCAGCGGTACGAGGGTGCTCGCGAGTCCCGCGTAGAAGATCCCGGTACGGGCCAGCAGGCGCGAGGTGGAATCGATCGAGTACGCGAAGAAGGCGGGCAGTAGCAGTGCACTGCACGGGCTGAGCAGGGCGAGGAGGCCGCCGAGCAGCGCGGCCAGGTATCCGATGCCGGTCACTGCTTCGCCGCGGCCTTGGCCTGGGCGATGGCGGCCTCGAAGGCGTCGAGCGGCTGGGCTCCCGCGATCGGCCTGCCGCCCACCAGGAAGGACGGAGTGGAGGTGACGCCGATGCGGTAGCCCTCGTCCTGGTCCCTCTTCAGGGCCGCCGCGGCCTGCTCCCCGGCCGAGTCCGCCTTGAACCGCTCCAGATCGGGGACCCCGGCCTCGCGGGCCAGCTCCAGCAGCCGCTCCGCGCCGAAGCCCTTCTCCTTCGCCCCCTCGGCGTACGCGGCCGCGTGGAACTGCTGGAACCGGTCCTGCTGACCCGCCGCCCAGGCGGCCTTGGCGGCGGCCTCGGACTCCGCGCCGAAGATCGGGAAGTTCCGCCACTCGATGCGGAGGGTGCCGTCCTCCACGTACTTCTTCACCAGTGCGGGCTCGGTGTCGCGGGCGAACTTCGCGCAGTAGCCGCACTTGAAGTCGGAGTACTCGATCAGCACGACGGGCGCGTCGGCACGGCCCACGGCGAGCGCGTCGCCGGCCTCGCGGCGTGCGAGCGCCTTCAGCTGCGCGGTGGCGGAGTCGGTCCGGGGCGCGGCGGACGCGCCGGCCCCGCGGGCCCCCTTCTCCGCGGGGGCGGTGGCCTGCCAGGACACGAGCCCGAAGGCGACGGCGGCGAGGGCGACCCCGGCGGGGATCAGGAAGGGCCGGACGGATTTCCTGGCGGAAGTCATACGGGTGCGTGCTCCAGAACTACGGATACGGGTGTACGGCGGATTGTGACGGGCGGCCCCGCCGGGGTCGGGTGTGCGGCGGGGTGCCCCCGCAGGGCTCCGAACTGGGCCACCCCGCACCCTCCGACCCCTGGAAACGTTCGGAGCCCGAGGAGGCGCCCCGGCGCGCGGCCGGCCCCGGCGGACCCCGTGCGCGGGCCGGGCGGGGCCGCTGCGCGGAGCCTTCCCCCACCCCGCCCCTTCCCGAAACTGTGGGCTCCGCCCCCAGCCGGCGGGGCGGGAAGGCCCCGGCAACCCCGGCAGGGACCGCACGGCGCGGCGCGACCTGCTCGGCATGCGTGGGGCCTCTCACGGAAGGGGGGCGGGGGACTCGTCCCGAAATGGTACGGGTGCGCCCGACAAATGCGTTCGCCACCCGGAGGGGCCAGGTGAGATCCTCGATCAGGTATGTCTACTTCCTTCGCCGCCCTGCAGACGCTTCTCGGTGAGATCTCCCTCCGCGACGCGCACCGCCTCGGCCGCCGCCTAGAAGGCGCCCGCCGTATCCGCAAGCCCGAGGCCAAGCAGGCCGTGCTCGACGAGATCGCCGCGGAGGCCGCGAAGGCCGCCGAGCGACTGGCCGGCCGCGCCTCGCGGATGCCGGAGGTCACGTATCCCGAGAACCTGCCCGTCAGCCAGAAGAAGGACGAGATCGCCGAGGCGATACGCGACCACCAGGTCGTGATCGTCGCGGGCGAGACCGGCTCCGGCAAGACCACGCAGATCCCCAAGATCTGCATGGAGCTGGGCCGCGGCGTCCGGGGCATGATCGGGCACACCCAGCCCCGCCGGATCGCGGCCCGCACGGTCGCGGAGCGCATCGCCGAGGAGCTGAAGTCCGAGATCGGCCAGACGGTCGGCTGGAAGGTCCGGTTCACCGACCAGGTGGACCAGGACGCGACCTTCGTGAAGCTGATGACCGACGGCATCCTGCTCGCCGAGATCCAGACGGACCGCGAGCTGCGCGCGTACGACACGATCATCATCGACGAGGCCCACGAGCGGTCGCTGAACATCGACTTCCTGCTCGGCTACCTGGCCACGCTGCTCCCGAAGCGCCCCGACCTCAAGGTCGTCATCACCTCGGCGACCATCGACCCCGAGCGCTTCTCCCGGCACTTCGGCGACGCCCCGATCGTCGAGGTCAGCGGGCGGACGTACCCGGTCGAGGTCCGCTACCGGCCGCTGCTCGAAGAGGACAGCGAGGAGAGCGACCGGGACCAGATCACCGCGATCTGCGACGCGGTCGACGAGCTCCAGGCCGAGGGCCCGGGCGACATCCTCGTCTTCCTCTCCGGCGAGCGCGAGATCCGCGACACCGCGGACGCCCTCATCAAGAAGAACCTGCGCTTCACGGAGGTGCTCCCCCTCTACGCGCGCCTCTCGCACGCCGAGCAGCACCGGGTCTTCCAACAGCACACCGGCCGCCGGATCGTCCTCGCGACCAACGTCGCCGAGACCTCCCTCACCGTCCCGGGCATCAAGTACGTGATCGACCCGGGCAACGCCCGGATCTCCCGCTACAGCCACCGCACGAAGGTGCAGCGCCTGCCCATCGAGCGGATCTCGCAGGCCAGCGCCAACCAGCGCAAGGGCCGCTGCGGCCGTACCAGCGACGGCATCTGCATCCGGCTCTTCTCCGAGGACGACTTCAACGCGCGCCCGGAGTTCACGGACGCTGAGATCCTGCGCACGAACCTGGCCTCCGTCATCCTCCAGATGACCGCGGCCGGCCTCGGCGAGATCGAGAAGTTCCCCTTCATCGACCCGCCGGACCACCGCAACATCCGCGACGGCGTCCAGCTCCTCCAGGAGCTCGGGGCCCTGGATCCCTCCGAGAAGGATCCGAAGAAGCGGCTCACCCAGATGGGCCGCCAGCTCTCCCAGCTTCCCGTGGACCCGCGCCTGGCCCGCATGGTCGTCGAGGCCGACAAGAACAACTGCGTCCGCGAGGTCATGGTCATCGCGGCGGCCCTGTCCATCCAGGACCCGCGCGAGCGGCCCTCGGACAAGCAGACCCAGGCCGACCAGAACCACGCCCGGTTCAAGGACGAGACCAGCGACTTCCTCTCGTTCCTCAACATGTGGCGTTACATCCGCGAGCAGCAGAAGGAGCGCGGCTCGTCCTCGTTCCGCCGGATGTGCAAGCAGGAGTACCTGAACTTCCTGCGGATCCGCGAGTGGCAGGACATCTACTCCCAGCTGCGCACGGTCGCCAAGACCATGGGCATCCACGTCAACGAGGCCGACGCCCCCGAGACGAGCATCCACATCTCGCTGCTGGCCGGTCTGCTCTCGCACATCGGGCTCAAGGACACCGACAAGAACGAGTACCTGGGCGCCCGGTCGGCCAAGTTCGCGATCTTCCCCGGCTCGTCGCTGTTCAAGAAGCAGCCGAAGTTCCTGATGTCGGCGGAGCTGGTGGAGACCTCGCGGCTGTGGGCCCGGGTGAACGCCAAGGTGGAGCCCGAGTGGGTGGAGCCCCTCGCGCAGCACCTGATCAAGCGCACCTACAGCGAGCCGCACTGGGAGAAGGACCAGGCGGCCGTGATGGCGTACGAGAAGGTCACGCTGTACGGCGTGCCGATCGTCGCCCAACGGAAGATCAACTACGGCCGGATCGATCCCGAGGTCTCGCGCGAGCTGTTCATCCGCAACGCGCTGGTCGAGGGCGACTGGCGGACCCACCACAAGTTCTACGCCGACAACCGCAAGCTCCTCACCGAGGTGGAGGAGCTGGAGAACCGGGCCCGGCGCCGCGACATCGTGGTGGACGACGAGACCCTCTTCGACTTCTACGACCAGAAGATCCCCGACCACGTGGTGTCGGGGGCGCACTTCGACTCCTGGTGGAAGCACAAGAAGCGGGACGAGCCCGAACTGCTCGACTTCGAGCGGGAGATGCTGCTCACCGAGAAGGCGGCCGGGGTCACCAAGGCCGACTACCCGGACTCCTGGCGGCAGGGGCAGCTCAAGTTCCGGGTGACCTACCAGTTCGAGCCGGGCGCGGACGCGGACGGCGTGACCGTCCACATCCCGCTCCAGGTGCTGAACCAGGTCACCGACGAGGGCTTCGACTGGCAGATCCCGGGCCTGCGGGAGGAGGTCGTCACCGAGCTGATCCGCTCGCTGCCGAAGCCGATCCGCCGGCACTACGTGCCCGCGCCGAACTTCGCGACCCGATTCCTGGACACCGCGGTGCCGCTGCAGGAGCCGCTGCCGGTGACCCTGGCGCGCGAGCTCCAGCGGATGGTCGGGGTGCCCGTCTCCGCCGAGGACTTCGACCTCTCCCGGATCCCGGACCACCTGAAGATCACCTTCCGGATCGTCGACGAGCGCCGCAAGAACCTCGCCGAGGACAAGGACCTGGAGGCGCTGCGCCTGCGCCTGAAGCCCAAGGCCCGCCAGGCCCTCTCCAAGGCCGCCGCGGCCACCGCCGAGCGGGCGGGCGGGGAGTCGGTGGAGCGGACCGGGCTGACCGACTGGACGATCGGCACGCTGACGAAGGTGTTCGAGACCCGGCGGGCGGGGCAGCCGGTGAAGGCGTACCCGGCGCTGGTGGACGAGGGCTCGGCGGTCTCCGTACGGCTCTTCGACACGGAGGCCGAGCAGCAGCAGGCGATGTGGCTGGGCACGCGCCGGCTCATCCTGCTGAACATCCCGGTGAACCCGGCGAAGTTCGCCTCGGACCACCTGACGAACCAGCAGAAGCTGGCCCTCTCGAGGAACCCGCACGGCTCCATCCAGGCGCTGTTCGACGACTGCGCCACCGCCGCGACCGACAAGCTGATCGCCGACCACGGCGGCCCGGCCTGGGACGAGGCGGGCTTCCGGAAGCTCTACGAGGCGGTCCGCGCCGACCTGGTGGACACCACCGTGCGCACGGTGAGCCAGGTCCAGCAGGTGCTGGCCGCCTGGCAGGCGTGCGAGCGGCGGCTGAAGTCCACGAGCAGCCTCGCCCTGGTGGCCAACATCCAGGACGTGAAGACGCAGCTGGCGGCGCTCATGCCGGCCGGCTTCGTGACGCTCACCGGGCTGCGCAGGCTGCCGGACCTGATGCGCTACCTGGTGGCGGCGGACCGGCGGCTCCAGCAGATGCCCACGGGCGTCCAGCGCGACACCACGCGCATGGAGAAGGTCCACGAGATGCAGGACGAGTACGCCTGGCTGCTGGAGCAGCTGCCGAAGGGGCGGCCGGTACCGGCCTCGGTCACGGACATCCGCTGGATGATCGAGGAACTGCGCGTGAGTTACTTCGCGCACGCGCTCGGGACGGCGTACCCGGTCTCCGACAAGCGCATCGTGAAGGCGGTGGACGCGGCGGCCCCGCCGTCGGCCCGGTGACCCGGCCGGTGAGCGGGTTCGACCGCACCCCCTGAGCTGCTGTACAGTCTGTTTCGCAGCCACGCCAATCGGCTGCGAATCAAGGTCCTGTGGAGCAGTTGGTTAGCTCGCCACCCTGTCAAGGTGGAGGTCGCGGGTTCAAGTCCCGTCAGGATCGCAACAACGTCAGGGCCCGTATCCCCCCAGGGGATGCGGGCCCTGACGCGTTGACGGGCACGACCGCCCGTACGCCCCGTACGCCCTTGCCGCCACCCAGGAGCCTCCCGGCCCGCCCTTGGGACCCGTAGTGGGCCCTGGGGGCCCCGCAGTCGGCCGGACAGACCCGTGGGGGCCCGTGGAGGCACCCGGCGCCCTGGAGCCGCCGGACCGGCCGGGGTACCCGCCGAGAATCCCTCGTTCGCATGAAGCGCTCCGCGGCGCACGTCCCCTTACGGGGTGCATTGCCGGAAATACAAGAGTGATCATCTGTGACGGGAGTCACCGTACGAGTTTTTGAGACTCGCACTTTTATCGCACCCCTACGCCCGCTCGATTTAATATGTGCAATGGCACCCACCCGCCGGCGCCCCTCGCATCAGCCTGATTCCACCCTGACCTGGGCATAAAAAGATCGCGCTGGACCCGGCGGAGTCCAGCGCGATCGAACGACCTGATCCTGTTGGGGCAGGACCCGTCGTATGAAGCAATGTGGGTTTCATCGGATTGGGGGACCCGAGAAAGACCCTCCCCCGGCTACTGCCGGGAGTGCCCCCTAAGCGGGGTACTGCGTGGTGCTGCTTAAAGCTCAGGCCTCGCTGCGCTGCTGCGGAATTCCCGCAAGCAGGGCGCGAACTTCGGCCTCGCGGTAACGGCGGTGTCCACCCAGGGTGCGGATGGACGTGAGCTTGCCAGCCTTGGCCCAGCGGGTCACCGTCTTCGGGTCCACGCGGAACATCGTGGCGACCTCAGCCGGGGTCAGCAGCGGCTCGGCATCAGGGGTGCGAGCGGTCATGAGCGGCCTCCTCGGGAGAACCGAACCATCTCGGTTCTTTCCTCTAAATTCTGCACCTTGGCCCGCGTTGCCCGAAATGGACATACGCGGGCCGAGTCGGTTATAGGACGAACGGCTTGTCCTCGGCACTACAACTACACCATCTGTCCAGCCGCGACGGCCAAACCGACGGAATTGCCCTCCGAGGTGTTCATCAGCGGCGGAAGCCGATGGACCGACCCATAACGGACAGTCACCCCACTGTGACGATCAGTCACAGCACAATCAGGAGTCGTCAGACCCCCCGTAGAGCGCAATGCCGAGCATTCCGCCCTTAGTTGGGCGGAAGGAACCCTCCCCGGACTCCTTGTCCTATTTTGGCACGAGGGTAGGGGAAGGGCGCAAGGGTGTAGTTAGTGCGGTCCGTCACGCTTGGGCCAATGGCCCGTATCGGGACGTAGGTCCTGGCACTACGTCCCGAATGCCACGATCAGGCCCCTGATCTGCGGGTTGTGGCCGATCGACCGATACGCGGCGGTACGTACGGACCCTCTGGAGCGTGAAAACCGCGCGGACCCCCCGGAAGGACTAATTCGCGAACAGTCTCTCCCGGACCGCCCTCCAGCGGTCCGCCAACACTTCATAAGCGTCGGCAGCCCCTCTGGTGTCACCCGCCCGCAGCGCCGCGACCCCCGCCGCCAGCTCCCCCGCGGACCGGTCGGCCGCCAGCCGGTCCGCCGGCAGGGCGTGCAGCAGTCCGCCGTAGTCCAGTTCGACCATCGACTTCGGGTGGAACTCCTCCAGCCAGCTCCCGACCTCCACCAGGCCGTCGGCGAGCGGCCCGTAGCCCTCGCCCTCCGCCTCCCGCAGCGTCCGCAGCGCCCGCGCGAGCCGGCGCCGCGCCTGCACCATCGGCGTCCGGTAGCGCAGCAGCTCGCCCGGCAGGTACTCCCGCTCCTCGTCGGCCACCAGCACGAACCAGCGCAGCGGGACCTGCCACACCCCGGTGCGGATCCACGGCCGTGCGTCCGGGTTCCGCTCGCGCCAGCGCTCGTACTCCTCGGCGGCCTTCCGGCGGGCCGCCGGCGGCAGCGCCGCGTCGAGCACCGGGAGCGGGAACCACTCGACCAGCTCCTGGAGCGCCAGCCAGCCGCGCAGCCTGGTCCGCCAGGGGCAGACGAGCAGCACCCCGTCGACCACCGCCGTGAACGCGTCCGCGCTCTCGTGGGCCGGCACCCCCACCACGGGCACCCGCACCAATTCGGTGAGCGACCGGCGCAGTTCGTCCTGCGCGGTCGGGGCCACCCCGCGCCGGGCGTAGTCCGCCCAGTGCGCGCGCTCCGCCTCGGGGAAGGCGTCGAGGGGCTCGTAGACGCGCAGGTAGGAGGCGTACGGAACGGTCGGCGCGGGGCGCACGGAGGGCAGCGCGGGATCGGGGGTTTCGCTCACGCTGTGGTCCTCCCCCCGGCGGCCCCGGCGTACTCCGGGCGGCCCCTCGTACGCTGGAAGAGGTCCGATCTCTGGACAGGTCACCTCCGCGTGCCCCGCAGGTCTTACGCTGCTCCCAGCACGCCCTCCCCCACCCGCAGGGCGGGCGTGAAATCCGCCGCATCTCTTCCATGGGAGTCACCACCGTGACCGAAATGACCGACGGCGTCCTGCACACCCTGTTCCGCACGGAGCAGGGCGGACACGAGCAAGTCGTGCTGTGCCAGGACCGCGCCACCGGCCTCAAGGCCGTCATCGCCATCCACTCCACCGCCCTGGGCCCGGCCCTCGGCGGTACGCGCTTCCACGCGTACGCCTCCGACGAGGAGGCCGTCATGGACGCGCTCAACCTCTCGCGCGGCATGTCGTACAAGAACGCCCTCGCCGGTCTCGACCTGGGCGGCGGCAAGGCCGTGATCATCGGCGATCCTGACGTCCTGAAGTCCGAGGAACTGCTGCTGGCCTACGGCCGGTTCGTGGAGTCCCTCGGCGGCCGCTACGTGACGGCCTGCGACGTCGGCACCTTCGTGGCCGACATGGACGTCGTGGCCCGCGAGACCCGCTGGGCGACCGGCCGGTCCCCCGAGAACGGCGGCGCGGGCGACTCCTCGGTGCTCACCGCCTTCGGCGTCTTCCAGGGCATGCGCGCCAGCGCCCAGCACGTGTGGGGCGACCCGACCCTGCGCGGCCGCAAGGTGGGCGTCGCCGGCGTCGGCAAGGTCGGCCACTACCTGGTCGAGCACCTCCTGGAGGACGGCGCCGAGGTCGTGATCACCGACGTGCGCGAGGAGTCCGTGCAGCGGATCCTCGACAAGCACAGCACCGGCAAGTACGCGGGCAAGGTCACCGCCGTCGCCGACACCGACGCGCTGATCCGCGTCGAGGGCCTGGAGATCTACGCCCCCTGCGCACTGGGCGGCGCCCTGAACGACGACACCGTGCCGGCCCTCACCGCCAAGATCGTCTGCGGTGCGGCCAACAACCAGCTCGCCCACCCCGGCATCGAGAAGGACCTCGAAGACCGCGGGATCCTCTACGCCCCGGACTACGTGGTCAACGCGGGCGGCGTGATCCAGGTCGCCGACGAGCTGGTCGGCTTCGACTTCGACCGCTGCAAGGCCAAGGCCACGAAGATCTTCGACACCACCCTGGAGATCTTTGCTCGCGCGAAGTCGGACGGCATCCCGCCGGCCGCCGCGGCCGACCGGATCGCCGAGCAGCGGATGGCCGACGCCCGCGCCGCCCGCGCGGTCTGACCCTTCCCGGCACACTTCGGCGCGCCCGCCGGGGTGCGGGGAGACAGAACTCACTGCACTTCGGCGGGTCGCGGGCCAGGAAAGCGTTAAAATCGCGGTTGACCAGCGAGGACGGGGCGCCTTGTTGGTTCTGCACCGGGGCGCGTCATGCGGGCGGCGTACCGTATGGCCGCGGAAGCAGGTACCGTTAAACCCCTACGGACGGTCTCTCCACGGAGAGCCCGCTCCGAACCATGAACGCGTGTCAGACTCTGGGGCCGTCGAGCCCCGTCACCGAGGGGGTCGAGCCATGGGGCGCGGCCGGGCCAAGGCCAAGCAGACAAAGGTCGCCCGCCAGCTGAAGTACAACAGCGGCGGGACTGACCTCTCGCGTCTGGCCAATGAGCTGGGCGCATCGCCGACAGAGCCGCTGCCTATCAGCGAGCCGGTCGAAGTCGATGACGATCTGGACGACGACGACCCGTACGCCAAGTACGCGGATCTGTACAACAGCGATGACGACGAGGACGAGGACGAAGAGTCCGGTCCGTCGGCACAGCGTCGCGGCGCTTGACGCTCCAGGGCGTCTGCACCAAGAGCAAAGACCGAAACCCGGTCCCGGGCATTGCCCAGGGCCGGGTTTCGGTGCTGCTCAGCTCGCGTAGGAACCGGTGAGGGTCGCACCCTCGGTACGGTCGCCGCGGTCCAGGATCTCTCCGGCGACCCAGGCGTCGACGCCCCGGTCGGCCAGCGCGGTCAGCGCCACCTCGACCGACTCCTGCGGAACGACGGCCATCATGCCGACGCCCATGTTCAGGGTCTTCTCCAGCTCCAGCTGCTCCACCTGACCGGCCTTGCCGACCAGGTCGAAGATCGCGCCGGGGGCCCAGGTCGTGCGGTCGACCGCGGCGTGCAGGTGGTCCGGGATCACCCGGGCCAGGTTCGCCGCGAGGCCGCCGCCCGTGATGTGCGAGAAGGCGTGGACCTCGGCCGTACGGGTGAGGGCCAGGCAGTCCAGCGAGTAGATCTTGGTCGGCTCGAGGAGTTCCTCGCCGAGGGTCCGGCCGAGCTCCGCGATCTCCTGCTCCAGGGACATCCCGGCCCGGTCGAAGAGGACGTGCCGGACGAGCGAGTACCCGTTCGAGTGAAGGCCGGACGAAGCCATGGCGATGACGGCGTCCCCCGTACGGATGCGATCCGCGCCCAGCAGCCGGTCGTACTCCACGACTCCGGTGCCGGCGCCCGCCACGTCGAAGTCGTCGGGGCCGAGCAGGCCCGGGTGCTCGGCGGTCTCGCCGCCGACCAGAGCGGTTCCGGCGAGGACGCAGCCCTCGGCGATGCCCTTGACGATGGCCGCGACACGCTCGGGGTGGACCTTGCCGACGCAGATGTAGTCGGTCATGAAGAGCGGCTCGGCGCCGCAGACCACGATGTCGTCCATGACCATCGCGACGAGGTCGTGGCCGATGGTGTCGTACACGCCCATCTGGCGGGCGATGTCGACCTTGGTGCCGACCCCGTCGGTGGCGGAGGCGAGCAGCGGGCGCTCGTAGCGCTTGAGGGCGGAGGCGTCGAAGAGGCCGGCGAAGCCGCCGAGGCCGCCGAGGACCTCGGGGCGCTGCGTCTTCTTCACCCACTCCTTCATCAGCTCGACGGCGCGGTCTCCCGCTTCGATGTCCACGCCTGCGGCCGCGTAGCTGGCACCGGTGGTCTTCTCTGTCATGACAGGAGAGAGCTTTCGTGTCGTTTGCTGCATGTGGTGCCGGGCCCTGGGAGAAGCTTCAAAAGGCAGGGCCCGGCGCAGGTTGAGCGGGGGAAGCCGCGGACTACGGGCGGCGGAGCGCGTCGGCGGCGTCCGTGCCGCCGGCCAGCTCGTTCTCCAGGAGCTGCTTGCCCAGGAGCTGCGGGTCGGGCAGCTCCATCGGGTACTCGCCGTCGAAGCAGGCACGGCAGAGGTTGGGCTTCTGGATGGTCGTCGCCTCGATCATCGCGTCGAGCGAGATGTAGGAGAGCGAGTCCGCGCCGAGCGACGTGGCGATCTCGTCGACCGTCATGCCGTTGGCGATCAGCTCGGCCCGGGTGGCGAAGTCGATGCCGAAGAAGCACGGCCACTTCACCGGCGGCGAGGAGATCCGGATGTGGACCTCGGCCGCGCCGGCCTCGCGGAGCATCTTCACGAGGGCGCGCTGGGTGTTGCCGCGGACGATCGAGTCGTCGACGACCACCAGGCGCTTGCCCCGGATGACTTCCTTGAGGGGGTTGAGCTTGAGGCGGATGCCGAGCTGGCGGATCGTCTGCGAGGGCTGGATGAAGGTCCGGCCGACGTAGGCGTTCTTGACCAGGCCGGAGCCGTACGGAATCCCGCTGGCCTCGGCGTATCCGACGGCGGCGGGCGTGCCCGACTCCGGCGTCGCTATCACCAGGTCGGCGTCGACCGGGGCTTCCTTGGCCAGGCGCCGGCCCATCTCGACGCGCGAGAGGTAGACGTTCCGGCCGGCGATGTCGGTGTCCGGGCGCGCCAGGTAGACGTACTCGAACACACAGCCCTTGGGCTTCGCTTCCGCGAATCGGGAGGTCCGCAGACCGTTCTCGTCGATCGCGATGAGCTCGCCCGGCTCGACCTCGCGGACGAAGCTGGCGCCGCAGATGTCGAGGGCGGCGGTCTCACTCGCGACCACCCAGCCGCGCTCCAGGCGGCCGAGGACCAGCGGGCGGATGCCCTGCGGGTCACGGGCGGTGTAGAGGGTCCCCTCGTCCATGAAGACGAGCGAGAAGGCGCCCTTGACCTGAGGCAGGACCTTGGCGGCCGACTCCTCGATGGTCAGGGGCTTGCCCTCGTCGTCGGTCTGGCCGGCGAGGAGGGCGGTCACGAGGTCGGTGTCATTGGTGGCGGCCACCTGGGTGGCACGGCCGTCCTGACGGGGGAGGTCGGCGACCATCTCGGCGAGCTCGGCGGTGTTCACCAAGTTGCCGTTGTGACCCAGGGCGATGGAGCCGTGGGCGGTCGCACGGAAGGTGGGCTGAGCGTTCTCCCAGACGGAGGCTCCGGTGGTCGAGTAGCGGGCGTGACCGACCGCGATATGACCTTGGAGCGAGCCGAGGGAGGTTTCGTCGAAGACCTGGGAAACAAGTCCCATGTCCTTGAAGACGAGGATCTGGGAACCGTTGCTCACAGCGATTCCCGCGGACTCTTGTCCGCGGTGCTGCAATGCATACAGTCCGAAGTAGGTGAGCTTGGCGACCTCTTCACCCGGAGCCCAGACACCGAAGACGCCGCAAGCGTCCTGGGGGCCTTTTTCGCCGGGGAGCAGGTCGTGGTTGAGTCGTCCATCACCACGAGGCACGCCTCCGAGTGTAGGCGAGATCGACCACTGGTCCGAATTCGCGGCGGCCGGGAAATCTCACAGCACAGAGGGTGACGGTGCGCTCCGCTTTGGGTGGTGTCTCGGCATCCGGATGCTTTGTTGACAGCTACAAGGGTGCTCGTACAGGCTCTCGACCCATGCAGCCTCTCGGTGACCGTTCCGTCACCCTCGTAGAGCGCCGCCACGTCGACCTGGTCCGTGTAGCGAGCGCCATCTGTCGCGCGTAGCCATGCGGCGCGACGCAACGACCCTCGGCTGAGCACTTCCCCTTCCTGACCCCCAACGGTCAACCGGGCCATGCCCCGACGCCTGCGCCGCGCCGACTCCGCTGCCTTCCTCCCCCTGCTTTCTGCCTTTCGCTGCCGTCTGCCGCCGACTCCGTGCGCCGCTCCGCGCCCCCGTCGGCCGGCGGCACCGCCATGCCTTGGAGTACCTGTGTCTTCGTACGAGAACAAGCTGTCCCGGCGTGCCTTCGGCGGCGCCGTCGGAGTGACCGCGGCGACCGCCGCGGTGGGGCTGGGCGCGGCCCCCGCCGCCGCCGCGGACCGGGACGCCGGCCCCCAGGAGCGGGAGTTCCGGGCCGCGCGGGGGCGGCAGTCGAAGCGGCCGAACGTCCTGTTCATCCTCGGGGACGACCTTGGCTGGGCCGACCTGTCCTCGTACGGGTCACCGCACATCGAGACCCCGAACCTGGACCGCCTCGCCCGGCAGGGCGTCCGCTTCACCGACGCCTACTCCGGGTCCGCGACCTGCTCGCCGACCCGGTTCAGCCTCTACACGGGCCGCTACCCGGGCCGCACCAAGGGCGGGCTGGCCGAGCCGATCGCCGACAAGTCGGTGGGCCTGGAGCCGACGCACCCGACGCTGGCCTCGCTGCTGAAGGAGTCCGGCTACGCCACCGCGCTGATCGGCAAGTGGCATGCGGGCTACCTGCCGGACTACAGCCCCACCCGGTCCGGCTGGGACGAGTTCTTCGGGAACTTCGGCGGGGCGCTGGAGTACTACTCCAAGCTCGGCCTGGGCGGCGAGTACGACCTCTACGAGGGCGACGCCGAGTACAAGGACCTGCGCTACTACACGCGGATCATCACGGAGCGGGCCAGCGAGTACGTCTCCCGCGACCACGGCGGCAAGCCGTGGCTGCTCAACCTCAACTTCACCACCCCCCACTGGCCGTGGATCGCCGACGGGGACACCGAGGCGAGCGCCGAGATCGTCCGGCGGATCAAGGCGGGCGAGGGCCGCGCCCTGTGGCACCAGGACGGCGGCTCGGTCGAGAAGTACAAGGAGATGGTCGAGGACCTGGACCGGTCCATCGGCGAGGTGCTGCGCGCCCTCGACCGCTCCGGCCAGGCCCGCGACACGATCGTGGTGTTCTCCAGCGACAACGGCGGCGAGCGCTTCTCCTACAACTGGCCCCTCTCCGGCAACAAGGCCTCGCTCCAGGAGGGCGGGATCAGGGTGCCGAACATCGTGCGATGGCCCGCGCGCCTGGACGGCGGGCAGGTCAGCAGCGTCCCGGTGTTCAGCCCCGACTGGACGGCGACCCTGCTGGAACTGGCCGGGACCCGCCCGCACCGGGCGTACCCGCTCGACGGGGTGAGCCTGGCCGGGTACCTGCTGCGCGGCGAGAAGGTCGCCGAGCGGAACCTGTTCTGGCGGGTGCGCGGGGAGCGGGCGCTGCGCCGCGGCGACTGGAAGTACTACCGCGGCAAGTCGGGCCGGGACCAGCTGTTCAACCTGGCCGCCGACGTCCGCGAACAGGCCGACAAGGCCGCACTGGAGCCGGCCCGGCTGGCCGAACTGCGGGCGGCCTGGGAGGGCGTGAACGCGGGGCTGCTGCCGTACCCGGCCTGACCGCGGCCGCGCTCACTCCACGGCGGAGGCCCCCGTCGCGGTGAGGCCGTTGCCGTCGGGGGCGAGGAGGGTCAGGGTGCGCTCCTTGGTCTTCCAGGTGAGCGGGCCGCTGCCGAACAGGTCGGTCAGCGCCCGCTCCACGTCTCCCGTCGGGCCCTCGCAGGCCATCCGGGTGGAGGTGAGCGGCCCGAAGGTGACGGTGGATCCGTCGACGGTGGCCTTGGCGCTGAAGCGGTTGCATCCGAGGGTGCCGCTCACGGTGCCGTCGGCGATCGTGAACCGGGCCTTGCCGGCCGCCTCGGCGGGCAGGGAGGCCGCGGTGTCGCCGTTGACGGTGGAGTCGACGGTCCACTCGGTGACGATGAGCGGCGCGTCCGCGGCCGGCGGCCTCGGGGTCATGGCGATGGTGCTCCCGTCGGCGCTCTTCAGGGTGAGCCGGTCGGGGCCCCGGTCGATGGTCAGCCGGCCCGTGAACAGCTTGGCGAAGGCCGTCTCGAAGTCGATGTCCTCGCAGGCCATGGCGGTCGTGGCACCGGGGGTGACGGTCAGGGCGGAGACTCCGTCGTGCACGAGCCGCGCCGTGAAGCCGTTGCAGCCGTAGTTGCCGGTGGCCTCGTCCCGCCCGATGTCGACGCGGGCGGCCTCGGGCGCGTGCAGGGTCCGGCCGCCGGTGGTCAGGGACTCGACCGACCAGGCCCCCTCGACGTCGGGGAGCGGGGCGGTGCCGCCCTCCTCGGCGCGGCCGCAGCCGGTGAGGACGAGTACGAGGGCGGCAGCGGCCGCGCCGGCGTGGACGTACCGGAATCTACGCATGCCCCTGGGACGGGCCGGGCTCCGGAGCGGTTCCATCCCGCAGCCCCTCTGCCCCTCTGCCCCTCAGCTCATCAGCGGCAGCAGCGCGGAGAGGTCGGCCCGCTCGCCGCTGGCGCGGACCTGCGCCGCGTCCAGGGCCTCGGCCCAGCCCGTACGGCCCGTCGCGAGCCGGAGCCAGGTCAGCGGGTCCGTCTCCACCACGTTCGGCGGGGTGCCGCGGGTGTGCCGGGGGCCCTCGATGCACTGGACCACCGCGAAGGGCGGCACCCGTACCTCGACCGACCCGCCGGGCGCCTTCAGCGCGAAGGCGTCGGCGAGCAGCCGGGTGCACGCGGCGAGCGCCTGCCGTTCGATGGGGACGTCCAGCCCGGCGGCCCTGTTGAGGTCGTCGGTGTGGACCACCAGCTCGACGGTCCGGGTGACCAGGAAGTCGGCCAGGGTCATGTCCCCGATCCACAGGTCGAGCACCCGGTCGCCCGGGTTCGCGGCGAGGGCCTGCGCCATCCGGGCGGCGGCCTGCTCGTAGAGCTCGGGCAGCGGGGCGCCGGCCAGGGTCTCCCGGGCCGCCTCGGAGATCTTCCCGGCGAGGGAGGAGGTGGCGAAGGGCCACTCGACGGCCGACAGCTCGGCGACGGCGGCGGGCGGCCGGGCCAGGCCCCCGGCCAGCGAGTCGGCGATCCAGGCGATGTGGGCGCAGAGTTCGGCCACGGACCACTCGCCGAGCCCGGCGGGCCGCGCCAGCTGCTCCGGGGTCAACTCCCGCACGGCGTCGGCCACGTGCCCGAACTGCGCGGTGACGGCGGAACGGATCTTCGCGGGGTCGTAGGTGCGCGGCTTCTTCCTGGCGGGCGGCATGGGGCCGACCCTACGCCGCCGGACCCACTGCGGCCGAACACGCACGCCCCGGCGTCAGCGGCCCGCCGCCCCCAGGTCCTGCGGCACTTCAGGCAGGGTGGTCTCGCAGCGCTGCCGAACGGCTGCGCGCAGGGCTGCCTCCCGGGCCAGCGCGGCCAGTTCCCCGGGGGCGACGAAGTCCGTGCGCTCATACAGGGAGGTGGCCGTGGTCCGGACGGACGTCACCCCGGTGCCCTCGACCGGCGTGGCGCACTTCGCCGTCACCGTCACATTGCGCCCGCCGTCCCACTCGAACGCCCCCTCACCGGTGACGGGGCCCGAGGAGCTGTTCAGGGCGAGCGAGAAGTACTCGTACATGTCCTCCTGGCCCTCGAACACGCCCGCCCGGCGCAGCACGCACAGGCGGTCCCCCCGCTCGCCGGCGTCGACCTTGTCCGCGGGGCGGCCCAGGCGCATCACCCGTTCCGGGTCCACCAGGCTCTGGCAGGCCTCGATGATCTGCGCCCGGCTGTCCGCACGGTCCAGGCGGGTCAGGTTCCAGTCGTACAGGAACCAGCCGCCCACGCCCACGGCGGCCACGACCGCCAACACCCCGCCCGTACCGAGCCTTCGGCCCCTCTTCTCCGACATGCGTCCCCCGTCCGTCAGTACGGGCATGATGCCGGAAAGCCGACGCCCCCGCCCGGAAACTTCCGGGCGGGGGCGTCGCGAAGAGCGGTGATCAGGCGAGCAGCGCCGGGATCGTCCCCTCGTGGGCGGTACGCAGCTCCGCGAGCGGAATCGTGAACTCGCCCTGGATCTCGATCTCCTCGCCGTCCACCACGCCGATGCGCGCGGCCGGCAGGCCCCGCGCGCCGCACATGTCGGTGAAGCGGAGCTCCTCGCTGCGCGGGACGGACACGATGGCGCGGCCCGCGGACTCGGAGAAGAGGAAGGTGAAGGCGTCCAGGTCCTCGGGGACCACCACGCGCGCGCCGTTGCCGCCCTTGAGGCAGGACTCGGTGAGCGCCTGGATGACGCCGCCGTCCGACAGGTCGTGCGCGGCGTCGATCATGCCGTCGCGCGAGGCGGAGATCAGGATCTCGCCGAGCAGCTTCTCGCGGCCCAGGTCCACCTTCGGCGGCATGCCGCCCAGGTGGTCGTGGACGACCTGCGACCAGGCCGAGCCGCCGAACTCCTCGGCCGTGTCGCCCAGCAGGTACAGCAGCTGGCCGGTCTCCGAGAACGCCATCGGCGTACGGCGGTTGACGTCGTCGATCACGCCGAGGACCGCCACGACCGGGGTCGGGTGGATGGCGACGTCACCGGTCTGGTTGTAGAGCGAGACGTTGCCGCCGGTCACCGGGGTGCCCAGCTCCAGGCAGCCGTCCGCCAGACCGCGGCAGGCCTCCGCGAACTGCCACATGACGTCCGGGTCCTCGGGGGAGCCGAAGTTCAGGCAGTCGGAGATCGCGAGGGGCTTGGCGCCGGTCGCGGCCACGTTGCGGTAGGACTCGGCCAGCGCCAGCTGCGCGCCCGTGTACGGGTCGAGCTTCGCGTAGCGGCCGTTGCCGTCGGTGGCCATGGCCACGCCGAGGTTGGACTCCTCGTCGATGCGGATCATGCCCGCGTCCTCGGGCTGCGACAGCACGGTGTTGCCCTGCACGAAGCGGTCGTACTGGTCCGTGACCCAGGACTTGGAGGCCTGGTTCGGGGAGGCGACCAGGGCCAGGACCTGCGCGCGCAGCTCCTCGGAGTTCCCCGGCCGCGGCAGCTTGCCCGCGTCGTCCGCCTGCAGCGCGTCCTGCCAGGAGGGGCGCGCGTAGGGGCGCTGGTAGGTCGGGCCCTCGTGGGCGACGGTGCCCGGGGGCACGTCCACGATGAGCTCGCCGTGCCAGAAGATCTCCAGGTGGTCGCCCTCGGTCACCTCACCGATGACGGTGGCGATGACGTCCCACTTCTCGCAGATCTCCATGAAGCGGTCGACGTGCTGCGGCTCGACGATCGCGCACATGCGCTCCTGCGACTCGCTCATGAGGATTTCCTCGGGCGAGAGCGTCGCGTCGCGCAGCGGCACGGTGTCCAGCTCGACCCGCATGCCGCCGGTGCCGGCGGAGGCGAGCTCGGAGGTCGCGCAGGAGAGCCCGGCGCCGCCGAGGTCCTGGATGCCCGCGACCAGCTTCTCCTTGAAGATCTCCAGGGTGCACTCGATGAGGAGCTTCTCCTGGAAGGGGTCGCCGACCTGGACGGCGGGGCGCTTGGTGGGCTTCGTGTCGTCGAAGGTCTCGGACGCGAGGACCGAGACGCCGCCGATGCCGTCGCCGCCGGTGCGGGCGCCGTAGAGGATGACCTTGTTGCCGGGGCCCGCGGCCTTGGCGAGGTGGATGTCCTCGTGCTTCATCACGCCGATGCAGCCGGCGTTCACGAGGGGGTTGCCCTGGTAGCACTCGTCGAAGACGACCTCGCCGCCGATGTTGGGCAGGCCCAGGCAGTTGCCGTAGCCGCCGATGCCCGCGACGACGCCCGGCAGGACGCGCTTGGTGTCGGGGTGGTCGGCGGCGCCGAAGCGCAGCGGGTCCACGACCGCGACCGGGCGGGCGCCCATCGCGAGGATGTCGCGGACGATGCCGCCGATGCCGGTGGCCGCGCCCTGGTAGGGCTCGATGTACGACGGGTGGTTGTGCGACTCGACCTTGAAGGTGACCGCGTAGCCCTGGCCGACGTCGACGACGCCGGCGTTCTCGCCGATGCCCACGAGCATGGCGTCGGACTGGGGCTTCTTCTCGCTGAACTGCTTCAGGTGGACCTTGCTGCTCTTGTACGAGCAGTGCTCGGACCACATGACGGAGTACATGGCGAGCTCGGCGCCGGTGGGCCGGCGGCCGAGGATCTCCCGGATCCGGGCGTACTCGTCCTCCTTGAGGCCGAGTTCCTTCCACGGCTGGGCGGCGTCCGGGGTCCCGGTGGCGTGCTTGACGGTGTCGAGGCTCATGCGCTGACCAGCTTCTTCAGGACCGACGTGAAGAACGGGAGGCCGTCGGTGCGGCCCGTCCCGATGAGCGGCTCGACCGCGTGCTCGGGGTGGGGCATGAGGCCGACGACGTTGCCCGCGGCGTTGGTGATGCCGGCGATGTCGCGCAGCGAGCCGTTGGGGTTGACGTCGAGGTACCGGAAGGCCACTCGGCCTTCGGCCTCCAGTTCGTCGAGCACGCGCTCGTCGGCGACGTACCGGCCGTCCATGTTCTTGAGCGGTACGGAGATCTCCTGGCCGGCGGTGTAGTCGCCGGTCCACGCGGTCTCCGCGTTCTCCACCCGCAGTTTCTGGTCGCGGCAGATGAAGTGCAGGTGGTTGTTGCGGAGCATCGCCCCCGGCAGCAGGTGGGCCTCGGTGAGGACCTGGAAGCCGTTGCAGATGCCGAGGACGGGCATGCCGCCCTTGGCCTGCTCGATGATGGTCTCCATCACCGGCGAGAAGCGGGAGATGGCCCCGGCGCGCAGGTAGTCCCCGTAGGAGAAGCCGCCCGCGAGGACGACCGCGTCGACCTGGTGCAGGTCCTTGTCGCGGTGCCAGAGCGAGACCGGCTCGGCCCCCGCGAGGCGGACGGCGCGCAGCGAGTCACGGTCGTCGAGCGTTCCGGGGAACGTGACGACACCGATGCGAGTGGTCACCGTCAGGCCTCGACCTTCACGGTGAAGTCTTCGATGACGGTGTTGGCGAGGAACGTTTCGGCCATCTTGTGGATGCGGTCGAGGGCGGCCTGGTCGACCGGTCCCTCCACCTCCAGTTCGAAACGCTTCCCCTGGCGGACGTCGGCGATCCCCGCGAAGCCCAGGCGCGGCAGTGCACGCTGCACCGCCTGGCCCTGGGGGTCGAGGATCTCCGGCTTGAGCATGACGTCGACTACGACGCGTGCCACTGGCACTCCCGATGAGGTGGTTGGTGCAAGGCGGTTCCCTCAGCGTACCCGGCCAAAATTTCTACGCGGGTAGATATCGGGAGGACATGATCACCGGCCAGTTTCGGCTTCACCAACGCTTCGCAAAATCCCCCGGAAAAACACCTGCCCGGCATTGCGGCGGGACACGCGGAGAGAATTAACTGGGCTTCGCAATGCAATGGGAATCGGGGTACAAAGGAATCACCCGGGATTCCGGTTCAAAGACGCATTGGCCCGAAACATCCACACAGGCGACATCGCCGCACGTCAGCGCGTGGCGGCGTCGCACCGAAGGGACCGATATCCGTGGCGCAGCGCGTAGTGGTCACGCTCTCCGATGACATCGATGGCGGAGAAGCGGCGGAGACGGTCGTGTTCGCTCTGGACGGAAAGTCCTACGAGATCGACCTCAATGCGGCGAACGCAAAGAAACTGCGGAAGGGCCTGGCCCCCTTCGTGGCCGCCGGCCGCCGGCAGTCCCGCTCGGGGAAGGTGTTCAAGCACACGTCCGTCGCCCCCGACCCGGCGGTCGTCCGGGCCTGGGCCCGGTCCAACCAGTTCGAGGTGCCGCCGCGCGGGCGCATCCCGAAGAAGATCTACGAGGCCTACAACGCAGCCCACTGAGGGCCGATTTGCCATCCACCCCCATGGGTCGGCTAGAGTCTGGATCACGCCGAGGGGCCAGGCCGAAAGGTCAAGCCCCGAAGGTCGTGCGGGTGTAGTTCAGTAGCAGAACATCCTCCTTCCAGGGGGAAGGCGCAGTGTGCGATCCCTGTCACCCGCTCTGTATCGCTTTCCGATCACCTCGGTGCATCGGGTAGAGTGATGCTCGTACTGCTCCGGCAGTGCACTGCATGCGGACGTAGCTCAGTTGGTAGAGCACCACCTTGCCAAGGTGGATGTCGCGCGTTCGAGTCGCGTCGTCCGCTCTGTATGCAGAAGGCCCCGATCCTCGTGATCGGGGCCTTCTTCGTATTCCCTCTCAGGTTCCGCCCCGTGCGTGCCCGCGGGCATCTGACAAATGTCATCCCGGGCGATGACAGCGCGCACTGCCGACCCGGCCGGGGCGCCGCGAGTCTTGAGTCATGACTGACACCGTGATCGACGCGCAAGACCTGCGCCGCGGCTACGCCGGAGGCTTCGAGGCCGTGCGGGGCGTCTCCCTCTCCGTGGCCCGGGGCGAGGTCTTCGCCCTGCTCGGCACCAACGGCGCGGGCAAGACCTCCACCGTCGAGCTGCTGGAGGGGCTGGCCGCGCCGAGCGGCGGGCAGGTCCGCGTCTTCGGGCTCGACCCGTACGCGCGGCGGGCCGAGGTCCGCCCGCGCACCGGGGTCATGCTCCAGGAGGGCGGCTTCCCCTCCGACCTCTCGGTCGCCGAGACCCTGCGGATGTGGGGCGGGATCACCACGGGGGCCCGGCCGGCGGCGGAGGTGCTCGAGCTGGTCGGGCTGGCCGCACGTGCCTCCGTACGGGTCAAGCAGCTGTCCGGGGGCGAGCGGCGGCGGCTCGACCTGGCGACGGCCCTGCTGGGACGGCCCGAGGTGCTGTTCCTGGACGAGCCCACCACCGGCATGGACCCCGAAGGGCGCCGGGACACCTGGGCGTTGGTACGGGAACTGCGCGAGCAGGGCACCACGGTGCTGCTGACCACGCACTACCTGGAGGAGGCCGAGGAGCTCGCGGACCGGCTGGCGATCCTGCACGAGGGGGAGATCGTCCTGTCCGGCCGCCCGGCCGAGGTGACCGCGACGCGGCCCTCCCGGATCCGCTTCACCCTGCCGGCCGGGGTGTCCGCGGCCCGGCTGCCGCTCGCGCTGCACGCGGCGGCCGACGGGCAGCAGGTGGAGATCCGCACCGACCGGCTCCAGGCCGACCTCGCCGAACTGCTGGGCTGGGCCCGCGAATCCGGCGTGGAGCTCGCCGGGCTCGACGCCCGGTCCGCCTCCCTGGAGGAGGCCTTCCTGGAGATCGCGCAGAACCGACGTGAGAAGGCGGGAGCCCGATGAGCACCATCAGCCCGATGAGCACGATGCCCTTGAACCCCGGCCGCCTCGCGGCACTCGGCCGCAGCGAGCTCACCCTGCTCGTGCGCAACCGGGCCACGCTGAGCATGGCCCTGGTGCTGCCGCTGCTGATGGTCTTCGTCCTGCGCTCCTCCCTGGCCGACATGGACGGGGCGACGGCCGTGGGCGAGGCCACCCTGACCGGCGGGATCGGCATGGTGCTGGCCCTCGTCGTCTACATGAGCCTCGTCTCCGCCTACGTGGCACGGCGCGAGGAGCTCGTCCTCAAGCGGCTGCGCACCGGCGAGGCGAACGACCTGGAGATCCTGGCCGGTACCGCCCTGCCGGCCGCCGTGCTGGCGCTCGGCCAGATCGCCGTGCTCACGGTGGCCGGGGCGGCCGCCCTGGACGTGCGGATGCCCGCGAACCCGCTGCTGCTCGCGGCGGCCGTCCTCACCGGCACCGTGATCCTGGCCGGAATGGCGGCGGTGACCAGCTCCTTCACCCGGAACGTGGAGAGCGCGGGCCTCACCACGATGCCGCTGTTCCTCGTCACCGTGCTCGGCTCGGGGCTCTTCGTGCCGGTGGAGTCCATGCCGGACGCCGTGGCCTCGGTGTGCGAACTGCTGCCGCTGAGCGGGGTGATGGAGCTGGTGCGGGCCGGCTGGAGCGGCGGCGCGACGGGCGGTGACCTGCTGGGGAGCGCCGTCACCTCGCTGGCCTGGATCGTGATCACCGTGTTTGCTGTCCAGCGGTGGTTCCGGTGGGAACCGCGCCGCTAGAGCGAGTTGGGGGACCGGACCGTGGCGAAGCTGACCGGATGGTGGAAGAACCGCAGCAGTGCGGGGAAGGTCGAGCTGTACACGCGCTGGTCCTTCCACTTCTTCGTGCTCCTGGAGATCGTGTCCTTCGGGCTGGCCGCCTTCGCGGGCCAGGACAACGACACCCCCGGGCCACTGGCGCTCACGGCCTTCCTGGTGGTCTGCGCCCACTCCGTCATCGTCGGTTTCCTGTACTCCAGGGCCCTGGACTTCGTCTCCGGCCGCCGCGAGAGGCCTGTCGGCTTCGCGGCACTGGTGACGGCCCTCACCGCCGCAGCCGTCCTGCTCTTCCTCTTCCTGCGCCGGTTCGGCGCGCTCGACGAGTCCGCCGCGCCGGGACTGGTGGTGGGGGTGAGCTGCTTCGGCTGCGGATCCCTCGTACTCGGCATGGAGAAGGTCCGGCACATGAAGTACGTTCCCCCGGTCGCGGCCGCCGGGACGACGGTGGTCGTCGCCGCGCTGGGACTGGATCTGAACGAGGTCATCGGGTACTTCGTCGCGGTCCTGGTGTCCTGCGCCTTCCTCAGCTTCACCTGCGGGTTCTCCGGATGGCTGTTGCGCACCGTCTACGAGCTCGACCGGACGCGGGAGGTCCAGGCCCGGCTCGCGGTGGCCGAGGAGCGGTTGCGGTTCGGGCGGGACCTGCACGACGTGATGGGCCGGAACCTGGCGGTGATCGCCCTCAAGAGCGAGCTGGCGGTGCAACTGGCCCGGCGCGAACGGCCCGAGGCGGTGGACCAGATGATCGAGGTGCAGCGGATCGCGCGGGAATCGCAGCGCGAGGTACGGGACGTCGTACGGGGCTACCGCGAGGCGGACCTCTCGGTGGAGCTGGAGGGCGCTCGCGGCGTGCTGGCGGCGGCCGGAATGGACTGCCGGGTCGACTTCGAGGCCGCCCGGCCGCTCCCCGCCGACGTGCAGTCCGCCCTCGGCTGGGTGGTGCGGGAGGCGACGACGAACGTGCTGCGGCACGGGGACGCGCAGAGCTGCCTGATCCGGCTCACCGCTCCCGCGCAGGGCCCCGTGACGCTGGTGGTGGAGAACGACGGGGCGCCCGACGCGCCCGCGGGGCCGCCGGGGTCGGGGCTGGCCGGGCTGCGCGAGCGGCTCGCGGCCCTCGACGGAACCCTGCGGGCGGGGCCGGTGGACGGCGGCCGGTTCCGGCTGCACGCCGAGATCCCCGGAACGCGGACCGAACGACTGGAGGTGCGGGCGTGAGCCCCGTACGCGTACTGCTCGCCGACGACGAGCACCTGATCCGCGGCGCGCTGGCGGCGCTGCTGTCGCTGGAGGACGACCTGCTGGTGGTCGCGGAGGCCGCCTCGGGGCCCGAGGCGCTCGCGATGGCGCAGGCGCACCGGCCGGACGTGGCGGTGCTCGACCTGCAGATGCCGGGGGCCGACGGTGTGAGCGTCGCCACATCGCTGCGGGCCGAACTCCCCGACTGCAAGGTCATGATCGTGACCAGTCACGGCCGTCCGGGGCACCTGAAGCGGGCCCTCGCGGCGGGGGTCCGGGCCTTCACCCCGAAGACGGTCTCGGCGCAGCGGCTGGCCGAGCTGATCCGGACCGTGCACGGCGGAGGGCGTTACGTGGACCCGGAGTTGGCGGCCGACGCGATCAGCGCGGGGGACTCTCCGCTGACCGCCCGGGAGGCCGAGGTGCTGGAGTTCGCGGCGGACGGGGCGCCCATCGCGGAGATCGCGGAGCGGGCCTCGCTGTCCCAGGGGACCGTGCGGAACTACCTGTCCTCGGCGGCCACGAAACTGGGCGCCGAGAACCGACACACGGCAGTGCGTCTCGCACGCGAGCGGGGTTGGGTATAGTTGCTCTCGCGCTACGGCGCAGTGCGGACATAGCTCAGTTGGTAGAGCACCACCTTGCCAAGGTGGATGTCGCGCGTTCGAGTCGCGTTGTCCGCTCAGAACGAAGAAGGCCCCGATCACCGATCGGGGCCTTCTTCGTTTCTCAGGACCAGGTCTGGCCGGTCAGGCGCTCGTACGCCTCGATGTACTTGGCGCGGGTCTGCGCGACGACCTGCGTCGGGAGGGCCGGCGGCGGCAGTTCGCTCTTCGGGTCCCAGCCGGAGGCGTCGGAGGCCAGCCAGTCGCGGACGTACTGCTTGTCGAACGAGGGCTGCGAGCGGCCCGGCTCCCACTGGTCGGCCGGCCAGAAGCGCGAGGAGTCCGGGGTCAGGACCTCGTCGGCGGCGACGAGGGTGCCGTCCGCCGGGTCGAAGCCGAACTCGAACTTGGTGTCGGCCAGGATGATCCCCCGCTCGCGGGCGATGTCCCGGGCGCGGCCGTAGACGGCCAGGGTGGCCTGGCGCAGCAGCGCGGCCGTCTCGGAGCCGGCGGTGCGCGCGACCTCCTCGTACGAGACGTTCTCGTCGTGCTCGCCGACCTCGGCCTTGGCGGCCGGGGTGAAGATCGGGGCGGGCAGCTCGGAGCCGTCCACGAGGCCCTCGGGGAGGGCGAGGCCGCAGACCGTACGGGTCTCGACGTACTCGGCGAGGCCGGAGCCGGTGAGGTAGCCGCGGGCCACGCACTCGACCGGGATCATGTCGAGGTTCTTGCAGATCAGGGTGCGGCCGGCCCAGTCGGCGGGGGCGCCGGCGGGCAGCTCGGTGGAGATGACGTGGTTCGGGACGAGGTCCGCGAGCTGGTCGAACCACCACAGGGACAGCTGCGTGAGCACCCGTCCCTTGTCCGGGATCTCGGTCGGCAGCACCCAGTCGAAGGCGGACAGCCGGTCGCTGGCGACCATGACGAGACGGCCGTCCTCGTCGCGGTAGAGCTCGCGCACCTTCCCGGTGTGGAGGTGGACGAGGCCGGGCACCTGAACCGGCTCGGGCTTTTCGACGAATCCGGACACGGGGTCTCCCTGTGGTTCTGTACGAGCGCGGGACCATTCTGGCCTACCGGGACCCGCGCTCCGGCCAGGGGGTGCCGCGACCCGGTGAACCTTGCCGGTCACCGCACCGGCTGCTCAGTCCCTCTTGCAGATGCGGTCGAGGAGGTTCGCGGTGGCCCGCTGCACCCGCTCGTCGACGTGGCCGGGGCGGTCCAGGGCCGGGGACCAGGCGAAGGTGCCGGAGGCGAAGACCAGGGCGCCGCTGGGGGCCCGGTAGAGGGAGGTCTCCTGGTGGCGGCGGTGGCCCTCGGTGTCGAGGTACGGGGAGTGCGCGAGCAGGATGCGGTCCTGGTGCTCGGGCAGCTGGGTGCGCGGGAAGTACCGGTCGGCCTCGCCGGCGACCAGGCCGGGCAGTTCGTCGTTCTCCGCGGCGCCGGTGGAGTCCCAGAGCCAGTGCGAGGCGTTGCGCACGATCAGGGGCGCGGGCTCGGGGACCCGCCCCGCGTACTGGATGCCGAGCAACTGCTGCTCCGGGCGGTCTACTTCGCGCCAGAGGCTGGGGCGGCCGGGGCCGCGGCGTTTTCGGCACGTGAGGAGCCGGTCGTCGACCCCGGAGGGCGACGGCGAGAGCCCGACCTGCCAGTACATGGTGTTGGCGGAGAGGAAGACGAGCGAGGTGCCGTTGTCGCGGGCGCGCTCGACGGTGCGGCGCATGGGGCCCGACCAGTACTCGTCGTGGCCGGGGAAGACCAGGCCGCGGTAGCGGGCGGGGTCGACGCGGCCGGCGTGCAGGTCGCGGGTGTCGGCGTAGGCGAGGTCGTAGCCGTAGCGCTCGGCCCAGCGGATGAAGTCGTAGGCGTGGCCGACGTGCAGGGGCAGGCCCGCGCCCGCGTAGGGGCGGTCGAAGGACACGGTGACGGCCGCGTCCTGCTCGCCGAGGAGGCGGCCCTCCTCGTCCCAGGCGTGGTAGAGGCTGGCGCCGGTGCGGCCGTCCTCCGGGTAGAGGTTGTAGGCCTGCCAGGTGATGTCGGGGAGCAGGAGGAGCAGGTCCGCGGGGTGGTCGTCGCGGACCGTGAAGGGGATGTGGGAGCGGTAGCCGTCGGCGGTGGTCAGGACGGCCACATAGGCGCCGACGGCCCAGTAGGAGGGCACCTGGAGCCGCCACGACAGCCACCAGTGGTGGCAGGAGACGGTCCGGTCGGCGGTGAGGGGGGCCGGCTGGACGATGCCGGAGAGCCGGGGGCTGGTGGTGATCTTGGAGGCGCCGTCGCCGCCGTAGTGGCCGATCCGGTAGACGTCGACCGAGAACTGCTGGGGCGGGTCGACGGTGATGTGGAAGTCGATGGCCTCGCCGGGGGCCACGGCGCCGGTGGAGGAGAAGCCCTTGATCTGGCGGTGCACGTCGTCGGCGGTGCGGGGGCCGCCCGCGCCGCGGGCTCGGGGGACCTGGCCGGTGCCGGCGGCCGCGGCGGCCGGGTCCACGTACCAGGGGACGACCTGGCCGGTGTCGTCGAAGTAGAGCTCGCTCCCTCGGAACCAGGGCAGGGGGCCCTGTCCGAAGGGGTCGGTCACCGCGTGCGCGAGCGCACCTGACTCCCAACGCCGGATCTGGTCCGTACCCATAAACCGCTCCCCTCCCTCGCTCCCCCGAACGGGCATGTATCAAGCCGGTCCCAGCACATCACATAACGCACTCAGTTCGTCACCGTTCGTCGCGAATTGACGTGACCGGAACATTCGGATCCGGTTGTGCGTGCGATCCGTAGCCCGCCGGGGGGAGTGCGTCAGACGAGGCGGACGGGCTTCTCGGGGCGTACGCCGAGCTCGGCGAGCCAGTCCCGCAGCGGCTCCGGGTCCCCGTCCTCGACCAGGCAGAGCACGAGGGGTGCCAGGTCGGAGCGGCGGGCGCCGCCGACGAGCAGCACCGGCCCGTCCAGCCAGTCCAGGCCGGGCGCGGCGCCCGCCGAGTCCACGGCGGCGCAGCACACCATCGCACTGACGTGGTCGGCCAGCAGGTCCCGTCCGCTGCGCGGCGGCTGCAGCGGGAACAGCGGTACGGAGTCCACGCCGTGCGCCTTCGCGGCCGCGGGGTGCGCGGCGCCGGCGGCCCGCTCCTCGCGGGCCAGGTCCGCGCTGAGCCGCCCGGCCAGAGCCTCGCCGGCCGCGCCGGCGCCCGTGGGATCGGTGAGGTGGTCGAGCACGCGCTCCAGGGTGGGCCCGGCGAAGCCGTCCACAGGGGCGGGACCCCGGGACTCGGAAGCCTGGGATCCGGGGGCCCGGGAGCCGGATGCCGTGACGGGGGTGGGTGCCGCCGCTCCGGGGAAGCCGGCCGACAGACCCTCCGGGACGGCCAGGGCGTCGAGCGCGGCGTGCAGGCGGGCGGCCTCCGCGCGCCATTTGCGGTCCACGACCTCCTCCGGATACGCCGCCCAGTCCACGGGGGACCAGTCCGGCCCGGCCTCGGCCGGACCGCCGTGGAAGAGCCGCGCGGCCAGCAGCGAGGCCGCCTCGTCGACCACCCCGGGGCGCTCCAGCAGGTCGCAGGCGGGGCGCTCGCCGAGCCGCGAGGTGAACCCGTCGGCCAGCCGGTCGCGACGGGACAGCTCGGTCAGCGCGGAGACCACCCCGGCGTCGAGGTGCGCCGGCCAGCGGCCCATCCGCCAGGCGGGCAGCGCGACCCGCGTCAGCAGCCGGTCCCAGCCCGCGTAGGCGAGGCCGACCTGCTCCTGGGCGACGATGCGCAGCCCGTAGTCCACAGCCTGTGCACGCTCGGAGGCGGCCGCGGCCACCCCGCGCTCCATCTCGGCGGCGTCCACCCGGCACAGCCGCAGCAGCAGCCTGGCCGGTGCGGCGATCCAGCCGAGGCCGCGCCGGTTGCCCACGTCCACCGCGGCGTCGAGGCCGCGGACGAAGCCGCGGGCGTCGGCTATGTCGGGGTGCGCGGAAGGTCCCGTACCGGCGACGACCGGGGCGAGGACGGCCCGTAGCTCGGCGACCCGCATCCACCACAGGAACGGCGAGCCGATCACCAGCACGGGGGCGGCGCCCGGCTCGGTCTCCGGGCCGGTAGGTCCGGCTGTGCCGGCAGATGTGGCGTCGGCTATGCCGGCGGATGTGCGAGTGGCGTCGCGGCGGTGGGCCGCATGCGACCGGTCCTCCAGCCAGCTGTCGCAGTCCGGGGTCAGGGCTATCGCGGAGGGCGCCGGGACGTCCATCCGGTCGGCCAGGTCCCGCACGAGCCGGTAGAGGTCGGGAGCGGACTCCTCCGAGAGCGGCACCGTGGGCGTCACGGCGGGGGTCGCCTTCAGCACCACCGCGGCGAAGACCCCGCCGACGAACAACACGAGCGCGGCGACCGCGCAGACGACGAGCGTCACCACGGGCCACGGGTCACCGGCCAGCCGGCCCGTCATCCGGGCGCTCACGAGCACCACCGCGAGGGCGGCGGGCAGCAGCCCGAGGGCCAGGGCCCTGCTGCGCAGGCGCAGCACGGCCAAGGCGCGGGACCGCGCGGACGGCGCGCCCACTTCCACGTTCGAACCGGTTCCGGACACGGCCGGACCTCACCCCCTCTGCCCTGCGGCGGCGTTGCTCACTCCCCCACTGTGACACCCGCCACTGACATCGCAATGCCGGTGGGCCAAGTGCCGGAATGCTTGGCATCGCACCCTAGTTGGGGTGTGGCCGGGCGTCAGGCAGACCGGGTGAGATCACCCGATGGAATGGCTTTGGGTAAAGCTGGGTGCGTTCGAACGCGGCTGGATGCACTCGTACGCGAACGCGCCCGCGGGCCCGGGCGCAGGATGTGCGCACCGGGCCCGCGGGGCCGTGTAGCCGCTGGTCAGCCGGGGGTTCAGCCGGTCTGGGCCGCCTTGGCGGCAATGTCCGTACGGTGCTGCGAGCCGTCCAGCCGGATCCGCGCGACGGCCTTATACGCCTTCTCGCGGGCCTCCGCCAGATCGGAACCGGTCGCCGTCACCGACAGGACGCGGCCGCCCGCGCTGACGACCGCGTCGCCCTCGCGGCGGGTGCCGGCGTGCAGCACGTACGCGTCGGGGCCGTCCTCGGCCGCCACCTCGGCGAGGCCCTCGATCGGGTCCCCGGTGCGGGGGGTGTCCGGGTAGTTGTGGGAGGCGATGACCACCGTGACGGCGGCGTCCTCGCGCCAGCTGAGCGGCGGCTCGGCGGCCAGGGTGCCGTTGGCGGCGTTCAGCAGCACGCTCGCGAGCGGGGTGCGCAGCCGGGCCAGCACCACCTGGGTCTCGGGGTCCCCGAAGCGGGCGTTGAACTCGATGACCCGTACCCCGCGGCTGGTGATCGCGAGGCCCGCGTACAGCAGGCCGGAGAACGGGGTGCCGCGGCGGCGGAGCTCGTCGACGGTCGGCTGGAGCACGCTGTCCATGACCTCGTCGACCAGCTTCGGGTCCGCCCAGGGCAGCGGGGAGTACGCGCCCATGCCGCCGGTGTTCGGGCCCTCGTCGCCGTCGAGCGCGCGCTTGAAGTCCTGCGCGGGCTGGAGCGGGAGGACGGTGACGCCGTCGGTGATGGCGAAGAGGGAGACCTCTGGGCCGTCGAGGTACTCCTCGATGACCACGCGCTCGCAGGCGAGGGCGTGCTCGCGGGCGGCGGCCAGGTCCTCGGTGACCACGACGCCCTTGCCGGCCGCGAGGCCGTCGTCCTTGACGACGTACGGGGCGCCGAAGGCGTCGAGGGCGGCGTCCACCTCGTCCGGGGTGCTGCACACGTAGCTGCGCGCGGTCGGGACGCCGGCCGCGGCCATCACGTCCTTGGCGAAGGCCTTGGAGCCTTCGAGCTGCGCGGCCTCGGCGGACGGGCCGAAGACGGGGATGCCGGCCGCGCGGACGGCGGAGCCGACCCCGGCGACCAGCGGCGCCTCCGGGCCGACGACGACCAGGCCGGCGCCGAGCTCGGTGGCGAGGCGCGTGACGGCGTCGCCGTCGAGGGGGTCGACGTCCCGCAGCTCGGCCACATCCGCGATCCCCGCGTTACCGGGGGCGCAGTACAGCGCGGAGACGTCGGGGTCGAGGGACAGAGAGCGGCACAGGGCGTGTTCGCGGGCGCCGCCGCCGATGACGAGGACCTTCACGCCATGAAGCGTAGCCCGCGCTCCGGATCCGCTTTCGTGCGGCCACCCAATGAGACCCCCCTACTCGTTCGTGTATTCCTCCACAACGGTGGCTCCGAGCTCGCGCACGATCAGGTCGTGTCCGGTCAGCGCGCTCTCGACGAGGTCGGGGTCGTCGTCCTCCGCGAAGTCGTCCTCGGGGGCGACCGGCGGGGGCGCCTGCTGCGCGGGAGGCTGCTGCGCGGGGGCGGACTGCTGGGGCGGCTGGTACGGGGGCTGCTGCGGGGCCGAGGCCTGGGCGGGGGCCTGGGGCTGGGCGTGGGCCGCCGCCGGGGCCGCCGGCGGGTGGTAGGCGGGCGCGGGCGGGGCCGAGTACGGGGACTGGGGCGCGGGCTGGCCGCCGCCTCCGCCGCCCACCACGGCGTCGATCTTCCAGTTGACCTGGAACTGCTCGGCCAGGACCGACTTGAGCACGTCCTCGCTGCCGCTGCTCGCGAAGTTGTCGCGGGCTCCGACGTTGGGGAAGCCGAGCTGAAGGGTCGTCCCGTCGAAGCCGGTGACCTGGGCGTTCTGGCTGAGCAGGATCCAGGTGAAGCGGCGGCGGTTCTTGACGGCCTCCAGGACGCTCGGCCACATCGCCTGGACCTGGCCGGCTCCGGCGGCCATCCCGGGGGACGGCGGGGCCGCCTGCGCGGGGGCCGGCTGCGCGGGAGCGGGGGCCGGAGCGGGCGCCGCGGCGGGGATCCCCTGGCCGGGCGCGGCCGCGCTCGGCCAGGCCCCGGCGGCGGGGGCACCGGGCTGGGCGGCACCGGGCCAGGCACCGGGAGCCGGGGCGGCGGCCTGGCCGGGGGCGCCGCCGGGCTGCGCGGCGCCGGGCCAGGCACCCGGGGCGGCGGCAGCGGCCGGGGCGCCCTGGCCGGGAGTGGCGGCGCCCGGCCAGGCACCGGCGGCGGGGGCAGGCGCGGACGCGGCGGCGGGAGCGGGAGCAGCCGCGGGCTCGGGCTCGGGCGCCCGTACCGGCTCGGGGGCGGGCTCGGGAGCCCGTACGGCGGCACGCGCGGCGGCGACGCCGCCCCCCGGCCCGACGGGCGCCATGGCGTGCGTCTCGGGCCCGGGCACGTAGCCCATGGCGGGCGGCACGGCGGCCGGACCGGCGGGCGGCGGTACGGCGGCGAAGGCGGCCGCGCCCCCGCTGCGCTCCAGCCGGTCGAGCCGGGCCTGGAGGGACCGCTCGTCGTCGAAGGCGGCCGGCAGCAGCACGCGGGCGCAGATCAGTTCCAGCTGGAGGCGCGGCGAGGTCGCGCCCCGCATCTCGGTGAGCCCGGTGTTGACCAGGTCGGCGGCGCGCGACAGCTCGGCGGCGCCGAAGACGGACGCCTGGGCCTGCATCCGCTCCACGACGTCGGCGGGGGCGTCGATCAGCCCCTTCTCCCCGGCGTCGGGCACGGCGGCCAGGATCACGAGGTCGCGCAGCCGCTCCAGCAGGTCGGCGACGAAGCGCCGCGGGTCGTTCCCGCCCTCCACCACCCGGTCCACGACCTCGAAGGCGGCTGCCCCGTCCCCGGCGGCGAAGGCGTCGATGACGGAGTCGAGCAGCGACCCCTCCGTGTACCCGAGGAGCGAGGTGGCCATGGCATAGGTCACACCTTCCTCGCCCGCACCGGCCAGCAGCTGGTCCATGACGGACATCGAGTCACGCACGGATCCGGCGCCGGCCCGCACGACGAGCGGCAGCACGCCGTCCTCCACCTGCGCGCCCTCGCGGCCGCAGACCTCGCCCAGGTAGTCCCGCAGAGTCCCGGGCGGGACCAGCCGGAAGGGATAGTGGTGCGTCCTGGAGCGGATCGTCCCGATGACCTTCTCGGGCTCCGTGGTCGCGAAGATGAACTTGAGGTGCTCCGGCGGCTCCTCGACCACCTTCAGCAGGGCGTTGAAGCCCGCCGAGGTGACCATGTGGGCCTCATCGATGATGTAGATCTTGTACCGGCTGCCCGCCGGCCCGAAGAAGGCCTTTTCCCGCAGGTCACGGGCATCGTCCACACCACCGTGCGAGGCGGCGTCGATCTCGATGACGTCGATGGACCCCGGCCCGTTCCGCGCGAGGTCGCGGCAGGACTGGCACTCGCCGCACGGCTCCGGAGTGGGACCCTGCTCACAGTTCAGGCACCGGGCCAGGATCCGCGCGCTGGTCGTCTTTCCACAGCCGCGCGGCCCGCTGAACAGGTACGCGTGATTGACCCGGTTGTTCCGCAGGGCCTGCATCAGCGGGGCAGTGACATGCTCCTGCCCGATGACCTCGGCGAACGACTCGGGGCGATAGCGGCGGTACAGCGCAAGGGACGACACGCTTACGAGGTTATCCGGGCCCACCGACAACGGCGGCCCACCGACGCCTCGAAGACCCCCCGGAACGCAAAGCGCCCCCCACGCACCCGCCAGAGCCCACTTACCCTTGCTGCCTTCCGGCCCTGGGGGAGTTGGGTGAGATAGCGCCACGTGAGGGGCTGAGCCCACCCTAGCGGATGGACCCCCCTGGAATCGACCCGGACCCCGACCTGCCCCACCGCCCGACGATCACGTTCGCGAGCACCCCTCAACGTCTTGTATTGTTTGCGGCGGAGGATTCGCCTAGTGGCCTAGGGCGCACGCTTGGAAAGCGTGTTGGGGGCAACCCCTCACGAGTTCGAATCTCGTATCCTCCGCCAGCCCGAAGGGCCGGACCGCATCAGCGGTCCGGCCCTTCGGCGTTTCCGGCCCTTCGGCGTTTGCCGCTTCAGCGGGCGCCGCCTCGGGGCAGTGACGCCCAGGCTGCCGTGAGGCGGTCGGCCAGTTCCGCGGACGTCTCGGGGGCGAAGGAGTGCGGGACGCGGATGTAGTGGTCGTGGGCGCCGGTCGGGTCCATCGTCGCGCCCGGGATGACCTCGGCGCCGTGCCGCAGTGCCACCTGCGCGTAGATCCGGGCGTCCGTGCCGGGAGGCAGCCGGATCCACAGGACCGAGCCGCCGTGCGGTTCCCGCCACCGCCAGTCCGGGAGCCGTTCGGCCAGCAGCCGGGTCATCGTGGCCAGCCGCTCGCGCAGGATGCGGTCCCGTTCGGGCGCCAGGGCCGGGAGGGCGGGGAGCAGGCGGGCGGCGAGGGCCTGGTCGAGGACCGGGCTGCCGAGGTCGTCGAGCGCCTTGAGGCGGGCCAGGCGGTCCACGGTGTCCCGCGGCGCGCGGATCCAGCCGATCCGCAGGCCGCCCCACACGGCCTTGGCCAGCGAACCCACCGTCAGCACGGTCGCTCCGGCGGGGTTCGCGGCGATCGGCGGCGGAGCCTGCCCCGGGGCGAGGGCCGCCGCGTGGGCGCTGTCCTCGAGGACGGTGACGCCGTGCTCGGCGGCGAGCTCCGCCACCCGGCGACGGCGCCCGGCGGACATCAGGGTGCCGGTGGGGTTGTGGTAGGTCGGCATGACGTAGAGCAGTGCGGGCCGGTGCTCGGCGAGCGCGGCGGCGAGCCCGTCGATCCGGATGCCGTCGGAGTCGAGTCCGACGCCGACCAGCCGCGAGCCGGCCGCTCGCAGGACGTCCAGGCAGCCCGGCCACCCGGGGGATTCCACGACCGCGGTCGACCCGCGGCCGAGGAGCAGTCGGGTGCTCAGGGTGACGGCCTGCGTGGCGCCGGTGGTCACCACCACCTCTTCGGGCTCGGTCGGCAGCCCGTGCGCGGTGTGGTGGGCGGCGATCGCCGCCCGCAGCGCGGGGAGTCCGGCCGGGTGGTAGCCGGCGTCGGTGAGCAGCCCGGGTAGGTCCTCGCGGACCAGGTGGAGCAGTGCCTCGGCCAGGTCCGGGCCTCCGGCCTCGGCGGCCTGCCCCAACGAGATGAGGTTCGGCGGCTGCGCCACCAGCCGCTGGATCACCGCGGTGGCCTGGCCGCCGCGCACCCGCCCGTCCGCCGGAACCCGGTGGGCGGCGGTTCCTCCCGACACCCGGGTGCCGCTGCCCCGGCGGGTCTCGGCCAGGCCCGACCCGCGCAGTGCGTCGTAGGCGGCGACCACCGTCGCCCGGCTGACCGAGAGCGCGTCGGCGAGCCGCCGCTCGGACGGCAGGAGGTCGCCGGTGCGCAGGTCCCCGGACCGTACCGCCCGGACGAGCGCCTCGGTGAGCCGCCGGTACAGCGGCCCCTCGGCCGAACTCCAGTCGCCCAGCAGGTCGATCAGCCCGGCCGGCTCGGACGCATCACGGTTCCGGTCCACTTTCCCCTCCATTGGCACGGGAGTACGAGCCGCTGTCGCCCGAGGCTAACGACATGACATCCGCAACACCCCTTGACCCCCGCCTGGCAGCCATCTGCGACCTCTCCGTCTTCGCCGCGCGCGACGGCGCGGGGCGGCACGAGTACGACGGAGCCGTCCAGGACCTTTCTCCGGACGGAGTGCGCCGCGGCCTCGCCGCCCTCGGCGGCCCCGCCGGCACCGGGCCGTACCCGGACCCGCACGACGAGGCGCACACGACGGCCGCGGAGGAAGCCCTCCGGGTCCGCTTCGGCGAGCTCGAACTGCACCGGAGCAACCCCCTGTGGCACATCGAGAACCTGGACCTGTCCGGCTACGACCGCCCCTACGCGCCCCGGCCCGAGCGGGAGGCCGCCCGGTCGGCGCACCTGGGCCGCTGGCCGGACGCCGTGGACGCCGCGATCGGGGCACTGGACCGCGTGCCGGCGCCGCTGGCCGACGCCACGCTGCCGCTGGCCCGCGGGCTGGCCGCCTCCCTCGACCCCCGGGGCGGCCCCGTCCACACCGCCGCCGGCCGGGCGCACGCCCGGCTCGTCTCCCACCTGGAGCGGGCCGCCGCCGAGGGCCCTCCGTCAGCGGCGCTCGGCGGCCCGGCGCTGGCCCGGCTGCTCGGCGCGACGGAGGCCTGCGCCGTCGATCTCACCGCGCTGTCCGCCCGGGTGGACGCCGAACGGGACCGCCTGCGCGCCCTGCTCGACGCGTCGCTCCGCCGCATCGACCCCCGGGCCCTGCCCGCCGACACGATGAGGGCCCTCCAAGCCGACCACCCCGATGCCGCCGGCCTGCCGGCCGAGTTCGCGGCGCTCGTCGACGAGACGGTCGCCTGGACCGCCCGGCACGATCTGGTGCCCCACCACGACGTCGAGGTCGCCGTCGAGCCGATGCCGGAATCCCGCCGCACGGCGCTCGCCGGCCTGTTCGCGGCCGCGCCGCACGAGTCCGACGCGCCCAGCAGGTTCCGCATCACCCTCCCGGGCAGCGGCTGGAGCGCGGCCGAGAGCGAGCAGTGGCTGTCGACCGGCTTCAACCGGACGCTGATGCCCAACATGGCGATCCACGAGGTGGCCCCCGGGCACGCCAGCCACGGCAGGGCGCTGCGCCGGGCGCCCTCCGAGGTCCGCCGCACGCTCCACTCCGAGGCCTTCATCGAGGGCTGGGCGCACTACTGCGAGGAGCTGGCCCTGGAAGAGGGCTTCCGCGACGGCGATCCGCGCGTCGCCGTCGCGGTGGCCCAGGACGCGCTGCGCAGGGTCACCCGCTTCGCCTGTGCCATCGGGCTGCACACCGGGGCCATGACCGTCCCGGACGCCGCGGCGCGGTTCACCGAGGACGTCTCGCTGGCCGGCCCCGCGGCCCTGCACGAGGCCGAGCGCGGGCTGTTCGACCCCGGTTACGGCCGTTACACCTGGGGCAAGTTCGCCATCGCCGACCTGCGCGAGCAGGCCAGGGCACGCTGGGGCGGCGGCTTCTCGCTCCGCCGCTTCCACGGCGCCCTGTTCGACCTCGGCGCCCCGCCCCTCGGACTGCTCCCCACCGCTCTGGAGCGCGGATGACCTCACTCGCCGCCTTCGCCCTCGCCTCACTGCTCCTGGTCGCGGTGCCCGGGCCCAACCTGGTCTACATCGTCACCCGCAGCGTGCAGGACGGACTGCGGGCCGGCGTCGTCTCCGCCCTCGGCGTGGAGACCGGCACGCTCCTCCACGTCGTCGCCGCGGTCTGCGGACTGGCGGCGCTCATCGCCGACCACCCGCTCGCCTTCACCGTCCTGCGCCACGCGGGCGCCGGCTACCTCGCCTACCTGGGCGCACGCGCCCTGTTCCACCGCCCGGCCCCCGCTGCCGGCGCTGCCGGTGCCGCCAGTGCCGCCAGTGCCGCCGGGCGTCCTGCCCGGCGCCGGCTGCTGCGCGTGTACCGCGACGCCGTCCTGGTCAACCTGTTCAACCCGAAGGTCGTCCTCTTCTTCCTGGCGTTCCTCCCGCAGTTCCTGCCCGCTGGCCTGCCCCCTTCCGGCACCCGGGCACGCATGCTCGTACTCGGTCTGGTCTTCCTGTCCATCGCCCTGGCGCTGGACCTCTGCTACGCCCTCATCGGCGCGGCCCTCACCGGCCGGCTCCGCGGGACACCGCGCGGCGCCCGCCGGCTGTCGCGCCTCACCGGGGGCGTCTACCTCGGGCTGGCCGCCCTGGTGTTCGTCTGAAGCCCTCACGCCGGAGGCCCGGACCGCGTCAGCGGTCCGGGCCGTGAAATAGGCGGGCTGTGCCCGGCTGTTGCTGCATGCGTGAACGACGCCTTCGCCCGTACGACAGCACAGGAGCAGTGATGTTCGACCTCATCGTCATCGTCCGCGTACCGGAGCCGGCCGACATCGCCCCGGTCGCCGACGCGCTGGCCCGGATGCGCCCGGTCTGCCTCGCCGAGGACGGCTGCGTGAGCTGGGAGGCGTACCAGTCTCACGAGGACGCGGGCCGCTTCGTCCTCGTGGAGCGCTGGGCCAGCCGGGCCCACTGGGAGGCGCACGGCGAACAGTCCGCCATCCAGGACATCTACCTGCCCGACATCCTCCCGCGCATCGAGCGCGAAGTTCACCCGAGCGTCCCCGTGGGGACCACGCCCGAAGGAGCCACCGCATGACCTCCCCGCCCGCATCGCCGTAGTCGGTGGCCGTCCCGCCCCCGGCGGGTCCTTGGCCCCGGCGGCCGGGGACGAGTGGCGGCCCCGGCGGTCCACCCGAAGGCGTCCAATGGAAGGTGGCGGCCGCCGGGCCGCGGGCGTCGGGAGGTACCCAGTGGCCGTCGAGGAGAAGCGCGGGTTCTGCACCCTGTGCAAGTCACGGTGCGGAGCGGTCTACACCGTCGAGGAAGGCCGCCTCACCGGCGTCCGCCCGGACCCGGAGCATCCCACCGGGGCCGCGATGTGCCCGAAGGGCCGGTCCGCGCCCGAGATCGCGCACAGCACCCGCCGGCTGACCACCCCGCTGCGGCGGACGAACCCCAAGTCGGATCCCGACCCGGGCTGGGTGCCGGTCTCCTGGGACGAGGCGATGGGCGAGATCGCCCGGCGGATCGGGGCGATCGCCGAGGAGAGCGGACCCGAGGCGGTGGCCTTCGCGGTGGCCACCCCGTCGGGGACGATGGTGTCGGACGCGACCGAGTGGATCGAGCGGTTCATCCGCCACTTCGGCAGTCCGAACACCGTGTACAGCGCGGAGCTCTGCAACTGGCACAAGGACTTCGCGCACGCCTTCACCTTCGGCTCGCCGCTCCCGCCCCCCGACTACGCGCACGCCGACCTCGCGCTGCTGTGGGGGTTCAACCCGGCCAAGACCTGGCTGGCGCAGTCCGCCGCCGTCTCCGCCGCCCAGGCGGCCGGCATGAAGCTGGCGGTCGTGGACCCGCGCCGCTCCACCAGCGCGCTGCGCGCCGACCACTGGCTGCGGGTGCGGCCGGGCACGGACGCGGCGCTCGCCCTGGGGCTGGCGAACCTGCTGATCGAGAGCGGGGCCTACGACGAGCGGTTCGTCCGGTCCTGGACCAACGCCCCGCTGCTCGTGCGCACCGGCACCGGGCGGTTCCTGCGGGCCGCCGAGCTCGCCCCGGGCGCCGCGGGGTACGTCGTATGGGACGAGGAGGCCGGGCTGCCCGAGGTGTACGACACCGGCCGGGCCGCGGAGCGGCCCGAGCGGTTCGCGCTGGCCGGGGAGCACCGGGTGGTGACCCGCACGGGCGAGGGCGTCGCCTGCGTGCCGGCCTTCCGGCGGTACGCGGAGGCCTGCGCGGCGTGGCCGGCCGAGCGGGTGGCGCGCACCACGTGGATACCCGAACGGGAGATACGGGCGCTGGCCGAGGAGATCGGGGCCGCGCGCTCGGTGGCGTACTACGGCTGGACCGGCGTCGGGCAGAGCGCGAACGCGGCCCAGACCGAGCGCGCGCTGGCCACGCTGTACGCGCTGACCGGCTCGTACGACACCCGGGGCGGCAACCACGTCGTACCCCCGCCGCCCTACAACGCGGCTTCCTCCTTCGACCAGTTCGCGCCCGGGCAGCGGGCCAAGGCCCTCGGCCTGGACAAGCACCCGCTCGGGCCGCCCGCCTCCGGCTACGTGAACGCCGGCGACCTGTGCCGGGCCATCGAGGACCACCAGCCCTATCCGGTACGGGCGTTGATCGGCTTCGGGTCGAACCTCGTGGTGGCGCAGCCCGATTCGGACCGGGTGGCGCGGGCGCTACGGCGGCTGGACTTCCAGGTGCACCTGGACCTGTTCGCGAACCCGACCAGCGCCAGTGCGGACATCGTCCTGCCGGTCAACAGCGCCTACGAGCACGAGGCCCTGCGCTTCGGCTTCGAGACCGGCCACCGCGCCCAGGAGCAGGTCCAGCTGCGGCCGCGGCTGGTCGAGCCGCAGGGCTCGTCGCGCTCCGACACGGAGGTGGTCTTCGACCTCGCCCGCCGCCTCGGCATGGGCGGGCTGTTCTTCGACGGGGACGTCGAGGCCGCCTGGAACTGGCAGCTGGAGCCGCTCGGCCTGACCGTACGGGAACTGCGCGAGCGCCCCGGCGGGGTGCGGGTGCCGCGCCCGCTCGCCTACCGCAAGTACGCCGCCGCCACGGGCGGCGACGGCACGGTCGCCGGGTTCGGCACGCCGACCCGCCGCGTCGAGCTGTACTCGGAGCGGCTGCTGGAACACGGCTACCCGGCCGTCCCCGAACACCGCGACCCCGCCGCCACCGACTCCGCGTTCCCCCTGGTCCTGACCTGCGCCAAGCACGGCTCCTTCGTCCACAGCCAGCACCGCGGCATCGGCTCGCTGCGCCGTCGCGCCACCGACCCGTCCGTGGACATGAGCCCGCGGGCGGCCGCCGCACGCGGCATCGCCGAGGGGCAGTGGGTGGAGCTGTCCACCCCCAAGGGGGCCATCCGCCTGCGGGCCCGCTTCGACGACTCGCTGCACCCGTCGGTCGTGGTCGGCGAGTACGGCTGGTGGCAGGGGGCCGCCGACCTGGCGCTGCCCGGCGCCGACCCGCTCGGCCCCGGCGGCAGCAACTTCAACCGGCTCGTCGGCCACGAGGACGCGGACCCGCTGAGCGGCTCCGTGCCGCTGCGCTCCGCGGTGTGCGAGGTCCGTCCGGCGCCGGACGACGGCACCTGGACCGGCACCCGCCCGTTCACCGTCACCGCCCTGGCCGCCGAGGGCCGCGGCGTGCGCACCCTGCGCCTCGAGCCCGCCGACGGCGGCCCGCTGCCCGACCACCGTCCCGGCCAGCACGTGACCGTACGCGCGCCGCAGCGGCCGGACGCCCGCGGCTACTCGCTCACCGGCTCCGCCGTCGAACCCGGGCGCGCCGCCTACCACCTGGCCGTACGGCACGTCCCCGGCGGCGCCTTGTCCACGTACGTCCACGAGGAGCTCGCGGTCGGCGACCGGCTGCTCCTGACCGCCCCGCGCGGGGTCTTCTGCATCCCGACGCACACCGACGCCCCGGTGGTGCTGCTCGCCGGGGGCATCGGCATCACGCCGTTCCTCGGCTACCTGGAGACCCTCGCCGCGGCGGGCGGCACGGTCCCCGAGGTCGTCCTGCACCACGGCACCGGCGGCTCCGCCGACCATCCCTTCAAGGACCGGCTGCGGGAACTCCAGGGCCGCATCCGGGCGTTGCGGATCATCGACCACTACGCCGCGCCGGGCGGGGGAGACGCGCCCGGCCGCGAGTACGACCGCCGCGGCTTCATCACGGCCGACGACATCGCCCCCGACCTGATCGCCCGCCGCGCCCGCTTCTACCTCTGCGGCCCCGAACCGATGCTCGCCTCGCTCACCGAGGGGCTGAAGGCCCGGGGCGTGCCGCCCTTCGAGATCTTCAGCGAGCGGTTCCTGGCCGAGCGGCGCGAGGTCCGCGTCCCGGACGGCGCCGCGTTCACGGTGCGCTTCGCCCGCTCCGGCCGCGAGGTCACCTGGCGCGAACAGGACGGCACGCTCCTCTCCCTCGGCGAGCGGGCGGGCGTCGGGCTGCCCAGCGGCTGCCGCGTCGGCCAGTGCGAAAGCTGCGCCTGCACGGTCCTCGCGGGCGAGGCCGCCCACCTGGTCACACCGCCCCCGGACCTCCCCGACACCGAGGTCCTGACCTGCCAGTCCGTCCCGGCATCCGACCTCGTCCTCGACGCCTGATCCGGCTGCTGCCCGATGTGATCACTTCCTCTAGGGTGCGGAGATGGAAGACCACGAGGATGCTGCGGCCCGGCTGGAGGGCTACCGGCGGGAGCTGACCGGGTACTGCTACCGGATGCTCGGGTCGGTGTTCGAGGCGGACGACGCCGTGCAGGAGACGATGATCCGGGCCTGGCGGAGCCTCGACCGCTTCGAGGAGCGGTCGTCACTGCGGTCGTGGGTCTACCGGATCGCCACCAACGTCTGCCTGGACGCGCTGGCCGCCGGGAAGCGGCGGGCCCGGCCCATGGACCTGTGCGGTCCGACCAGCGGGGCCACCTCGCCGGGGGCCGCGCTGGAGGCCGGCGTGTGGATCGAGCCGTACCCGGGGGACCCCGCCGAGCTGGCGGTGGCCGACGAGTCCGTGCGGCTGGCCTTCGTCGCCGCACTGCAACACCTGCCGCCCAAGCAGCGGGCGACCCTGATCCTGCGCGAGGTCCTCGGCTTCTCGGCCGCCGAGGTAGCCGACCTGCACGGCTCCACGGCGGCCTCCGTCAACAGCGCGCTCCAGCGCGCCCGCGCCACGCTCGCCGCCCGTCGCACGGAGGCCGGCGAACCGGCTGCCGCGCCGGCGGGCACCGTCCAACTGGCCCTCGCCGAGCGGTACGCCGCGGCCTTCTCCCGCTTCGACATGGAGGAGCTGAACATGCTGCTCCACGTCGACGCCACGCTGTCCCTGCCCCCGTACGCGATGTGGATGCGCGGCGCCGGCGACATCCGGGCCTGGCTGACGGGGCCGGCCATCGGCTGCCGGGGATCCCGGCTGGTCCCGGCCGTGGCGAACGGCTCACCCGCTTTCGGGCAGTACCGCCCCAGCGCCGACGGGACGGGGTTCGATCCCTGGGCGCTCCAGGTGATCGAGGTGCACGACGATCGGATCACCGGTATCAGCTTCTTCCGCGACACGGAGCGGCTGTTCCCGATCTTCGGGCTCCCCGCGCGGGTTGATGGTCGGTAACGAGACGAGGAGATTCACGATGGGGACGTACGTTCAGCTCGGCGCGGTCAAGACCTGGTACGAGGAGCACGGTGCGGGCGAGCCGCTGGTGCTGATGCACGGCGGGCTGGTGGACGCGCGGTTCTTCGAGCCGAACCTGCCGGCGCTGGCCGGGCACTTCCGCGTGTACACGCCGGAGCGGCGCGGGCACGGGCACACCCCGGACGTGGCGGGGCCGATCACGTACGGGCTGATGGCCGAGGACACCATCGCGTTCTTGGAGACGGTGGTCGGCGGGCCGGCGGATCTGGTCGGGCACAGCGACGTGGCGGTCACCGCGATGCTGGTCGCGATGGAGCGGCCGGAGCTGGTGAAGCGGCTGGTGCTGATCAGCGGCGGCTTCAACAAGTCCGGTGAGGCGGTGCCGGACATGGAGTGGGACGTGGACGCCATCGCGCAGTTCCTCGGCCCGGCCTACGGCGAGGTCTCGCCGGACGGCGAGGAGCACTTCAAGGTGGTCGCCGCCAAGATCGGCGAGATGGCGGCCGGGGAACCCGACCTGCGGGCCGAGCAGCTGGGTGCGGTGACCGCCCGCACCCTGGTGATGTTCTCGGACGACGACCTGGTGACGCTGAACCACTCGGTCGAGATGTTCCTGGCCCTGCCGGACGCGGAACTGGCCGTGGTGCCGGGCACCTCCCACTTCCTCACGCAGGAGAAGCCCGAGCTGGTCAACCGGCTGGTCGTCGACTTCCTCACCAAGGAGCCGGTGCCCACCGTCGCCGCCGTCAGGAGGGCACCGGCCGTCTGACCCGCCGGCCTCAGAGGAAGTCGGCGAAGAGCTGGTAGCCGGTGGGGTCACCGGGCATCTGCCAGTGGAAGCCCTGCAGGAAGAAGCAGGCCAGCAGGTTGCTCACCGCGAAGAAGACGAGCACGGCGAGGGTGAATCCGGCCGCCCGGCGCAGGGCGGGGGAGGTCTGGGCGGCGTCGAGGGGCTGGGCCGAGTGGGTCAGGGCCAGGTTCACGGCGCCGGCCAGCACGGCGAGGCCGAAGGTGATCGCGGCCCAGGTGTAGAGGTGCAGGCCGAACAGGGCGCCGGCGTAGCCGGGGTCCGGGGGCACGATGTGCATCAGGACCTGCGCACCGGAGACGGTGCTGCCGATCAGCGCCGAGACGATGGCGACGCCCCAGCCCGAGGCGAACTCGGCGGTGGTCACGGGGCCCTTGCGGGAGCGGGCCACGATCATGGCGGGGCCGACGGCGCTGAGCAGCATGAACATGCGCTGCAGCAGGCACATGGGGCAGGGGTACTCCCACAGCCCGAACTGGAAGACGTACGCGCCGCCGATGGTGGCGCACATGCCCAGGACGTACGCGTGGGCGAACCAGAGGCCGAGGCGGTGGGACAGCCCGGCCACGGCCACGGGGGCGGGGGCGGGGACGGGGGTGGTGGTGCTGGTCATGGTCGGCTCCTCCTCAGAAGCTCAGGCCGAAGGCGCGGTCGAGGTGGGGGAGGAACGCGAGCGTGGTGAGCGCCAGGGTCCCCGCCCACAGCGACAGCTGTGACCTGCGCGGCCGGCCGCGCACCACCGCCCACACGCATGCGGCGATCAAGACGAAGAGGATGGTGTACATGGTGTCCCTGCTTCATTGGGGGGATTGCTCTTCCACCCTCGGGCAGGGGACCGGGGGCCGGTAGCGGCATCCGGTCGATGGGTCCATAGAGCGGCTCTATGGCCCGACAGCGATCAGCGTCGGCGGAGCGCCTCCTGCGAGGCGACGTACTTCAGCATGAGGCGGGCGAAGTCCAGGCGCTCCGGCTCCGACCAGTCCGCGGTGACGTACTCGAAGGCCGCGCGCTGGTGGCGGCGGAACCGGGCCATCAGCTCCTTGCCCTCGTCGCTGAGGTGGAGGACCGTGCGGCGGCCGTCCTGCTGGGAGGCGGCGCGCACCAGGTAGCCGGCGGAGATGCAGTCGGACACCATGCGGCTGGCCACTGAGGGGTCGGCGCCCAGGTGTTCGGCCACTCCGCCGACGGTGACCTCCCGGGCCTCGTCGGCGCCCTCGGCCTCCAGGACCACGTTGAGGACCAGGGTGCGGCTGAGGTCCTTCTGGGAGATCGGGTTCTCGACCTCCAGGAGCGAGGAGCGCCGCAGCTTCCCGAACGCCGGGCCGACGGCGTCCAGCAGTTCTTCCGCCGTTTCCGGCTCGTGCTTCGTCTGCTTCGTCATGGACCCCAGCCTACCCACATACATGAACACCCGAAGACATGTGTTGACATGAAAACGTGTGCATGCCAGCATGCATATGTACGCAGACAGCGAATGACCCGAACGAAGGAGATTCCCGTGACCGTCCTCATCACCGGCGCCCGCGGCAAGGTCGGCCAGGCCGTCATCGCCCGCCTCCACTCCGCCGGCCTCACCGTCCGCGCCGCCAGCGCCGACCCCGCCGAGCTGACCGTCCCGGACGGTGTCGAGGCCGTCGAGCTCGTGCTCGACCGGCCCGAGACGTTCGAAGCCGCGCTCCGCGGTGTCCGCCAGGTCTTCCTCTACCCGCAGCCCGCCGGCATCCACGAGCTGGTCAAGGCCGCCGAGGCCGCCGGCGTCGAGCACGTCGTCCTGCTCTCCTCGTCCTCCGTGGGCGGCCCGGACGCCGAGAACGACCCCCTCGCGAGCCACAGCCTCAAGGTCGAGCGCGCCCTCGCCGACTCCGCCCTCACCTGCACCTTCCTGCGCCCGGACGCCTTCGCCAGCAACTCCCTCGGCTGGGCCTGGTCCATCGGCCAGGCCCAGCCGGTCCAGCTCGCCTACCCCGACGCGCACATCGCGCCCATCCACCCCGAGGACATCGCCGACATCGCCGTCGAAGCACTGACCGGCGACTCCCTCACCGGCCGCACCGTCACCCTCACCGGGCCGGCCTCGCTCACCTTCCGCGAGCAGCTCGCCGTCCTCTCCGAGGCCGTCGGCCGCGAGATCCCCGTCGTGCACATCACCCGCGCCGAGGCCGAGCAGCAGATGGGCGCCCACATGCCCGCGCACATGGCCGGCTCCCTCCTCGACCTGTGGGAGGCCGCCAACCACGGCCCCGCCGCCGTCGCCGACACCACCGACACCCTCCTCGGCCGCCCCGCGCGCACCTTCCGCCAGTGGGCCCGGGAGAACTCCGCCGCCTTCACCGGGCACTGACCTCCAAGGGATCCCATGTCCAGGGCCTCAGCCCCTGCTTCCGCCCCCGCCGCCCCTGACACCGCCCCTCACACCGCCACCCGCGACCGCCGCCGCTGGGCCGTCCTCGCCGTCGTCCTCTTCGCCGCGGTCCTCGACCTCCTCGACGCGACGATCACCAACATCGCCGCCCCGACCATCGCCGCCGACCTGGGCGGCGGGGAAGCCCTCGTCCAGTGGCTCGGCGCCGCCTACGCCCTGGCCATGGGCGTCCTGCTGGTGGTCGGCGGCCGGCTCGGCGACAAGTACGGGCGCCGCCGGCTCTTCCTGACCGGCCTCACCGGCTTCACCCTGGCCTCCGTCGCCTGCGGCCTGGCCACCGGCCCCGCCTCCCTCATCTGCTTCCGGCTCCTCCAAGGGGCCTTCGGGGCCCTGGTCATCCCGCAGGGCTTCGGCATCCTCGGCGCCGTCTTCCCCCGCGAGGAGATCGGCAAGGCCTTCGGGGTCTTCGCCCCCTGCCTCGGCCTGTCGGCGATCAGCGGCCCGGTCCTCGCCGGATTCCTGGTCGACCACTTCGGCTGGCGGTCCATGTTCCTGATCAACATCGCGCTCGGCGGCCTCGCGATCCTCCTCGCCCTGCGCCTCCTGCCCCGCGACTCCGGCGACCGCGCGGTCACCGTCGACGGCCCCGGCTCCGCGCTGCTCGCCGCCACCATGCTCGGACTCGTCTACGGGCTCATCGACGGCTCCGCCCACGGCTGGACGGCGCTCCCCCTGCTCTGCCTCGCCGCCGGAGCCGCGTTCTTCGCCCTCTTCTGCCGGCGCCAGCGCACCGCCGCCGCCCCGCTCATCGAACCGTCGCTGCTGCGCAGCCGCGCCTTCACCTCCGGCCTGCTCCTCGGCCTCGTCTTCTACGCGGCGGTCGCGGGCCTGCTCTTCGTCCTGTCCCTCTTCCTCCAGGACGGGCTGCACCGCACCCCCACCGGCGCCTCCCTCGGCCTCGCCCCCATCGCCGCCGGCATCATCGTCGCCTCGATCGCGGCGCACCGCCTCAGGGAACGCCTCGGCCGCACCCTCGTCCTCGCCGGCCTGCTGCTCACCCTGGCCGGCACCCTGGCGCTGATCGCGCTGGTCCTGGCCACCACCCCGACCGGGTGGACGCTCGCCCTCCCGGTCTTCACCACCGGCCTCGGCCTCGGCACCTGTTTCGGCACGGTCTACGAGGTCACCCTCGGCGGCATCGACCCGAAGGAGTCCGGCAGCGCGAGCGGTTCGCTGTCCGCCGTCACCCAGCTCGCCAACAGCATCGGCGCCGCCGCCATCACCACCGTGTACTTCCACACCTCCGGCGGCAGCGCTTCCGCCGCCGTCCACAGCCTGGCCGTCGTGGCCGCGGCCACCGTGCTGTGCTGCGCCCTCGTCCGCCTGCTGCCCGCCAACACCCCGACCGGGAGCCCCGCATGAAGCCCATCGGCTACTGGCTGAACCGCACCGACCAGGCCATCACCACCCGCATGAACGCCACCCTCGCCGGCTTCGGCCTCACCCGGCTCGCCTGGCAGGTCATAAACGCCGTCGCGGACGACCCGGAGGCCACCGACGCCTCCGTACGGGAGCTCCTCGCCGCCAACGCCGACGCCGACGCCCTCACCGCGGCCGTCGGAACGGTCCTGGCCGGCGGCTGGGCCGCCCGCCCCGCGCCGGGCCGCCTGGCCCTCACCGAGGACGGCCGCGTCCGCGTCGCCGAGGTCTCCGTACGCATCGACGCCTTCCGCGCCCTGTCGACGCGGGGCGTCTCCGATGAGGAGTACCGCACCGCCGTCAGCGTGCTGGAGCGCATCGCCCTCAACCTGGAGGGCCCGCCCGCCTAATGCTCCAGCGCGCCGGCGATCAGCTGCGCGAGGTGGGTGCCCTCCCGGCCCGTGCCCTGCCGGATCTGCGTGCGGCAGCTGAACCCGTCCGCGAGGACGACCGTCCCGGGCGCGGCGGCCCGTACGGCGGGCAGCAGCACCTGCTCGCCGGCCGCCACGGACACCTCGTAATGGGCCCGCTCGAAGCCGAAGTTGCCCGCCAGGCCGCAACAGCCCGACTTCAGCACCGTGTTGTCGACCCCCATCCGGGCCAGCAGCGCCGCGTCCGCCCCGAATCCGGAGGTCGCGTGCTGGTGGCAGTGGGTCTGGCTGATGGCTTTCGCCCCGATCCGCGGCGGCTCCCAGTCGGCCGCCCGGGCCCCGAGGAGCTCCGCGAGGGTGAGCGTGGCGGCCGCCACCGCCCTCACCTCCCCGTCCCCGCCGAGGAGTTCGGGCAGGTCGGTGCGGAGCGCCGCCGTGCAGCTGGGCTCCAGTCCGACGACGGGCACGCCCGCCCGGACCGCCGGTGCCAGCGCCGCCGTGGTGCGCCGGGCGACGCGGCGGGCCGTGTCGAGCTGACCGGTGGTGATCCAGGTCAGCCCGCAGCACTGGGTGCCGTCCGGGACCCGCACCGCGAATCCGGCGGCCTCCAGGACGGCCACCGCGGCCCTGAGCACCTCGGGCGTGAAGTGGTTGTTGAAGGAGTCCACCCACAGCACGACCGGCCCCCGCCGGCCGTCGCCCCGGGGCTCCCGCTCCCGGAACCAGGCGAGGAAGGTCCGCTCCGCGAGCCGCGGCAGCTCCCGCTGCGGCGCGATCCCCCCGGCCCGTTTGACCAGCGGCGCGAGCGGCGAGGAGGCCACCGCGTTGACGGCCCCCGTCAGCCGCAGCCGGGCCGTCCACCGCAGCAGCGCCGGCAGCCGGCCCATCGTGTAGTGGGAGACGGGCCGCAGCCGCCCCTTGTAGTGGTGGTGCAGGAACTCCGACTTGTACGTGGCCACGTCCACCCCGACCGGGCAGTCCACGCTGCACCCCTTGCAGGACAGGCACAGGTCGAGGACGTCCCGGACCTCCTTCGAGCGCCACCCGTCGCCGATCACCCCGCCCTGCGTCATCTCGTACAGCAGCCGCGCCCGCCCCCGGGTGGAGTCCTTCTCGTCGCGCGTGACCCGGTAGCTGGGGCACATCACCTCCCCGCCGGGTTCGGCGTCGCGGCACCTGCCCACGCCGACGCAGCGGCGGGTGGCCCTGGCGAAGTCGCCGCCGTCGCCCGCGTAGGCGAAGACCGTCGACAGCGGGAGCTCCCCGCGCGGCGGGCTCACCCGCAGGTCCCCGTCCACGGGCACCGGCCGGACGATGATCCCCGGGTTCAGCCCGCCGTCCGGGTCCCAGGCGTCCTTGTAGGCGGCGAACAGCTCCATGACCCGGGGCCCGTACATGAGCGGCAGCAGCTCGGAGCGGGCCCGCCCGTCCCCGTGCTCGCCCGACAGGGAGCCGCCGTGCTCGGCGACCAGCCGGGCCGCGTCGGTCAGGAAGGCCCGGAAGACGGCGGTGCCCCCGGCCGTCCCGAAGTCGAAGTCGATCCGTACGTGCAGGCAGCCCTCGCCGAAGTGCCCGTACAGGGCCCCCTTCAGCCCGTGCCGCGCCATCAGCGGCCCCAGCGCCCGCAGGTACGAGCCCAGGCGCGCGGGCGGGACCGCCGAGTCCTCCCACCCCGGCCAGGCCTCCGACCCGTCGGGCTGCCGGGTCGCGAGGCCCGCCCCGTCCTCCCGGATCCGCCACAACCGGCGCGCCCGCCCCGGGTCGCCGACCGTCTCGGCGCCGGTGAACCCGGCCGCCGCCCGGGCAGCCGCGGTCAGCGCCCGGGCCCGCCCGGGCAGCTCCCCGGGCTCGCCGCCCAGCTCGGCGAAGATCCAGGCCCGCCCTGCGGGCAGGCTGTCGGCGGCCGCCCGGGTCTCCGGCCGGGTGATCACGTCGGTCAGCGCCTGGTCGAGCCCCTCCAGCGCCAGCGGCCGGTGCTCCAGCAGCGGGACCACCGCGTCGGCGGCCGCGTACGCGTCCTCGAAGCCGAGGACGACCAGGGTCCGGGCGGGCGGCGGGGTGATGAGGCGGACCGTCGCCGAGAGCACCACGGCCAGGGTGCCCTCGCTGCCGACGAAGGCCTTCGCGAGGTCGAAGCGGTGCTCGGGCAGCAGGTGCTCCAGGGCGTAGCCCGACACCTGCCTGGGGAAGCGGCCCAGTTCGGTGCGGAGGGTCTCCAGGTTGGCCCGTGCGAGCCGGTACAGCGCCCCGATCAGCCGGCCGCGGTCGTCGTCCGCCGCGGCCGCCGCCTCGGCCTCCTCGCGGGTCATCGCGCCGAGGCGGACGACGGTGCCCCGGTAGGTGACCACTTCGAGCTCGGCCACGTTGTCGGCGGTGCGGCCCCACGCGAGGGAATGCGTACCGCACGCGTTGTTGCCGATCATGCCGCCGAGGGTGCAGCGGCTGTGGGTGGACGGGTCGGGGCCGAAGATCAGGCCGTGCCCGGCGGCGGCCCGCTGGAGGTCGTCGAGGACGATGCCCGGCTCCACGGTCGCGGTGCGCGCGGCCGGGTCCAGTGCGATCAGCCGGTTGAAGTACCGGGAGAAGTCGAGGACCACCCCCGCGCCGACCGCCTGCCCGGAGGTGCTGGTGCCCGCGCCGCGCGCGGTGACCGGCACCTTCAGCCGACGGCACACCGCGAGCGCGTTCAGGACGTGCCGCCGCTCGCGCGGGAACACCACGCACAGCGGGACCTGCCGGTAGTTGGACGCGTCGGCCGAATACTGGGCCCGCCGGCCCGCGTCCCCGGCGACCTCCCCGCAGTCCCCTTCGGCCAGGGCCCGGGTCACGGCTGCCGCGTCGTGGCCCTCGGGGGCCTGGAACCTCGTCGTCACGGTGCTCTTCGCTCCTGTGCGCGCTGTCGGGCGGGGGCGTGCCCCGGGTGTGCCCCCATGGTCGCCAATGCCGGCTCCCGACGTGCGGCCCGACCCCGCCGCGCCTAGCGTTTCCCCAAGCGGCGACGGGAGGCGGCGGAAGGCTGACTGGACGTGGACTGGCTCAGGGACAACATCTTCCGCCCCTATCCCGAGCTGCTGGTCTTCCTGACGATCGCCGCCGGCTTCCTGCTCGGGCGGCTGCGCTACCGCTCCTTCACCCTCGGCGCCGTCACCGGCTGCCTCGTCGCCGGGCTCGCCATCGGCTCCCAGGTCAAGGTGGAGATCGACGGCCCGATCAAGGCCGTCTTCTTCCTGATGTTCCTCTTCGCCCTCGGCTACGACGTCGGCCCGCAGTTCTTCCGCGCCCTGCGCAAGGACGGCCTCCCGCAGGTCCTCCTCGCCGTGATCGTCTGCGTCAGCGGGCTCGCCACCGCCTGGGTCTTCGCCACCCTCGCCGGTTACGGACCCGGGCTCTCGGCCGGCCTGCTCGGCGGCGGGCTCACCCAGTCGGCCGTCATCGGCGTCGCCTCCGACGCCATCTCCCAGCTGCCCGGACTCACCCCCGACCAGGCCAAGGACGAGTCCCACCTGGTGGCCGTCGCCTACGCCGTCACCTATCCCCTCGGTACGGTCCTGCCCGCGCTGCTCCTCGCGTCGGTGCTGCCGCGCCTGGTCCGCCGGGACCTCGCCGCCGACAGCGCGGTGCTCGCCGCCGACCTGGAGGCCGCCGAGGACGACCCCGACGCCGGGGAGGGCTACTACCAGCACGTGCTGCGCGCCTACGACGTGGACGTGGAGCGCTTCGCGGGCCGCACGATCGGCCAGTTCGAGGCCGAGCAGAAGGCCGCCGGGCGCCGCCTCTACATCACCCGGGTGCGCCGCGGGGGCCGGATCCTGGAGCACGACCCCGCCACCCGCATCGAGCTCGGCGACACCCTGGCCGTCAGCGCGGTCCGCGGGGACCTCGTCGCGTACGACGCGCGCAGCCACATCGGCATGGAGACCGACGACGTCGAACTGCTCGGCTACCGCACGGAGTCCCTCCACGTGGTCGTCACGGGGCGGCGCGGCGAGGACACCGGGCGCACCATCCGCACCCTGCGCCACGAGGAGTTCATGCCGGGGGTGTTCATCGAGGGCCACTGGCGGGGCGGCGCCGACCTGCGGGTCCGCCTCGACAACACCGTCGAGCGCGGCGACACCCTCGTCCTGACCGGGCCCCACCACCGGGTCGAAGCGGCGGCCGAGCAGCTCGGCAAGCCGGTGCCGACGAGCTTCGCCACCGACATGGTGTGGATCGCGCTGGGCCTCTTCCTCGGCGGCCTGCTCGGCATCCCCGCCCTGCACGCGGCGGGCGCCCCGCTCTCGCTGTCCACCTCCACCGGAGCCCTCCTGATGGGCCTGGTCTTCGGCTGGATCCGCAGCAAGTACCCCACGTACGGGAACCTCCCCTCCGCCGCGCAGTGGCTCATGGGCACCCTCGGCCTGTGCGTCTTCGTCGCGATCGTCGGGCTCAACGCGGGCCCCAGCTTCGTCCCCGGCCTGCGCGAGGCCGGCTGGCCGCTGCTGGTCTGGGGCGCGCTGGTCACCACCGTCCCACTGCTGGCCGGCTTCCTGTACGGGCACTTCGTGCAGCGCCTGCCGCTGCCGATCCTGCTCGGCGCGCTCGCCGGCGCCCAGACCACCACCGCCGCCCTCGGCGCCCTCTCGGAACGCGCCCGCAGCCAGATCCCCGCCCTGGGCACGACGGTCCCGTACGCGCTGGGCAACGTCCTGCTGACGATGTGGGGCTCGGTGATCGTCCTGCTCCGCCGCTAACCACCAGGCGGCCACTCGTCCGGGTGATCACCCGCCGCCGGACTCGATCCGTACTGCGACATCTCGCTATAAAAGGGCCCGTCATGTTGATCAACTGATGGGCTCTCACCATGCTGAAGGCCGCTCTGCAGGTCCTCGCCGCCGCCTCGCTCGCCTCCGCCGCCGCCATCGGCCCCGCCGCGGCCGCGCCGTCGCGGCCCGCCCCGGCGCCCGACACCGGTCCCTGCGGGCCGGTCACCGAGTTCGACGCGTGGGACTGGTTCAGCACCACCACCAACCCGTTCATCGCCTACGCCGTCGAGGCCGCCGCGAAGTCCGAGAACTGGCACTGGCGCGCGGACGACAACACCCTGTGGCGCGGCGACACCCGGGAGAACGTCGAGGAGCTCTTCCAGACCGGGTTCACCCCGCGCGGCGACCAGTTGACCCCGCTCGCCGAGTACATCGTCAAGGGCGGCGGCCAGACCAGCGCGCACCTCAGCACGAGCTGCGAGAAGTGGGTGGCCGAGAAGTTCGCGACGTACGGCAGCGCCAAGACGGGCTGGGTCTACGAGATCGAGGCCCCGGGCGGCATCGACGTGAACTCCACCGCCTGGGCCAACAAGTACGAGTCGCCGTACCTGTGGAACAAGGAGATCGACTTCCCCGGCGGGGTCGAGGGCCGGTTCATCAAGGAGGCCTGCAAGATCCGCCTGGTCGCCACCGACCCGGTGACCAAGGTCAACACGTACGAAAACCTCGGCTGCAAGAGCAACCGAGGTTTCGCACCCTTCCGCGCGGCGGACGAACCGGCCGTGGACCAGCCGGCGGCGCTCAGCCGCTGAACCCGAGCGACAGGGCAACGACCGCGGGGGCCGCGTACATGATCGGGAAGACGGCGTGCGCGTACGCCTTCGCCCGGAACGTCGTGATCACGGCCCCCGCGAAGTAGAGGGCGATGCCGATCGCCGCGGCAACGCCGATCAGCGGGACGAAAACGCCGACCACCAGACCCACCGCACCGGCCGCCTTCGCGACACCCAGGAACGTCCAGATCGACTCCGGAACCCCGTACTCGGCCAGCGGCCCGACCACGAACTCGGCCTTGGTGAAGACCGAGTACGCCGAGAATCCGACCATCAACGCGCCGACCAGAGCGAAGACGATTGCAATGGTGGACATCTGAGCTCCCCTGGAGACGGGCGCCGGTGCGATCCTCGCCCCGGTCAGGTTTCCCGCCTGCTTCACTCCACTGACCCGCCGCGGGACGCGCGTGTGACAGGCCCGCCGAAAATTCTTTTCGGAGCTCCCGGCGACGTCAGGCGTTGGAGAGCGAGACCTCGGTCGCCTTGATCAGCGCGACGACGGAGGACCCGGCGGCCAGGCCCAGCGCCTCGACGGCATCGGCGGTGATGGCGGCGGTCAGCCCGCCCCCGTCCACGTCCACCTTGACGGAGGCCATGGCGGGCCCGACGGCCACGTCGGCGACGGTCCCGGCGATCTGGTTCCGAATGGAGATCCCGTCCACCGGCCCGGTGGCGAGGGCGACTTCGGTGGCCTTGACGAGCGCCTTGACGGCGTCCCCCTCGGCCAGGCCGAGGTCCTTGACGGCGTCGGCGGTGATGGCGGCGGTGATGTCCTGACCGCCGTCCAGCCGGACCTTGACCGTCGCCATGGCCTCACCTGCGGTGATGGCGGTGACGGTGCCGGCGATCTGGTTGCGGATGCTCAGGCTCATGAGTGGTTCGACCTCTTACGTAGTGACTTCGTGCGGAACCGGCGGGAACCACACGAGATCGACCGTAAGACCCCTCACCTTGGCTCGCGTTCAACCCGTCGCATCCGCCAACCGGAACCACCCGGTCGGCTGGTAACTCCCGTTATCCCTGGTCAGAGGCGTACGCGACGAAGCCGACCCAAGCGGTGCCGCTGACCGCGAGCTGCGGGCCGGGGATGTTCTTGGAGTCCCGGACGTGGACCACGCCGGGAGTGGTCGCCACCTCGACGCAGTCGTTGATGTCACTGCTGTCGCTGTAGCTGCTCTTGAACCAGTCCAGCTCAGACGCACGGATCATGTCTCTCCCAGCAAGCTCTCAATGAAGACCCGAGATTCCCGTGGCGTCAGGGCCTGGGACCGGATCATCCCATACCGCAACTCCAGTATCTGGAGCTGCTTGGGGTCGGAAACGGGGCGCCCGTTGAACGCACCTTCGGAGCGCCCTGCCGCCGTACCGTCCGCGAACTTCAGCAACTCGATACCGCCAGTCATTCCGGCATGGGACTCACACTTCAGCGGCATCACCTGGACTACCAAGTGCCTCAACCTCATGAGATCCAGGATCCGTTCGAGCTGCTGACGCCACACCATTGTGTCCCCGATCCGCCGACGGAGCGTCCCCTCTTCCTGAACGATGCTGATCGTCGGGGCGGAATCCAGGCCGAAGACGGAGTGCCGTGCCATCCGGCCCGCAACACCCCGCTCCACCTCTTCCTCCGTGTACGCGGGCTGCTGCATCTCGAACAGAGCACGCGCGTGGCCCTCCGTCTGGAGCAGCCCATGAATGTTGTGCGTGCGGTATGCGTACATCTCGATGGCACTGGCCTCCAGCTTCGCCAGGTCCCGGACTTCTTCGGGTAGCGGACCCGCGTCAGGTCCTCCCGCATCGCCCTGATCAGGCCCCCGGCCTGCAACGCACGGTCCACGCCGTCCAAATACTCCGGCTTCGCGATCCGCTTCCCCGCCTCCACCTTGTAGATCAGGTCCTCCCCGTACCCGATCCGCGCCGCGAGCTCCGCGACCTTCACCCCCAGCGCCTCCCGCCGCGCCCGCATCTGGCGGCCGAGCGCGGCGACCACGGCCGCGCCCTGTTCGTCCTCCGGGTCCACCGACCAGCTGTGCTCTTCCAGGCTCATGCGCCCTCCGTACCCGCCGACGCACGTCAGACAGTCCCGACCGGGTTGGACAACCCTTGGACAGCGCGGCCCGGCAGCTTCTCAGCGTCACCAACGCCCACCGCATCCGGATCGAGGTGTCCGACTCCCGGGGCCACCGCTTCCCCGGCGAGCCGCGCCACGGGCTGCTGATCGTCGAGGCCCTCGCCGAAGAGTGGGGCACCTGCCCCGGGCCCGCCCCCCGAAAATCCGTATGGGCCGAACTGATCAGCGGTTAACCTCGCGGGCATGAAACCGGCCTGGGTACTCGCCTCCGTGCTGGCCATACCTCTGGCGGGCATGACGTGGCTCGCCTGGAAGGTCGTCGACGACCTGACGGACGACGACCCCCTCGACACCCGCAAGCCCGCCTCCTGCACGCAGGCCATGCACTACGCGGACCAGCCCGGGCTGCCGGCCGGCGCGCACGACGCGAGGTGCGAGGTGATGACCTGGCTCGACACGACCTACGACGTCGAATTCCGCATCACCCGGACCGACCTCGACACCTGGCTGGCCACGGCCTACCCGGGCACGACCCTCACCTCGGACCACTGCTACCCCGAAACCCTCGACGCCTGCGCCCACGTCGAGTTGAAACCGCCCGCCGTCGGCGGCGCGGAGGCGATCGACATCACCGTGCAGTACGAGGGCGACGGCAACACCGCCCTCGTGCACTTCCAGCCCTTCGACGTCTGACAGGAACCATCCCCGTGATCCCACCCCGCCTGGCCCCGCTCCTCGACCAGTTCGACTTCGCCCGCACGCGCCTCGCCGACCGTATGAGCGGGCCCGTCATGGACAGCGGCGACGGCTCGGACACCAAGGTCGGCCCCATGACGGACGAGGAGTACCTCTGGGAGCCGGTCGCGGACTGCTGGTCCGTACGCCGCCGGGCGGACGGGCCCGGCCCGCGGGCCACCCTCCTCGCCGGCGCCGGCGACTGGGGGCGCGACGCCGCGACGTACCCGCACCCCTGGCCGCCGCCGTTCACCACGATCGCGTGGCGCCTCAGCCACCTCACCGAGATGCTGACCCTGCGCGCCGACCACACGGCCGGCACCCGCTCCAGGACCCGGAACGACTACCGCGTCGAGGGTGACGTCGCGGGCGCGGTGCCCGGCTTCGACACCGCCGCCACCGCCTGGCGGAAAGCGCTGCTGAGCGTCGACGAGGCCGCGCTGGACACCGTCGGGTACTGCACCTACCCGCACGGCAGCGACGCGGAGGAGCCGTTCATCGAGATCGCCTGGTGGGTCAACCAGGAACTCCTCCACCACGGTTCGGAGATCGCCCTCCTCCGCGACCTGCACCGCTCCCGCGGGGGACAGCCCTGAGTCCCGGTCTTCCCAACGGCCCGGGGCGGCCCGGCAGTCGCTGGTGGGCGCCGGGGCTGGCGAATCTCCTGATCGGTGTGGTCGCGATCATCCCGGGCTTGTGCATCCGGTGGCTCATGACGGAGTACCCCCTGGTGGACTGCGGCGGTGGCATCGGCTGCGACAAGGAAGCGTCCGAAACCGCAACCGTCATGACGTACGTTGCCGTGCTCAGCGGCGTGCTCGTCCTGGGGATGGTTCTGGTGGTGGACGTCCTCATGCCACGACAAGAGGGCGATCGACCTCACAGATGGCTCGGCATGGCTGCGCTGGTCCCGGTCCCCTTCGCCGTCAGCCAGGCTCTCGGCTGGATTTAGCGTGCACCCAAGGAACGCCGACGGAAGCTGGGACCTGCTGGAAGACCCGCCCGACGGGCGAACCTCGCTGATGGGGAGCGCTGGCGTACGACCGTGTGGGGATCACCATCGGCTCTCAGGCTGGGAGCCCGCCGGCGGCCCCCGGCGGGCCCTGGAAGCCACCGGGGGAGGGGTCCTCATCTGGTGACGGCGAATCTCCGCGTGAACGCTCGCCGCTAGTGGAACTGGCCCGGCTGGTAGTCGCCGGCGGGCATCTGAAGCATGACGTTCATGCGGTTGAAGGTGTTCATCATGGAGATCAGGACGACCAGGGCGACCAGCTGGTCCTCGTCGTAGTGCTTGGCCGCCTTCTCCCACACCTCGTCCGGGACGCCTCCGGCGCCGTCCGCGATGCGGGTGCCCTGCTCCGTCAGCTCCAGCGCGGCGCGCTCGGCCTCGGTGAACACCGTTGCCTCCCGCCAGGCCGCGACCAGGTGGAGGCGTACCGCGGTCTCACCGGCGGCGGTCGCGTCCTTGGTGTGCATGTCGATGCACATACCGCACCCGTTGATCTGGCTCGCGCGCAGCGCCACCAGCTCCTGCGTCGCGGCCGGCAGCGTGGAGCCCTTGATCGCCGTGCCCGCCGCGATGAAGTGCTTCATCAGCTTGCCCGCGGTCGCGTTGCCGAAGATGTTCAGTCGGGGACCCATGGTCTTCTCCAATGCCGTTCTCGGTGGCTACGACCCTTAAGACACCGCGGCTCGTCAGGCTGTGACACATCAAAATGTGACCTGGGTCTCACGTTCGAGCGGAGCGGTCCACCGGACCGTGGGCCGCCACGATGCGGCGATCCGCGATTTCTCTTTTGCTCCGCAATACCGAGAGAAAGAACCCAGCCATACCCCTCCAGCCTCCCGGAATCGGCCGGTCACTCACACGGGTGACATGTGCCAACTCGGCTGGATTTGGCGCCGGTTGCCTGGCATATGCTCAGCCCGACCAACCCCAGACATGAGACGGCCCCCGCCGGGACGGCAATCCCGAACGAGGGCCTGACCAACGAGGAAGTAACAGGCTTCCCATGGCTTCTGAGCACTTTAACGCGCGCCCGGTCTTCCCGTCCGGTGTACGCCACGCCCACGTCAAGCACACGTCGCACTTCACCGTCGTCGGCAACCACCTCGCCCAGCACCGTGAGTTGTCGCTCACCGCGATCGGGCTCGCCCTGTACATCCAGTCGGTGCCCGGCGGGACACGGGTCGGCATCAAGGACCTGGCCAGGCGCTTCACCGAGGGTGAGATCCGGATCGCCTCCGCCCTGCGCGAGCTGGAGTACGCCGGCTACCTCAGCCGAACGCAGGAACATCTGCCCGGCGGGCGCATCATCACCCGAACGGTGTCCTACAACCGCCCGGGGGCCGTGCCCGAGCCCGGGCCCCGGCCGACGCCCACGCCGCCCGCGCCGCGCCCCCGCCCCCGTACGGAGCCCCCGCCCGCGGCCCCCGTACTGGAACCCGAACCCGAGCCCGAACCCGAACCCGAACCCGAACCCGAGCCCGAACCCGAGCCCGAGCCCCGGGCCGAAGCCGCACCCTCGGCCCCCGCACCGGTCCCGGTACCGACGCCCACCGACGTCTCCCCCGCCCGCCACCGCGCCGCGACCGACCTGCTCGGGCGGCTGCGCCGCACCGACCACCGGCTGCTGCTCGGCGAGCGGGACATCCAGCGCCTCGCCCCCGGCGTCGAGGCCTGGCTGGAGCGCGGCGCGTCCTCGGACGCGGTGATCACCGCGCTGACGTCGAACATTCCCCCGCGCCCCCGTAATCCGGCCGGGCTGATCGCCCACCGGCTCGCGGTCCAACTCCCCCCGCTGCTCGGGCCGGCCTACCGCGGGCAGGCCCACGTACCGCCGGATCCGTTCCAGACCTGCGAGACGTGCGACCGCGCCTTCCGCAGCCCGACCCGCGGCACGTGCGGGGACTGCGGGCCTGCCCAACCGGCCGACGCTGCTTGACCATTGCCGGTCTGTTGCCGGTCCGTCGTCCGAAGTAGGGTGCGGCGTGATCAACTCATACGCGGATCTTGACGACTCCGAAGTCGCGATAGCCGCCGCGCGGGCCGGCGCGGACGTGGTGCGCGGCATGTACGGCCACCGCCTCGACCGCATCGACAAGGGCGCCGGGGACTTCGCCACCACCGCCGATGTCGAGGCCGAGCGGACGATCCTCGGCGTCATCCGTGCCGCCCGCCCCGATGACGCGGTGCTCGGCGAGGAGGGCGGGCAGCGGGGTTCCGCCGGGGCGGCTCGGCAGTGGCTCGTGGACCCCCTGTGCGGCACGCTCAACTACGCCGTCGGCAACATGCTGGTGGCCGTCAACGTGGCGCTGCGCGAGGGGGCGGCAGCCGTCGCCGACCCGTTCGGCGGCGAGGTCTTCTTCACCGACGGGGAAACCGCCCGGGTGCGCCGCGAAGGGGCCGCCGATGCCCGGCTGGCGCCCACCTCCGCCACCCGGCTGGTGGACGTCAACCTGGATCCGCCGTTCCCCGGCGCCCCCGGCTTCCGGGCCGTGGACCTGCTCGCCCACCCCGTGTTCGTCGAGCGGTTCCGGCCGCGGGTCGTCTCCACGACGCTGGCGCTGGCGTGGGTCGCCGCGGGCAAGCGCGCCGCGTACGTCACCGACGGCGGGGACCTGTCCGGGAGCGTGCACTTCGCCGCGGGCATCGCGCTGTGCCGGGCCGCCGGCTGCGTGGTCACCGGGATCGACGGCGCCCCGCTGGGGCGGGCGGGCCGCGGACTCGTGGCGGCCGCCGATGCCGAGACCCACGAGCTGCTGATGTCGCTGATCCGCGGCCTCGACCTCGGCCTCGGCCTCGGCTGAGGGTTCGTTTCTGCGGTGAAACAACTCCGGCATACGGGTGAATACGGGCTCAGAAACCTGTTCGGCACGACCCCCCGGCCGATATTCCTCCACCCGTGATCAAGAACATCGCCGCCGCCGCGGCACTCGCCTTCAGCACCGCCCTCCTCGCCTGCGCCCCCGCCCAGGCCGCCGCTCCGCAGAGCAGCTCGTACCCGCTGCCCCCGTTCGGGTACGTCCTGCTCGCCCCCGCCCCGCTCTGGCCCGCCCCGCTCCTGGTCCAGCCCGCCGACCCGGGCTGGTTCGTCTACGGGCCGACCGTCGTGCACCACGTCTACCGCTGACGCCCCCGCAGACCCCCGTCCCCCCACACCCCCGTGCCCCTGGCGTGTATCCCCGGCAGGGGCACGGGCATGCGGTCACTCGAACTTCGGCATCTCGCCGACCGTCGTCCCCACGTCGATCACCGCGAAGGACGCCCCCTGCGGGTCGGCCACGGCGGCGAACCGCCCGAAGGGGCTGTCCATCGGGCCGAAGTGCAGCTTCCCGCCGAGCGCCTGGGCCTTCGCGACCGCCTCGTCGCAGTTCGGGACGGCGAAGTAGACCTGGATGTAGGAGGGGACCTCGGGCGGGAACTCGTCGCCCATCGGCATCCGGCCCAGCGCCGGGTTCTCGGGGCCGCCGACGCTGAAGACCTTGTAGTCCATGCCCTCCTCGCCCGGATCCATCTGCTGGACGCCGTACGGGAACACCTTCGGCAGGAACGCGTCCGTCTTGCCCGCCTCCCGGGTGAAGACCTCCGCCCAGGCGAACGCGCCGTTCTCGGCCACCTTCTCGAAGCCCTTGTGGTCGCCCGGCTGCCACACGCCGAAGACGGCTCCGCTCGGCTCCTTCGCGATCACCATCGTGCCGAAGGTGCCGACCTGCATCGGGCCCATCAGCACCTCGCCGCCCGCCGACGTGATCTTCTCGGCGGTGGCCGCCGCGTCGGGCGAGGCGAAGTACAGACACCACTGCGAGGGGGCATCGGCCCCCGGCATCGGCGGGACGACGGCGGCCACGGCCTTGCCGTCGGAGTAGGCCTGCGTGTAATTGCCGTACTCGCTGCTGGCCTCGCCGAAGGTCCAGCCCAGTACATCGCCGTAGAAGGACTTGGCGCCCTCCACATCGGCGAACATCGCGTCCACCCAGCACGGTGCGCCTTCGGTGAACTCAACCATGATCGATCGACTCCTTGGCTCTGCGACTGTTTGACTGCACGCACCACGCTAGGCGCGGGGTCTGACAACCGCGCGGGAAGCGCCCGCGCGCGCGACCCTGGAGCCATGGACAACGACATCACCATCCGGCTGGCCCAGCAGCCCGAGGCCGACGCGCTGCTCGGCCGCAGCCCGCTCGCCGCGCTGGTCGGGATGCTGCTGGACCAGCAGGTGCCGATGGAGTGGGCGTTCTCGGGGCCGTGGACGATCGCCCAGCGGCTCGGCGCCGACGATCTGGACGCGCACGCGATCGCCGCGTACGACCCCGAGGCCTTCGCCGCGCTGCTCTCCGAGAAGCCGGCCGTGCACCGCTACCCGGGGTCGATGGCGAAGCGGATCCAGCAGCTCTGCGCGTACCTCGTCGAGCACTACGAGGGGGACGCCGCGGCCGTCTGGGCCGACGCGGGAACCGGCGGGGAACTGCTGAAGCGGCTCCAGGCGCTGCCCGGCTTCGGGGAGCAGAAGGCGCAGATCTTCCTCGCCCTGCTGGGCAAGCGGCTCGGGGTGCGGCCGAAGGGCTGGCGGGAGGCAGCGGGCGGGTACGGCCAGGCGAACGTCTACCGCTCGGCCGCGGACATCACGGGCCCGGAGTCGCTGGCGAAGGTGCGGGCGCACAAACAGGAGATGAAGGCCGCCGCCAAGGCCGCCAAGGCCTCCGGCCAGTCCTGAACACGGGGGCGCTGTCCGGTCCCGGCCCGGCGGACCGGCCCGGCGCGCGGCCACGAGCCTGCCCGCGCGCCAGAATTGACCGGCGCGACACGCCCTCGATTGACCCCTGATTCCGGTCTATCCGGCCCGTAGATTGGGGGACATGACAGAGATCCCGGTCCGCGCCGCCACCGCCGAAGCCATCCAGGACGCCCCCGGCAGCCTCATCACGCTGCTCACCGACACCACCGAGCTCACCTGCAACACCGCCACCTTCGACGAGGGCGCCGCCGGGGCCCCGGTGCACTTCCACACCAAGGCCACCGAGTTCTTCCACGTCACCGAGGGCCGGCTCGACATACTCGTCGGCGACGAGGTCCAGACCCTCGGCGCCGGCGACTTCATCGCGATCCCGGCGGGCGTCAAGCACGCCTTCGCCCCCGCCCCCGGCCACACCGCGAGCGTGTTCGTCGGCTTCACCCCCGGCATGGGCCGCTTCGACTACTACCGGCTCCTCGGCCGGGTCAACGCGGGCGAGGCCACCGTCCAGGACATCAAGGACAGCTCGGCGACCTACGACAACCACTACGCCGAGAGCGCCGCCTGGAGCGGCCGCCGCCGCAGCGCGGAGCCGTAGACCACGTCGGCGTCGAGGCGGCGCAGCTCCTCCGAGATCAGTTCGGCGTTGCTGCGGATCTTCAGGGCCACCTTGCGGTCCACGCTCCCCGGCAGGACCAGCGTCGCCAGCGCGCCCGCCGGGCGCTCCACCCGGATCTCGCCGCCCGTGGTCCCCAGGCTGACCCGGGTGATCACCGGGCCGGGGCTGTCCACCCGGTCCACGGGCACTCCGAGCCGGTCCTCCAGCCAGCGCGCCAGCAGCTCGGCGCTCACGTTGCCGGCCTCGCTCTCCACCGTCGCGCCCGTCACCGGCAGCGGCTTCTGGTCGAGGGCGGCGGCGAGCAGCGCCCGCCACTGGGTCAGCCGGGTCCAGGCCAGGTCCGTGTCGCCGGGGTGGTAGCCGGCGGCCCGCTCGTCGAGCACGGCGACCGGGTCCGCGGCGGCCGCCGCGTCGGTGATCCGGCGCTGCGCGAGCGCGCCCAGCGGGTCCCCGGCCAGGTCGGCGGGGGCGTCGGCCGGCCACCACGCCACGACGGGCGCGTCCGGCACGAGCAGCGGCAGCACGACGGAGGCGGTGTGCTCGGTCAGCGCACCGTGCAGGCGCAGCAGCACGATCTCCCCGGTCCCGGCGTCGGTGCCGACCCGCAGCTCGGCGTCCATCCGGGTGGCCCGGAGCGTGAGCGGGCCGCGCGAGACCCGCTTGATCACCGCGATGATGCGGCACGGGTGCTCCCGGGAGGCCTCGGAGGCCGCGCGCACGGCGTCGTACGCGTTCTCCTCGTCGGTGACGACGACGAGGGTCAGCACCAGCCCCATGGTGGGGCTGCCTATGGCTCGGCGGGCTTCGAGCAGGGCCCGGTTGACCTTGCTGGACGTGGTGTCGGTGAGTTCGGTCCGCATGCGGAGAGTCTGTCAGCGCGACCCCGGGTAGCGGCAATCGGTTCGCTCGACTCCGCCTCGAACCGCGGCCCGGACGCTCACCTGCGCCGCCGGGCCGTCCCGAAGATCGAGCGGGAGATCTCCCGGCCGAGCTGGGTCCCGATCGACCGGGCCAGCGAGCGGAACAGCCCGCTCCCCACCACCTGTTCGGCCAGCGAGGGATCCGGCTTGGGTGCGTTGCGGGCGGCCCGCGCCGCCTCCTTCTCGGCCTCCTTGGCCTGCTTCTCCGCCTCGGCGGCCGCCGCTGCCGCCTCCGCCTCCGCCTCGGCGGCGGCCTGTTCGGCCGTGATCTTCTCGTACGCCGATTCACGGTCCACCGGCTCCGCGTAACGCGCGTACAGCAGCGAGGACTTCACGGCCTGCTCCAGCGCTCCCGCCTCGATCGGCGCCATCAGCGACTGCGGGGCGCGCAGCCGGGTCGCGGCGACGGGGGTGGGGGCGCCCTTCTCGCTGAGCACGGTGATGACGGCCTCGCCGGTGCCGAGTCCGGTGAGCAGTTCCTCCAGGTCGTACGCGGAGTTGGGGAAGGTCTTCACGGTCGCCTTCAGCGCCTTCGCGTCGTCGGGCGTGAAGGCGCGCAGCGCGTGCTGCACCCGGTTGCCGAGCTGGGCGAGCACGTCGGCCGGCACGTCCTTGGGGGTCTGGGTCACGAAGAAGACGCCGACGCCCTTGGAGCGGATGAGGCGGACGGTCTGGGTGATGGCTGCGAGGAAGGCCTTCGAGGCGTCGTTGAAGAGCAGGTGGGCCTCGTCGAAGAAAAAAACGAGCTTGGGCTTCTCCAGGTCGCCGACCTCCGGCAGGTCGTTGTAGAGGTCGGCCAGCAGCCACATCAGGAAGGTGGAGAAGATCTGCGGCTTGTCCTGGACCGCGGGGAGCTCCAGTACGGACACCGTTCCGCGCCCGTCGGCGGCCGTGCGCAGGAACTCGCTGGTGTCGAACTCGGGCTCGCCGAAGAACTCCGACGCGCCCTGCTGCTCGAAGGCGGTCAGCGCCCGAAGGATCACCCCGGCGGTCACGGTGGACAGCCCGCCGATGCCCTTGAGCTCGGCCTTCCCCTTGTCGGAGACGAGGAAGGCGACGACGGCCCGCAGGTCCTTGAGGTCGATCAGCTCCAGGCCCTTGGAGTCGGCGTAGTGGAAGATCAGGCCGAGCGACTGCTCCTGCGTCTGGTTGAGCTGGAGCACCTTCGACATCAGGACCGGCCCGAAGCCGGTGACGGTGGAGCGGACCGGGATGCCGGGGCCGATGCCGCCGAGCGAGTAGAACTCGCTGGGATATCCGGTGGGCTCCCACGTCTGGCCCACGTCCCGGGCCCGTTCGGCGACCTTCTCGCCCGCCGCGCCCGGCGCGGAGATCCCCGAGACGTCCCCCTTGATGTCCGCGAGGAAGACGGGGACCCCGTTCGCCGAGAGCTGCTCGGCGATCAGCTGGAGCGTCTTGGTCTTGCCGGTGCCGGTGGCGCCCGCGACCAGACCGTGCCGGTTGAGCATCGACAGCGGGATGCGGATCTGCCGTTCCGGCAGGCAGGCGCCGTCCCAGAGCAGCGCCCCCAGGTCGAGCGCGGGGCCCGTGAAGGCGTACCCGGCGGCGATCTCTCCGGCCGGGCCCGCCTGCTCGGCCTGGTCCGCCTGCTCGGCCTGGTCCGCCGAGACGTCGGCGGCGGTGCTCTCGCTCATGCATCACTCCCGAAATAGCCCTGTTTGACACTTTTGCACCAACGTCGCGAGGCTGCGCCCGCAGGCACCGGCCCGGTAGGCTTTCCGTGTGATCTTCAAGCGCATCGGAAGCGGACGGCCGTACCCCGACCACGGCAGGGAAACCACCCGGCAGTGGGCGGACGTCGCGCCGCGCCCGGTCCGGCTCGACCAGCTGGTGACGACCAAGGGACAGCTGGACCTGGAAACCCTGCTCGCCGAGGACTCCACCTTCTACGGCGACCTCTTCGCCCACGTCGTCAAGTGGCAGGGCGACCTCTACCTGGAGGACGGGCTGCACCGCGCCGTCCGCGCGGCCCTCCAGCAGCGCCAGGTGCTGCACGCGCGCGTGCTCGAAATGGACTGACCCCCTCCGGGCTTCCGCTTCGCGCGGATTGCGCCTTTCGGGTCTCGATTGACCTATCAGCAGATCATTCAGTGGGCATCGCCCCCGGGCGGCATTACCCTGCGCTTATGAGCATGCTCACTCCCCCCGGCATGGGCGGAAAGTACCGCGTCACGGGAGCCGCCTACCCGCGCATGAGCCGTAAGCGGAGTCGTCGGCGGATCGTCCTGGCCGTGCTCGGCTCGGTCCTCGCGCTCGGCCTGCTCGGCTTCGGGGCCCTGCAGCTCATCGACGTGTTCCAGGGCAACGGCCCCAAACGGAATACGGCTGCGGGCGCCAAGGACTGTCCCACCCCGTCAGCCAACGCCGCGGCCAAGGGCGCCCCCGCCGCCGCCTCGCCCAAGCCCGCGGTCGTCCTCCCGCAGCCCGGCGAGATCACCGTCAACGTCTACAACGCGACCCCGCGGGCCGGCCTCGCCAAGGCCGTCGGCGACGAACTGCAGAAGCGCGGCTTCGTCATCGGCAAGGTGGGCAACGCCCCCGCCGACTTCGACAAGAAGGTCCCCGGCACCGGGATACTGCTGAGCTCCCCGGCGACCGACAAGGCCGTCTTCGCCGTACTCGGCACGCACCTGGCCGGCATCACCCAGCAGACCGATGCCCGCGAGACCCAGGACGTCGACCTGATCCTGGGCGACGCCTTCAAGGAGCTCAACACGAAGGAAGCCGCGGACGCGGCGCTCGCCCTCCTGGCGAACCCCGCGCCCGCAGCCGCCAAGTGCTGAGCCGCGCCGGAGGCTACTCCGCCGAGCCGTACATACGGTCGCCCGCGTCGCCCAGGCCCGGCACGATGTAGCCGTGCTCGTTGAGCCGCTCGTCCACCGCGGCCGTCACCACCGTCACCGGCGTGCCCGCCAGCTCGCGCTCCATGATCTCCACGCCCTCCGGCGCGGCCAGCAGCACCACGGCCGTCACGTCGTCGGCGCCGCGCTTGATCAGCTCCTGGATCGCCGCGACCAGCGTGCCGCCGGTGGCGAGCATCGGGTCGACCACGTAGACCTGCCGGCCCGAGAGGTCCTCCGGCATGCGCGTCGCGTACGTGGAGGCCTCCAGGGTCTCCTCGTTGCGGACCATGCCCAGGAAGCCCACCTCGGCCGTCGGCAGCAGCCGCACCATGCCGTCGAGCATGCCGAGGCCGGCGCGCAGGATCGGCACGACCAGCGGACGCGGGTGGGAGAGCTTCACGCCGGTGGTCGGGCCCACCGGGGTCTCGATGTCGGCCTGCTCGGTCCGCACGTCGCGCGTGGCCTCGTACGCGAGCAGGGTCACCAGCTCGTCGGCGAGCCGACGGAAGGTCGCGGAGTCGGTGCGCTTGTCGCGCAGGGTCGTGAGCTTGTGCGCGACCAAGGGGTGATCGACTACCTGCAAACGCACAACATCCTCCAAAATTCGGCCTGCGACCTGCAAAAACGGCCGCGAGACGCGACCCACACCCAAAAGGCTACGCGCTGACACCGCCCCTTCGCGCCCGCCGCACCCCGCCGCCCCCGCACCCCGGCCGGCGCCCGGATGCGGACCGCCCGCGCTGCCAGCAGTCTGGACTGATGACCAACGCACCGGTGATCGCAGCCGTCGACGGATCCGAACACAGTCTCAAGGCCCTGGAGTGGGCACGGGCCGCCGCCCTCCGGCACGGGACGGGGCTGGTGATCGCACATGTCCTGCCCGACCACGCCCAGTTGTATGCGGGGCGGCGCTCCGCACTTCACTCCGCCTCGGAGCCCGAGGAGTACACGGACGTCGTGAGCGAGCGGATACGGGCCCTGCTGAACGGCGGCGGCGCCGAGCTGCCCGAGGAGGTCCAGTACGAGTCGCTGGAGGGCTCCGTCCCCGAGGCACTGCGGGTGATCGGGACGGAGGCCCTGATGCTGGTCATGGGCTCCCGGGGACGCGGCGGCTTCGCCAGCCTGCTGCTCGGCTCGAACAGCCGCGCCGTGGCGACGACGGCCCCCTGCCCGGTCGTCGTGGTCCCGCATGCGGAGCGCGCCGCGGGGGCCGACGAGGAGGCCTCGGCAGGCCGGGTGGTGCTCGGCCTGCACGCCGCCGAGACCCCCGACGACGTGCCGGCCTTCGCCTTCACCGAAGCCGCCGCGCGGGGGACCGCCGTCCAGGTGGTCTCCGCGTACGCGATCCCGCCCTCGCCGACCACGCTGGTGGACAGCCCCTTCGCCGTGATCCCGCCCGAGGGGCTGGCGGACGCGGGCGAGCTCGTACCGGCCGAGCGGGAGATGCTGCGGTCCCAGACGGAGCGGCTCGCGCCCTTCCGGACCCGGTACCCGGACGTCCCCGTCGAGCAGGCCGCCGTCCCCGGTGACGCGGCGGGCCGCCTGGTCACGGCCTCCCGGTCGGCGGCCCTGGTCGTGGTCGGCCGGCACCACCCGCGGCGCAACCCCATGCACCTCCTGATGGGCTCGGTGGCGAACGCGGTCCTCCAGCACGCGCTCGGCCCGGTGGCCGTCGTACCAGCCCTGTCGGACGACGCCTGACCTGCCTGACCTGCACAGGGGTGGCATCAAACGGGCTGTTCGGGGGAAGGTGGGTGCGGGGGGGACGACCGACCAGCCCGGGGTGGTGGCCGATGTCCGACACGCAGCCGAGCGACGAGAAGCCGGAACCGCCGGAGACCGCCGCACAGCGCCGCGCGCGCCGCGCGCAGTTCCTGCGCGACCTGATGGAGGCCCGCGCCCTGCGCGACCGCGTGCAGCCCCGGCGCGCCCGCGCCGCCCGCATGCGCCAGCAGATGCGCATGCGCACGTTCCGCTGGTGAGGAATCCAGCCCCGCCGGGCAAAAATCCAGCCTCGCCGACGTTTGAGGCGCGGGGTCCGGGGCGGAGCCCCGGCAACGGCGCCGCACCCGCCCACGCACCCCGACACGCCCCGCCACGAACCCCCCGCACCCCCAGCCGGGAGGCGCCACGGCACGACGCAAGCGCGGAAGACCTCTCGCCAGGCCGCCATTTCTGCCACGATGCCGATTGGGCGGGGTACGGACGGCAGAGCAGCACCCCAGGCACCACAGCCGTTCCGCCCCATCCTCCGGCCGGGGGGACCTCCAACCGGCACGCCTAAGACCAGTGGGAGAGTCACGGTGTACTTCGCCGCACTGCTCGCGCGCACCGAAGACGGGTGGGAAGCGAGCGACATGGAACTCGACGACGTCGAGTCCCTCAGTGATCTGATCGATCTCGCCCGTTCCGCCGCTGTCGACGACGACACGGTGGTCGCCCTCATCGAGCAGGAGGACGCCTGGTTCGGCGTCGTCCGCGTGGACGGCGAGGAGGACCCGCGCTACTTCGTATCGAACGCCGCCGCGGCCGCCCGCAGCTCCTACGGCTCGATGCTGACCAAAGAGCTGCTGGGCAACGACGAGGAGGACGACGAACTCGACGAGCTCGACCTGGACGGCACCGAGGACGGCGAAGAGGACGCCGTGGCCGCCTACACCGACGAGGACGACGACGAGGACCAGACTGCCGGGACCGGCTCCGAGCCCGCGCCGGCGGGCCCGCTGGGCGACCCCCGGCTGCTCGACGACCTCGGCGTGACCAACAAGCAGCTGATGACCCTCGACGGGGACGCACTCTCGGAGATCGCCGAGTCCCTCGGCGCCACCGAGGTCCTGGAGGCCGTCCGCTAGTGATCCACATGCAGGACGCGCACGTTCCCGATCCCGTACGGGATCCCTGGCGGGACTCCATGCGCCTCGCGCTCCAGGAGGCCGCCCGGGCGGTGCCGGCCGGCGACGTGCCGGTCGGCGCCGTCGTGCTCGGCCCCGACGGGGCACTCCTCGCCACCGGCCACAACGAACGCGAGGCGACCGGCGACCCGACCGCGCACGCCGAGGTGCTCGCACTGCGCCGGGCCGCCGCCGCGCTCGGCGAGTGGCGGCTCCCGGGGTGCACCCTCGTGGTGACCCTGGAGCCGTGCGTGATGTGCGCGGGCGCGCTCGTGCAGTCGCGCGTCGCCCGGGTCGTCTACGGCGCGGACGACGACAAGGCGGGCGCCGCGGGGTCGCTGTGGGACCTCGTACGGGACCGCAGGCTCAACCACCGGCCGGAGGTGGTCCGGGGCGTCCTCGCCGAGGAGTGCGCCCGGCAGCTCACGGACTTCTTCCGCACCCTCTGAGCACGCCCGGCGGAAGCCGATTTCAGATGATGCCGCTCCGTAGGCTAGGATCCATCTCGGTAGTGTGTCCGAGTGGCCGAAGGAGCTCGCCTCGAAAGCGAGTATGGGGCAACCCATCGGGGGTTCAAATCCCTCCACTACCGCTCCGATCGAGAGCCCCACCCGCAAGGGTGGGGCTCTCGTCGTATACCTGGCAGCCGAATCCAGCCCCGCCGGCGTTTGAGGCGCGGGGTCCGGGGCAGAGCCCCGGCAGCGGCGCCGCACCCGCCCACGGCCCGCACCCCGGAGGCACCGGCCCCTGTCCGGAGGACAAGCGGCGTGACCGCCCGCCCCCTCGGCCGTTGTCACGGCATGACCAAGACCCAGCGCATGCTCGCCGCCATCGCCCTCGCGGGGGCCGCCGCGGGCCTCGCCGCTCCCGCCGCCTCGGCCGCAGGCTCCCCCGCGTCCCCCCTGACGCTCCCCGACCTGCCCACGGCAGCCCCCGGCATGCCGGCCGGCGCCCAGCCCGCCTCGGTCCAGGAGATCGGCGCGAAGCTCAGCGAGGGCGCGAACCAGCTCAACCAGCTGATGGAGCTGCCGAACCAGCTGGCACCCGTCATCGCCCCCGTGCAGCCCATCACGGACCTGGCCACCGCCATCGAGTAGGACGCGGGAACGGCGCGCACGCGAAGAAGGCCCCGACCGGGTGGGTCGGGACCTTCGACGTATGGGACGGGGGAAGTGGCATCGGGGGGACAAGCCACTTCCCCCGTTGAGGACGGAACCTGCCAGTCCGAGCCGCAGTCAGGGGGGAAGCTTGCGGCTCGGACCCCGCAGTGAGGTCCTGTCCCTCACCCACCGATTTCCTGCCAGAACCGGTGGGCTCACAACAAGCATGCGCCCCACGCGATGACCGACCCAGCGGCAAAGGACCCGTCCCACCGGGTCATTGGTCCTTAAAGGACAGGTGAGTGCCCAATCCTGACCGGTTAGACTCACCCGACTCACAAGGACCGGTTGGGGAGGCCGCGCGCCCGTGGACACCAAGAAGCTCATCACGAGCGCCCTGACCGTGTTCGTCCTCTTCGTCATCATCACCCAGCCGAAGAGGGCGGCCGAGATCGTGGAGATCGGCTTCCAGGGGATATCGGACGCCGCCTCCGGTATCGGCGAGTTCATGACCGAACTGGTGCGCTGAACCCGTACGCTGAAGCGGTTTCCGGACTTCCGGCCCCCCACTCCTACGGGTGGGGGGCTTTTTGCGTACCCGCCGCCGGATGGAATGCCACGATATGCCCAACTTGCCCTCAACACGGCGATATACGGTGCTTGCACACAGTGCACATCTCTTGTGATGCTATGACCGCTTTTGACGGATGAGTTGACTGAAGTTGACTGAAGGGGTGGCGTGACCGTGCCGGCCAGTACAGCGCCTCAGGTGCCACCCCAGCAGGACCCTCCGCAGGAGGCCCACCAGGACCCCCAGGTCCCGCCACAGCAGGACGAACCCCCGGCACCGGCGCCGGCGGCCACCCCGGTGACGGCCGCGCCCACACCCGGCGCCCAGCGGACGCAGAGCCGGGGCGCGGACACCCGGGCCCTCACCCAGGTCCTCTTCGGGCAGCTGAAGGGCCTGGAACCGGGCACCAGCGAGCACAACCGGGTGCGCGGGGCCCTCATCGAGGCCAACCTCCCCCTCGTCCGCTACGCGGCCGCCCGCTTCCGCAGCCGCAACGAGCCGATGGAGGACGTGGTCCAGGTCGGCACCATCGGCCTGATCAACGCCATCGACCGCTTCGACCCGGACCGCGGCGTGCAGTTCCCGACCTTCGCGATGCCGACCGTCGTGGGCGAGATCAAGCGGTACTTCCGCGACAACGTCCGCACCGTGCACGTCCCGCGCCGCCTCCACGAGCTGTGGGTGCAGGTCAACGCCGCCACCGAGGACCTCACCACCCTCCACGGCCGCACCCCGACCACCCCCGAGATCGCCGAGCGGCTGCGCATCACCGAGGACGAGGTGCTGTCCTGCATCGAGGCCGGCCGCAGTTACCACGCGACCTCGCTGGAGGCCGCCCAGGAGGGCGACGGGATGCCCGGGCTGCTCGACCGCCTCGGGTACGAGGACCCCGAGCTGGCCGGCGTCGAGCACCGCGACCTCGTACGCCATCTCCTCGTACAACTGCCCGAGCGCGAGCAGCGGATCCTGCTCCTGCGCTACTACAACAACCTGACGCAGTCCCAGATCAGCGCCGAACTGGGCGTGTCCCAGATGCACGTCTCCCGGCTGCTCGCCCGCAGCTTCGCCCGACTGAGATCCGCAAACAGGATCGAGGCGTAACCGGAACGAGTGGAGATCATCCACCGTTTTCCCGACAGAACAGGCTGTTCCCCTTCTGACCTGTTCTGTCGCTGGAGACATATGTCGACATGACGCTACAGCGCGTTGCCGACATGTGACATTCTGCTGGAACCGCGTTTGCCGCAGCTCCGCCTCCGGTATTCAGGTGGAGGCTGCGTTCCTCCGACGGGCGCGCAGTACGCGACCGTCCGCGACCTCAAGGGGGTGGCATGTCCGTAGACCAGGGCAGCTCCAAGGTGCTCACGCTCGTCAAGAGCGTGACGCCACCGGCAGTGTCCAACCGCTCGGAAGCCATCGACACCCGCACTCTCTCCCGCTCCCTCTTCCAGCGACTTGCCACCCTGGACCTGGACAGCCCCGAACGGACGTACGTACGCGACACCCTGATCGAGCTGAACCTGCCGCTCGTGCGGTACGCGGCCGCCCGCTTCCGCAGCCGCAACGAGCCGATGGAGGACATCGTCCAGGTCGGCACCATCGGCCTGATCAAGGCGATCGACCGCTTCGACTGCGAACGCGGCGTGGAGTTCCCGACGTTCGCCATGCCGACCGTCGTGGGCGAGATCAAACGATTCTTTAGGGACACCTCCTGGTCCGTGCGCGTCCCGCGCCGGCTCCAGGAACTGCGCCTCGCCCTGACCAAGGCCAGCGACGAGCTCGCGCAGAAGCTGGACCGGTCGCCGACCGTGCCGGAGCTCGCCGCCGTGCTCGGGGTCTCGGAGGAGGACGTCGTCGACGGCCTCGCCGTCGGCAACGCGTACACCGCCTCCTCGCTCGACTCGCCCTCGCCCGAGGACGAGGGCGGCGAGGGCTCGCTCGCGGACCGCCTCGGATACGAGGACACCGCGCTCGAAGGCGTCGAGTACCGCGAGTCGCTGAAGCCGCTGCTCGCCAAACTCCCGCCCCGGGAACGGCAGATCATCATGCTGCGCTTCTTCGCGAACATGACGCAGTCGCAGATCGGCGAAGAGGTCGGCATCTCCCAGATGCACGTCTCCCGCCTGCTGACCCGCACGCTCGCGCAGCTGCGCGTGGGCCTCATCGGGGAGTGACCCTGCCGTACGGGGTTCCCAATTGACGGAGCGTCAGGAAAACTGGCGCGATGCGAACGGGATCCCGTACGGCCGCCCCGGCCGCCCTCCTCGCCCTGTGCTGCACGGCCGTCGCCGCCCTCACCGGCTGCGGGGGCCCGGCGCGGGACGGCTACGTCGCCGTGGGCGCCGCCGCCCCGGGCCCCGAACGGGGAGCCGGGGAGAACGTGGCGCCACAGGGCGGTGTGGAGTTCCAGCAGCTCGCCGGCCCGTCCGCGGCGGGCGGCGCCTCCGTGTCCGCCAGTACGTCGACCAGCCCGCCGGAGCCCCAAGCCCCCGGCGGCTCCGCCCCGGGCGGAGCGACACCTCCCGCCCCCGGCGGCTCCGGAAACACCCCCGGCGCCACCCCAGGGCCGGGTTCCGCCACCACCGCCCCCGGCGCCCCGTCCGGGCCGGCCGCCCCCTCGGGCACACCGCCGAAGCCCGGCACGACGACCCCGCCGCCCGCGACGACCCCCGCCAAGCTGACGCTCTCCACGCCGACGAGGGCGGCCGCGGGCGACCGCTGGTGCGAGCGGGTCACCGTCACGTTCACCAACACCGGGACCACGGCGGCCCGTTCGGGCACCGTCAGCTTCGCGACGCACATCATCGGCGCCCTCGGCGTCGACTGGGCCACGATCACCACGACCCAGCCCCTGCCCGCGCCCCTCGCAGGCGGCGCCTCGGTGACGCAGACCTACACCGTGTGCGTGGAGGCCTGGCGGGTGCCGCTGGGCATGCACGTGGAGACCCGGAACGTCACGGCCATCTGGAGCTGAGACCGTCAGCTCAGGACGAACCAGGCCGCCGCGCCGATCGCGAGCACGAGCGCGACGACGAGGGCCAGCTTCGCGGTCCGGTTCGAGGAGCCGGCCTGCTCGGCCTCCCGGCGCTGCTGACGGGCAGGCCCCGCCTGCCGAGCCGGAGCGGCCTCCTCGACGAACGCGCGGAACATCTGAGTGCTGCCGGCGGGGTCGTAGGCACCCTCCGGAGCCGGCGAGTTGTGGTTCGGGTTCGAGTACTGGTTCGAGTACTGGTTCGAGTCCTGGTTCGCAGCCATGGGTCAGGACCCTAGCGGGTTTTCCGATTCCTTTACCGCCCCGTCCCGCAGATTCATTTGCCTGTAGCAACCATCCGCTTCTATGGTTGCTTGAAGCAACAAGATGAGGCCGCGGGAGGGAGTCCGATGACCACCACCACTCGGTACGAGGAGCTGGCCCGCCGGCTCACCGGGATCGGCGCGGTCAAGCGCGACCTCGCGCGCGCACTGCCCCCGGACTGCCCGCCGGGCTCCGCCGCCGTCCTCACCGTCCTCGACCGGCACGGCGAGATGCGGCTGAGCCGGCTGTCCGAGCTGATGGCCGTCGACATCTCGGTCACCAGCCGGCACGTCGCGCACGTCGCCGAACGCGGCTGGATCGAGCGCGAGACGGACCCGGGGGACGGGCGCTGCCGGATCCTGCGGCTCACCCCGGCCGGGCGCGCGCTGCTCGCCGAGCTCGGAGCCCGGTACACGGCCGCGCTGGAAAGAGCCCTCTGCGACTGGTCCGCCGAGGACATCGACGTACTCAACACCCTGCTGGCCCGACTCCGGTCGAGCTTCTAGACCGAAGGAAAGACATGGCCACGACGGAGCAGCCGGCAGACGGCCCGTCCATGACCCACCCGCAGATCATGAAGGCGCTGTCCGGGCTGATGCTCGGCATGTTCGTGGCGATCCTGTCCTCGACCATCGTCTCCAACGCCCTGCCCCAGATCATCAGCGACCTCGGCGGCACCCAGTCCTCGTACACGTGGGTGGTCACCGCGGCCCTGCTGTCGATGACCGCGGCCACCCCGCTGTGGGGCAAGCTCTCGGACCTCTTCAGCAAGAAGCTGCTGGTCCAGATATCCCTGGTGATCTACGTCCTCGGCTCCGTCGTCGCGGGCATGTCCCAGAACACCGGCATGCTCATCGCCTGCCGCGTGGTCCAGGGCATCGGCGTCGGCGGCCTCTCCGCCCTCGCCCAGATCGTGATGGCCGCGATGATCTCCCCGCGCGAGCGCGGCCGCTACAGCGGCTACCTCGGCGCGGTCTTCGCCGTCGCCACCGTCGGCGGCCCGCTGCTGGGCGGGGTCATCACCGACACCGACTGGCTGGGCTGGCGCTGGTGCTTCTACGTCGGCGTGCCCTTCGCGGTCATCGCGCTGATCGTGCTCCAGCGGACGCTGCACCTCCCGGTGGTCCGCCGCGACGTCAAGGTCGACTGGCTGGGCGCCTTCCTGATCAGCGGCGCCGTCTCGCTGCTGCTGATCTGGGTCACGCAGGCCGGCGACTCGTACGCGTGGCTCTCGTGGACCACCCTGGCGATGACCGGCGGCGCGATCCTGCTCGGCCTGCTCTTCGTCTACGTCGAGTCCCGCGCGAGCGACCCGATCATCCCGCTGCGGCTGTTCCGCAACAAGACCATCACCCTCGCCTCGGCGGCCTCCCTCTTCGTGGGCATCGCGATGTTCTCGGGGACCGTGTTCTTCAGCCAGTTCTTCCAGTTGGCCCGCGACGAGTCCCCCACGATGTCCGGAATCCTCACCATTCCGATGATCGGCGGCCTCTTCGTCTCCTCCACCCTTTCCGGTCAGGTGATCACCAAGACCGGCAAGTGGAAGGCCTGGCTCGTCTCCGGCGGCGTCCTGCTGACGGCCGGCCTGGGACTGCTCGGCACCCTGCGCTACGACACCCCGTACGGGCACATCGCGATCTACATGGCGCTGACCGGCCTCGGCCTCGGCATGATGATGCAGAACCTGGTGCTCGCCACCCAGAACCAGGTGGCCGCCGGGGACCTGGGCGCGGCCAGCTCGGTCGTGACCTTCTTCCGCTCGCTCGGCGGTGCCATGGGCGTCTCGGCGCTGGGCGCGGTGATGGCCAACCGGGTCACGCACTACGTCCAGGACGGGATCGCCGCGCTGGGACCGAAGGCGGCGGCGGCCATGGGCCACGGCGGCACCGCCGGGGGCGGCATCCCCGACCTCGACAAGCTGCCCGCGCCGATCCGCGAGGTCGTCGAGTCCTCCTACGGGCACGGCGTCGGCGACGTCTTCCTCTACGCCGCCCCCACCGCCCTCCTCGCCCTCGTCCTGGTGCTGTTCATCAAGGAGGTCGCGCTGAAGTCGAAGCCCTCCTCCCAGGCCCCGGCGTCGGCTTCGGCTTCGGCTTCGGCTTCGGAGGAGCCGGCTCCGGCCGTACGGGCCTGACCAGCGGGCGCTAACCGCGGGCCTTCGCCTCGATGCCCGCGATCAGGACGTCGAGCGCGAGGCAGAAGTCGTCCTCGGGCGCCCGCCGAGCCGTGCCCCCGCAGCCGTGCAGGAACTGCGAGACGGCCAGGTGGGCGCCGGTCCGGGCGGCGTCCGCCAGACCGGTCGCGTCCAGCAGGCGCTGGAGGTCGGCGTCGAAGGCCCGGGCGTGCGGCCCGATGTTCGGGTAGGCGGCGGTGAGCGGAGCCACCCACGGGTGGTCCGCCAGGACCCTCCGGTAGCCGCGTGCCAGCTCCCGCAGCCGCCCCGGCCAGCCGGGGTCCGCCGGGGGAACGAGTTCGCCCAGGGCGCTGTCCAGGGCGAGTTCGAGCAGGTCGTGCTTGGTGTCCACGTACCAGTACAGGGACATCGCGGTGACCCCGAGCCCGGCGGCGAGCCGCCGCATCGAGAACCGGGCCAGCCCCTCGGCGTCGAGCAGCCGCACGGTGGCGGCGGTGATCCGCTCCCGGTCCAGCCCGGAGGGTGCCTCGCTGCGGCGTCTTGCGGGTGCAGCGGCCAGCCAGACGCTCTCCCGACGCTCACCGGAATCGGCCGCGGTCACCATGGAGGCACCCTCCTCACGACAGCCCGGAATGCCCGGTCCGCCCTTTGATGCTAGGGGGTGTCCTGTGGATCGGGACGGCACCCGAGGGCCCGGCCGGGGCCGGGTGTGCGCCGGGGCCGGGCCGGGCCCGCCTCCACGACGTCGGCGGCGTCGTGGAGGTGAGGCCGATCAGGAGGTACCGGACACCGGGGCCGTCAGGTCGTAGAAGGTGGCGCCGCCGACCGTGGTGGCCTTGAAGGTGGCCCTGACCCAGGTGTCGATGGCCGTGCTGGTGCCGCCCCCCGGGCCGCCTCCCATGCGGACCCCGCCCTCGGTGGCCCCGGTCGTGCCGCCCTGTGCGATGAAGTAGTGGACCTTCCCTTCCTGCACGTACTTCTTGAACTGCTCCAGGGTCGGCGAGGGGTCGCTGCCGTTGAAGCCGCCGAGCGCCATCACGGGCTCGCCCGAGGCCAGCTGGTAGCTCGCCGCGTTCTGCGAGCCGACCGCGGCCGCCGCCCAGGTGTACTTGTCGGCGTCGGCCCGCAGGGCCGCCTTGGCCTCGGTGCCGACCTGCGCGCCGTTCAGCAGGCCGCCGGCACCGCCCTGGCCACCGACGAAACGCTCGAGGCGACGCCCGTCCGTACCACCCTGGCCCTGGCCCTGCGGCATCCCGCCCTGACCCTGCCCCTGGCCCTGGCCCTGCGGCATCCCGCCCGGCGGAGTGCCGCCCTGCCGGCCGCCCTGGCCCGCCTGGCCGCCCTGGCCGCCCTGGCCTCCCGGGCCGCCCTGGAGCAGCTCACCGGCGCCCATCGGGCCGCCCATCATCCCGCCCGGCCCTCCGCGGCCGCCCGCCACCGCGGGCCCCGCGGTCACGATCGACCCGGTGTGCCCGGTGCTCACGGTGGTCATGCAGTACGCGAACGGCCCGGCCAGCGCCGCGCCCAGGCCCACCGCGGCCAGCACCTGCACGCCCCGGCGCCCCAGCAGCGAGGCGAACGGCAGCGCGGCCGCCACGAGCACCCCGGCCACCAGGACCGCCCAGCGCAGCCACGGCAGGTATCCACTGGCCCGGCCCAGCAGCACCCACGACCAGACCGCCGTCAGCACCAGCACCCCGGACAGGGTGAACACGGCGGCCCGGCCGCCGCGTTCCTCCCAGAGCACGGCCACGCCCATGCCGACCAGTGCGGCCACGAACGGTGCCAGCGCCACGGTGTAGTACTCGTGGAAGATGCCCTGCATGAAGCTGAACACCACCGCGGTGATCAGCAGCGCGCCGCCCCAGGCCAGGAACGCCGCCCGGGCCATGCCGTCCAGCGAATCGGTGGCCCGGCGGGCCCGCCAGGTGACCACCAGTCCGGCCACGAGCAGCACCAGGGCCGCCGGCAGCAGCCAGGAGATCTGGCCGCCGATGTTGCCCGCGAACAGCCGGTCGATGCCGGTCTCGCCCCAGCCGCCGCCTCCGGCCCGCATGCCCGGTCCGCCCTCGGGCAGCCCGTAGGCCCCGGCACCACCGGCGCCACCTGCGCCGCCCGTTCGCGTACCGCCGCCGACGCTGCCGGTCTCGTTGCCGTTGATCCGGCCCAGGCCGTTGTAGCCGAGGGTCAGTTCGAGGAAGGAGTTGTTCTGCGAACCGCCGATGTACGGGCGGGAGGACGCGGGCCACAGCTCCACGATCGCCACCCACCAGCCGCCGGCCGCCACCATCGCGAGCCCGGAAAGCAGCAGCTGGCCCAGCCGCCTGCGCAGCGGGGTGGGCGCGCAGACCGCGTACAGCAGGGCGAGCGGCGGCAGGATGACGAAGGCCTGCAGGGTCTTCGTCAGGAAGGCGAAGCCCACCGCGACCCCCGCCCACACGAGCCACTTGGTGCGGGCCCCGTCGAGGGCGCGCAGCACGCAGTACACGGTGACGGTCAGCAGCAGGGTCAGCAGCGCGTCGGGGTTGTTGAAGCGGAACATCAGCGCGGCGACGGGCGTGAGCGCGAAGGCGGCACCGCTGATCAGGGCCGCCCCGGGCCCGAACTGGCGGCGTACGGCGGCGTACAGCACGGCCGTCGTGCCGACGCCCATCAGGGCCTGCGGGACGAGGATCTGCCAGGAGCCGAGCCCGAACAGCCGGACGGACAGCATCATCGGCCAGAGCGCGGCCGGGGGCTTGTCGACGGTGATCGAGTTGCCGGCGTCGGAGGACCCGAAGAAGAAGGCCTTCCAGCTCTCGCTGCCCGCCTGTACGGCGGCGGAGTAGAACGAGTTGGCGTAACCGGAGGAGCCCAGGTCCCACAGCAGCAGCGCGGCGGTGGCGACCAGGAGCCCCGCGAACGCGGGCCGTTCCCAGCGGGGCCGGGCGACGGAGTGCCGGCCGGTACGGGACCGGGCCTCGGGGACCGGGAAGATCGGAGGTGCCGCGGTGGTCATCGGATGTCGTCCTTCACAGGGGCGTCGCGCCGTTCGGGGAAGACCCAGGCGCGGAAGAGGAGGAACCGCAGCACGGTGGCGGCGAGGTTGGCGGTGATCAGCACGGCCAGTTCGGTGCTGTGCGCGGGATCGGCCGTGGCCGCTCCGAGGGCGGCGAGGGAGCCGCTGGTCAGCGCGAGACCGATGGCGAACACCACCAGGCCCTGGGCCTGGTGGCGCACGGCCCCGTCCCGGCCGCGCACGCCGAAGGTCAGCCGGCGGTTGGCCGCGGTGTTCGCGACGGCGGAGAGCAGCAGCGCGGCGCCGTTGGCGAGCTGCGGGCCGGTTCCGGCCCGCAGGGCGGAGTACAGCAGCAGGTAGAACAGGGTGGACAGGGCGCCCACGGCGCAGAATCCGAGGAGCTGGCGGGCCAGCCCGCCGTCCACCCCGGGCAGGGCCGCGCGGTCGCGCGGGTCGTCGCCGAAGGGGCGGGCGAGCCGGTCCAGCGGGAGCGCGCCGACGGCCAGGGCCCGGCCGACCCGCCACACGCCCTTGAGGTCCTCGGTGGCGGTCTTGACGATGTGGACGGTGGAGTCGGGGTCGTCGACCCAGTCCACCGGGACCTCGTGGATCCGCAGCCCGGCCCGCTCGGCGAGCACGAGCATCTCGGTGTCGAAGAACCAGCCCGAGTCCTCGACGAGCGGCAGGAGCCGCTCGGCGACCTCCCCGCGGATGGCCTTGAAGCCGCACTGGGCGTCGCTGAAGCGGGCGGCGAGGGAGGAGCGCAGGAGGAGGTTGTAGGCCCGGGAGACGAACTCCCGCTTCGCTCCGCGCACCACCCGCGAGGAGCGGGCGAGGCGGGTGCCGATGGCGAGGTCGGAGTGGCCGGAGATCAGCGGGGCGACCAGCGGCAGCAGCGCGTTGAGGTCCGTGGAGAGGTCCACGTCCATGTACGCGAGCACGGGCGCGTCGGAGCCGGACCAGACGGTGCGCAGGGCCCTGCCCCGGCCCTTCTCCTCCAGCCGGGTGCTCCGTACGCCGTCCAGGCCTCCCGCCAGCGCCGCCGCGACCTCGGGGGTGCGGTCGGTGCTCGCGTTGTCGGCGATCGTGATCCGGAACGGGTAGGGAAAGGTACGGGTCAGGTGCTCGTGCAGCCTGCGTACGCAGGGGCCGAGGTCCTTCTCCTCGTTGAAGACCGGGATCACCACGTCGAGGACGGGCCGGCCGGGCACGGGCGCGAGGGGCGCCCGTGCCGGCAGGGCCCCGGGAGAGGTGTCGGTTCGCATGGTCCGACACTCGCCGGGCGCCCTGTCACCGCAGTGTGCTGAGCCTGTGCCCCGACTGTGAGTCCGGGGCCGCTTCCTCGGGGGCCTGCGGCAGCAGGACCTCGAAGCAGGTCCGTCCGGGCTCGCTCCGTACGTCGACCCGCCCGCCGTGCGCGCTGACGACGGCCTGGACGATGGCGAGGCCGAGCCCGGTGGAGCCGGCCACGCGCGAGCGCGAGGCGTCGCCTCGGGCGAAGCGCTCGAAGACGTGGGGGAGCAGGGCGGGCGGGATACCGGGCCCGTCGTCCTCGATCCGCAGCCTGACCGCGGCCTGGGATGTTTCACGTGAAACATGGGCGGTCACGGTGGTACCGGGCGGGGTGTGCGTACGGGCGTTGGCGAGCAGGTTGACCAGCACCTGCTGGATCCGTGCCGGGTCGCCCCGTACGGGCGCCGGCTCCTCCGGCAGGCTCAGCCGCCAGTGGTGCTCGGGCCCGGCCGCACGGGCGTCGCTGACGGCGTCGACCACGAGCGGTGCCAGGTCGGTGGCGGTGTCCCCGGCGTCGAGCGGGCGGCCGGCGTCGAGCCGGGCCAGCAGCAGCAGGTCCTCGACCAGGCCGGTCATCCGGGTGGCCTCCGACTCGATCCGGCCGAGCGCGTGCCGGGTGTCGGGGCCGGGCTCCTCCCGGCCCCGGCGGGTCAGTTCGGCGTAGCCGCGGATGGAGGCGAGAGGGGTGCGCAGCTCGTGACTGGCGTCGGCGACGAACTGCCGGACCCGCATCTCACTCTGCTGCCGTGCCGTGAGGGCGGAGGAGACGTGCCCCAGCATCCGGTTGAGGGCCGCGCCGACCTGGCCCACCTCGGTGCGGGGATCGGCGTCGGGGACCCGCTCGTGCAGGGCGGGTTCGCCGCTGTGCAGCGGGAGTTCGGAGACCCGGGTGGCGGTGGCGGCGACCCGGCGCAGCGGGCGCAGGGCGACTCCGACCAGGACCTGCCCGGCGAGGGACGCGGCGATCAGCCCGGCCAGCGTGACGCAGACCTCCACCCCGATCAGGGTGCGCACAGTGGAGTCGACCTCGGCGAGCGGGAAGCCGAGGACGGCGCTCCCGTCGGGCGCGGCCAGCACCCGGTAGGCCCCGAGCCCCGGCAGGCTCAGGTCCACCGGTTCGGCGCGACCCTGGCCGGCCGTGGGGACGGCCTTGCGGAGGGCGGCGATCTGGGCCTCGGTGAGGTGCTGGTGGTACTCCAGCTGGGGGTCTTCGCGGCGCACGCTCCGGTCGGCGTCGAACACCTTGCCGTCGGAGTCGACGCGGAAGCCGACGGCGCCCAGCGGGGTACCGGGGCCGCTGACCACGGACCTCCCGTCCCTGATCGCGTTCGCCGGCCCGGGACGCGTGGCCATGTCGACGGAGATCCGCAGCTGCTGGTCGACCTTGCCGACCAGGTACGAACGCAGCGCGAGGGTGGTGACCGTCCCGATGGCCGTGCCCACCACGGCGATCAGCACCACGGCGGAGACGACCAGCCGGGTCCGCAGCGACCAGGGCCGCCGACGGCGCGGCCGCTTCTTCGGACGGACGGCCACTACTCGGCCGGCTTGATCAGGTAACCGGCACCCCGCCGGGTGTGGATCATCGGCGCGAGCCCCGGCCCGCTCTCCAGCTTCCGGCGCAGGTAGGAGATGTACAGCTCGACCACGTTGGCCTGGCCGCCGAAGTCGTACGACCACACGCGGTCCAGGATCTGCGCCTTGCTCAGCACCCGGCGCGGGTTGCGCATCAGGTAGCGCAGCAGCTCGAACTCGGTGGCGGTCAGGTGGATGTCCCGCCCGTCCCGCACCACTTCGTGGCTGTCCTCGTCGAGCCGCAGGTCACCGACGGTCAGGACGGAGCCGCCGCGCGCCGCCTGCGCCGCGCCGGAGCGCCGGACGAGCCCGCGCAGCCGGGCCACGACCTCCTCCAGGCTGAAGGGCTTGGTGACGTAGTCGTCGCCGCCCGCCGTGAGACCGGCGATGCGGTCCTCGACGGAGTCCTTGGCGGTCAGGAACAGCACGGGGAGCTGGGGGATCTCCCGGCGCAGCCGGCCGAGGACGGCGAGCCCGTCCATGTCGGGGAGCATGATGTCGAGGACCACCACGTCGGGGCGGAACTCCTTCGCCGCCCGCACCGCCCCCGCCCCGTCGCCGGCGCTGCGGACCTCGCAGCCCTCGTAGCGCAGGGCCATCGACAGCAGCTCCGAGAGCGAGGCCTCGTCGTCGACGACGAGGACCCGGCAGGGCCCGCCGTCGGGCCGCACCAGGGCCGTCGCGTTGCCGGTGGACATGGACGCGTGGGAGGTGGTCGTCGCAGTCATGTGACCACGTTGTCCCGGGCCTCTGAGAGCGCCCTTGTCCCTTCCTGTGAATCTCCTGAGAAACGGATCAGGGGTCGAGGCGGAACAGCCGGGCGGCATTGTCGTGGCACACCGCCCGCAGCCAGTCGTCGCCCAGCCCGAGCCGTTCGAGCGCGAGGAGCTGGTGCTCGTAGGGGTAGGGGATGTTCGGGAAGTCGGTGCCGAGCAGGATCCGGTCGCCGAGGTCCGCCAGCCGGCCCAGGTCACCGGCCGGGAAGGCGTGCAGCCGCTCCGAGAAGTCCGTGAAGGCCATGGTGGTGTCCAGGCGCACCTCGGCGTACCGGTCGGCGAGGTCGAGGAAGTCGGCGTACTCGGGCATGCCCATGTGCGCGACGATCAGCGGCAGCCTCGGGTGCCGGGCCAGCAGCCGGGCGACCGGCTCGGGTCCGGTGTGCTTGCCGGGGACGGGCCCCGAGCCGCAGTGGACCACGATCGGGATCCCGGCCTCGGCCAGCAGCCCCCACACCGGCTCCAGCCGGTCGTCGTTCGGGTCGTATCCGCCGACCTGGAGGTGCGCCTTGAAGACCCGCGCCCCGGCTTCGACGGCCTGACGGACGTAGGAGGCCACGCCCTCCTCCGGGAAGAAGGTCGCGGTGTGCAGGCAGTCGGGGGTCCGGGCGGCGAAATCGGCGGCCCAGGAGTTGAGCCAGGCGGCCATCGCCGGCTTGTGCGGGTACAGCATGGCCGTGAAGGCGCGGACCCCGAACTCCCGCAGCAGCGCGACCCGCTGCTCCTCCTCGTGCCGGTAGGTGATGGGCCACTCGACGCCGGTCAGCGGGCCGACCGCGTCGAAGTAGTCCCACACCTTGTCCAGGACCCGCTCGGGCATGAAGTGGGTGTGGACGTCGACCAGTCCGGGCAGCCCGAGGCGCTCCCGGAACGCCCGGACCGCCTCAGGCGTCGCGGTCAAAGCCGTGGCTCCGCTCGACGGTCGCGACGTGCAGGGTGTAGCTCTCGTACCAGTCGGCGCGGCCCTGCTTCATGGCCGCCTGATGCTCCAGGTCCTGGCGCCAGACGGCCAGCGACTCGTGGTCCCGGAAGTACGCCACGGTGATCCCGAGCCCTCCCGGCGTACGCGCGGACTCGTAGCCGAGGAAGCCCGGATTGGCCCGGACGATCTCGGTCATCCGGGCGAGGGTCTCCGGGTATCCGCTGTCGTCGTCGGTGCGGACATTGCTGAAGACGGCCATGACGTAAGGAGGTTCGAAGGCCGGTACCGGCTGAATGCTCATGTCCACCACCCTCGGCGGAGCTCCCCCGGCATGTCCACCGCAATCGCCCCCGCCAGCCCAAAGGGATCCAAGTTTTGACCAAGCCGCCCGCGCCCCGGCAGGACCCTCAGAACAACCCGCCCTGCCCGCCGGCCGGAATCTCCGCCACGGGCACCACGCCCCCTGCCCCGGCCTCCGGGGCGACGAGCTCCCAGCCGGCCAGCAGCCGGGTGTCCACCACGAGCCCGTCCGCGAGGTGCAGATCGGGCCCGGCAGCGCCCACCAGCCTCCCCACGACCGCCCCGCCGGGCACCATCGCCGTAACGACCCGATCCGGCGCGGGCAGCCCGGTCCACTCGTCCAGCCCGAACACCCCGGCGTGGTCCGCGACTTCGCACTCCACCCGCTCCAGCGAATCCGGCCACCCCGCCAGCGCCACCGCCCGGCGGTGCAACTCGGCGACCTCCAACGCCCGCTCGGGCGCCGGAGGCAGATGCGCCCGAACCCCCCGCTTCCGCGCGTACGCGATCCGGTCGGGCACCCCGAGCGCCGCCCTCAGCAGCTCCTCGGTGCGCCGGGCCGCCATCAGCGGCCCCCGTCCCAGCCAGGCCCAGGTCACCGCCCCCTGCTCCAGCAGCCGGGCCGATCCCCGCTCCTCGGCGGTGATGCCCACCTTGACCAGACCGGGCCCGAACCAGGCCAGGTAGACCCGGTAGGTACGCGGGTCGGCCGCATTGGTGTCGGCCGCCACGGAGAACGACCGGTCGAGGCGCGCGCACTCGGGGCACTGCGCGCTCCCCGACCGCCCGGGCACGGTGGCGGCGGTCGGGCAGGCCGTCCGCTTCGCGGCCCGCCGCACCCCGAGGCAGTGCCGGTCTCCGCGTGCGGCGAAGGCCAGCCGCTGCCCGTAGACGAGCCCGCTCACCCGCTCGCCGCGCCCCTCCCCGTACCACCCGATGGCCGGCCGGCCGTTGCTCCACCGGATCCCGGTGCACCACCAGGTCACAGCGGGAGCGGCCGCTCGAAGAAGGTCTCCAGGACCACGGTGGCGTGCGTACCGCTGACCCCCTCGATGCCGTAGAGACGCCGCAGCACGTCCTGCAACCCCTCGGTCGACGCCGTGCGCACCTTGACCAGGACCGAGGCGCTGCCCGCGATGATGTGCGCCTCCTGGATCTCGGGGATCGCGGCGAAGTCCGGGGCGGACTCACCCATCCACGCGGTGGAGTCGACCATCACGTAGGCGAGCACCCCGCTGCCCACCGCGGCCGGGTCGACGTCGATGGTGGTCCGCCGGATCACCCCGCGCTCGCGCAGTTTGCGCACCCGCTCGTGCGTCGCCCCCGCCGACAGCCCGACCGCCGTGCCGAGAGCGGCGTACGACTGCCCCGCGTCCTGCTGCAGGCGCAGGACGAGCGCCCGGTCGATGTCGTCCACGCGATCTTCTCCTCGTGGGCTCCGTCAGCCCTTGCGAAGACGGTACCGGATCCTGCAATCTCGACATCGCGCCGAACAGAATTCGGCAACACTCTTTTCAGGGGGAATAGTGTCTGCCATAGCCGACCTCACCTTGTACGAGATCCTGGACGACCGCTTCCAGACCGGCCGCTGCGCCAACGGCGACGCGCGACTGGAGCGGCTCTACGACGACTGCCGCTGGGCCGAAGGCCCGCTGTACCTGCCGGCCTGGCGGCAGCTGGTGTGGAGCGACATCCCGAACGACCGGATGCTGCGCTGGGACGAGGCCACCGGCGCCGTCTCCGTCTTCCGCTCCCCGGCCGGCCACTCGAACGGCAACACCCTCGACCGCGAGGGGCGCCTGATCACCTGCGAGCAGGGCAACCGCCGCGTCACCCGCACCGAACCGGACGGCAGCCTCACCGTCATCGCCGACCGCTACGAGGGCAAGCGGCTCAACAGCCCCAACGACTCGGTCGTCCGCTCGGACGGGTCCGTCTGGTTCTCCGACCCGGACTTCGGCATCACCAATGACTACGAGGGCCACCGGGCACCGAGCGAGATCGGCGCCTGCAACCTCTACCGCGCGGACCCCGTGACCGGGTCCGTCCGCCTCGTCGCCGACGGCTTCCTCGGCCCCAACGGCCTCGTCTTCTCCCCGGACGAGAGCGAGCTCTACGCCGCCGACACCCGGGCCGGCCACATCCGGGCCTTCAAGGTCGCCGCCGACGGCACCCTGACCGACGACCGGATCTTCGCCGCCTGCCCGCGGGTCGACAACATCCGCTTCGACGACGAGGGCCGGCTCTGGGCGGCGGCGATGGAAGACGGCATCCGCTGCTACGCCGCCGACGGCACCCTGATCGGGCGCGTCCGCGTCCCAGAGCCGGTCTCGAACCTCACCTTCGGAGGTCCCAAGAGGAACCGCGTCTTCATCACGGCCACCACCTCGCTCTACTCGATGGTGATGTCCGTGACCGGCCTCCCGCGGGTCCTGTAAGGGCTGGTTACCGGGCGACGAACTGCGTCAGGATCGCCTGGACCTCGTAGATGTCGACGCCCTTGGTGAACGTCTTCTCGACCGGCGCCGGGCTGCCGGATATCCAGATCTTCAGCTCGGCGTCGAGATCGAAGGTGCCGGCCGTCTCCACCGCGAAGTGCGTGATGCTCCGGTAGGGGATGGAGTGGTACTCCACCTTCTTACCCGTGATGCCCTGCTTGTCGACGAGCACCAGCCGCCGATCGGTGAACAGGATCGTGTCCCGAACCAGCAGGTAGGCGGCGTGCACCTGCTCCCCCTGCCCCAGCAGCCGCGCGAACTCCTGCTGCGCCGACGCCGGGTCGACCGCGTGCGCGTTTCCGAACAGTCCCATGAGGACCCCCCAATTCGAGCTTTGAATGATCAACAAGACCGTACCCGGCGCACCCCGTAACCCGCATCCCCCTCCAGAGCCATCCGTCCGGCCGGCCGCACGGACCCCTCAGTGCCGCTTCTTCAGCACGCAGACCCTGCCGTCGTCGGGATCACCGACGTACGCCCACAAGACGGGAGCCTCCGCGCTTCCCCGGGCTTCGTACTGGCCCCGCGTCTTGCCGGGGTCGAGCCTGACGGTCACCTCGGTCACGCCCTTTCGCCCGGCGGATGAGTCGTACACGCTCCACGATCCCGCCCCCGTCCACGTCAGGTCCCGGGAGGAGAAGGAGCCGCCCGGCCCGCTCGCGGTGGGGTCCGAGAAGTCACCGCAGACAGCCGCAGCCCAGAACCTGCCGTCGGCCCCCAGCTCCAGCGTGCCGCCCGCCGCGTCGCTCCAGCTCCCCGCCACCAGTTCCTTGGCGAGCACGAGCGGCTCCCCCTCCGGTGGCCCCGGGGCCGTGGCGCGGCCGGCCAAGACCATGCCCACCAATGCCACCGGCGCCAGAACCATGGCGAGAACCCCGATCCCGCAGCCGATCCCGCGCTTGGTCGAGCCCGACATCGGCGGCTTCTGCCACTCCCGCTCATCCAGCGGCCACGGCTGCGGCTGCCACCCGGACCGCCCACCAACGTCGTTCACCCTCGCCCCCCCGAGCCCGGGCACGTCACCCGCGGACATACGACAGAGGCCCCGGACTTCCGTCCGGGGCCTCTGGCCTGCTGTGCACTCGGCAGGATTCGAACCTGCAACCTTCTGATCCGTAGTCAGATGCTCTATCCGTTAAGCTACGAGTGCTTGGGCTTCCCGGGGTTTTTCGCCCCGTTGGCCTTGCGAGAACAACAATACATGGACCTCGCCGGGACGCGAAATCCATTAGCCAAACCACCTCTGACCTGCGGAAACGGGCTGGATGGAGATCGTCCGGATGTGGCGGTGCGACGGTGGGGCGGGGCGGGCCGGAGCAGCGGATGGGATCGGGCCGGAACGCATCGAAGCCCCGGTCCGTCAGGACCGGGGCTTCGATGAGGTGCGGAGGCGGAGGGATTTGAACCCTCGATGGGGTGTAAGCCCCAAACCGCATTAGCAGTGCGGCGCCATAGACCGGACTAGGCGACGCCTCCAGCACACCCCCGCGTACGAGGGTGCGTGCAGATGATGACACAGGCGCAGGGCCCCTCACCAATCCGCTCCCACGGTACTAGGACGGGCGGCCGAAGGGCAAAGGCTTAAGAGCACGCGGCACGAGGCGTCGGAACGAGGCGTCGGAACGAGGTGTCCGCACGCAACGTAGGCGCGCCCCGGTCGTTGGTCAGGCGTACGACGTACGGACGACCTGGAGTGCCCCATGCTGCGTCTCGCCGCCTTCGCCGTCACCTCCGCCCTGGCCGCCTCGGCCGCCGGACCACTGCCGCCGCTGCCCCTAGGGCGGCTGCTGGCCGGCCCCGACCGCCTCACCATCGCCATGGCCGACACCGGCAACCGCCGGCTGGACCGGGAGTACCTGCTCGAATGCGACCCCGTCGGCGGTGACCACCCCTGGAGGGAGCAGGCCTGCGCGAAGCTCGGCAAGCTCGCCGCCGAGGGCAGGGATCCCTTCGCCCCGGTCTCCAAGCGGCAGATCTGCACCATGAAGTACGGGGGCCCGGCCACGGCCCGGATCACCGGGACCTGGCAGGGGCACAAAGTGGACGCGACCTTCCGGCGGACGGACGGCTGCGAAATCAGCCGTTGGGACGAGTTGGAACCTCTGCTTCCGAGTGGGCGTTCCTGACCTGGGAGGATGCGCGGGGCGAGCGATATGCACCAGACTTCGGCCATCCCGCCGCGGGGCTGTGGCCTTAGACTCCTCCCGTGACATGCCGGTAGTTGTGGTCAGGGAGGAAGCTCGTCGTGAGCAGCAGGCCATCCCGAGGCGCTGCTCGCCTCGCAGCAATACTCGACGCTCTTCCCGACGCGCTGTTGCTCGTCAACGCCAACGGCACGGTCGTCAACGCCAATTCGATCGCCCTCGAGGTGATGGAGAGCCCCGGAACCGGGCTCGTCGGCCGGGGTGTGCTCGACCTCCTGCCCGAGTTCGACTCCAAACTGATCCCCGGCTCCATGCGCCGGCCCGGTGAGGACGACGGCGGCCGGGCCGCACCGAAACGGATGATCGCGCGCCGTACCGACGGGAGCGAGTTCCCCGTCGAGGTCACCGCGGCCCATCTCGACGGCCGCGACGCCTACCGCGAGCCGCAGCCCGGCTACACCGGGGACGAGCTGCTGATGCTCGTCGTACGGGACCTCTCCCAGACCGTGGACACCGAGGCGGAGCTGGCCCGCTCCCAGCGGCAGACCGAGATGATCCTGCGCGCGGCCGCCGAGGGCGTCGTCGGCACCGACACCGACGGGCGGGTGGTGCTGGTCAATCCGGCCGCCGCCCAGATCCTCGGCTACCGGGCCACCGACCTCGGCAACCGCGAACTGCACGGCCTGGTCCAGCACTCGCGCGCCGACGGCACGCCGTTCCCCTTCGACGAGTCCCCGCTCGCCGACACCCTGCGCAGCGGCCGCAAGCACCGCGTGCGCGGGCAGGTGCTGTGGAACAAGGCCGGCCAGCCGGTCGCCGTCGACCTGACGACGTCGCCCGTACGGGACGGGGAGCAGCTCGTCGGCGCCGTCATGACCTTCACCGACCGGCGGCCCTACGACGCCCTCGCCGCGCGCCACGCGCAGCTGCTGGCCGTCCTCGGGGATTCCCTGCGCGGCCCGCTGGACGAGCTCCGCGGGGAGCTGGCCACGCTCGCCGCCGACGATGCGGGACAGCTCTGGCCCGAGGCGAACCAGCTGCTGCACCACCTGGCCGCCGGGTACTCGCGGATGACCACGCTCGTGGACAACGTGCTCGGCTTCCAGCGGCTGGATTCCGGCGGCGACAAGCTCCGCAAGAAGAAGGTGCTGATCAACGGCGTCGTCACGGCCGGCGTCGACGGCGCGGTCGAGCTGATCGGGCCGGGCCGCGCACAGTTCGCCGTCCACGCTCCGACCATCGAGGCCGAGGTTGACGCCGAGCGGGTCGCGACCGCGCTCGCCCACCTGGTCGCGGACGTCGCCGGGGTGGACGCCACCGGCAAGACCCGCCAGGGCAGCGGGTACAGCGACTCGACGATCGTGGTGGCCGCCGCGCAGCGCGGTGATGTCGTACGGATCGAGGTGCGCGGGCCGTACGAGGGCGGGAACCCCGTCCACGAGCCGATCGTGCGGGGCATCGTCGCCGCGCACGGAGGCGTGCTCCAGACCGTGGAGGTGCCGGGCGCGCCCGGCGGGGCGTACGTGCTGGAGCTGCCGCTGGGCGCGGGAGCCGGGACGGTGACCCTGCCGGAGCCGGCCGAGGCGCCCGCGGCCGGACCTGCCGCGGACGGCGCCGGGGCGGCCGGGGACGCGGCCCCCGGGAAGGTCTCCGGCGGGCGCCGGGGCCGACGCGGCGTGGACGCCTTCCTGGAAGACGAGGCAGCGGGCGGCCCGGCGGCGGACGCACGGGGCGACCAGGGCGGGGGCGCGCTGGCGCTGCCGTCCGGGCGGCGGCGCGCGGGAGAGGCCGCCGCCCCCGCCCCCGCAGCGGTTCCGGAGCTCGCGCAGTCCCCGGTCAACCCGGCGGGACTGGGCACCGGCCGCAGGCGCGGCCGGGCCGGCGACGGCAGCGGCGAGGCCGACACCACCGGCGGCCCGGCCGCGCTGGAGGGCCGGGGCGGCCCCGGCGGCACGGGGGCCCAGCGTGGCCCGGGTGCCCCCCTTGCTCCCGGCGCTCCCGGTGCCCCCGGTGCCCCCGGGCAGGCCGTGCCGCCGCAGGGGACCGGGCTGCCCGCGCTGCCCGCCGTTCCCGTGACCGAGCACCCCGCCGGGCGGCGGCGTGCGCTGGCTCCGGCGCAGCCCGGCGGGCCCGTGCCCGCGACCGGGCTCGGGCCGACGCCCGCTCCCGCCCGGCCCATCGCTCCCGAGGGCGGCTTCGCGCTGCCCGCCGGCCCCACGCCGGCCCCCGCGATGGCCGGTCCGGCCGTCGCGCCCGCCGAGGCCGACGCGGAGGCCCCGGGCGGGCGGCGCGGGCGCCGGGTGCTGGGCGCGCCCTCCGGCGAGGCCGAAGCCCCGGCCGCGCAGGCCGCCGCGGGCGCGGAGGAACCCGTACCCCCGACCGGACGGCGGCGTGCGCTGGCCACCGGCGCCCCCGCGTGGCCGGTTCCGGCGGCCCGGACCGCTCCCGAGGACGACGAGTCGGGCCAGGTCGCGCTCCCCGGGGCGCGGCAACCGCAGGACACCCCCGTGGAGACCGCGCAGGCGGTGGACGTGCGCGCCCTCGGCACCCTCGGCCAGGGCATCTCCGTCGACCCTGCCGGCGGCGGCTCGGGTTCCGGGCGCCGGCGCCGGCTCGCCGAGCCGGCGCCGCAGGGGCGGGCCTTCGCCATAGGAGCCCCCGAGGCGGGCGCCGACGAGGGTCCCGAGCCGCTGGACGGCCCGGGCGGGGCCGTCGAGGTGGTCAACCGGCCCGTGCCCGTACCGGTGGACGACGAGCTCCCCCCGGAGCCCCTGGACAACCCGCGCCGCCTCCTGGTGTGGCCCGCGCCGGACGTGCAGACGCAGCAGGCGCTCAGCGACCGCGGCTACCGCCCGGTGATCGTGCACTCCCGCGAGGAGGTGGACGCGCAGATCGCCGCGTTCCCCGCCGCGCTGTTCGTGGACCCGCTGACCGGGCCGATCACCCGCACCGCCCTGCAGTCCCTGCGCCAGGCGGCGGTGGCCGCCGAGGTGCCCGTGCTGGTCACGGCCGGGCTGGGGCACGCCACGCGCGAGGCCGCGTACGGCGCCGATCCGGCCGTCCTGCTCAAGGCGCTGGCGCCGCGGGACAGCGAGCAGCACCCCTCCCGGGTCCTGCTGATCGAGGAGCGCGACGAGATCGCGACGGCCCTCACCGCCGCCCTGGAGCGGCGCGGCCTCCAGGTCGCCCGGGCCGGCGCCGACACCGACGCGGTGGAAATGGCGACGCGGATGCGCCCCAACCTGGTCGTCATGGACCTGATGCAGGTACGCCGCCGCCGGGCCGGGATCGTGGACTGGCTGCGCGCCAACGGGCAGTTGAACCACACCCCGCTGGTCGTCTACACGGCGACCGGCATCGATCCGGCGGAGCTCCCGAAGCTGGCTTCCGGGGAGAGCGTGCTCTTCCTCGCCGAGCGGGCCACCACGACGGACGTCCAGGGTCGCATCGTGGACCTACTGGCCAAGATCGGCACCAACTAGTCATCCTGGCACGATGGCCATCATCGACACGACCGAGCACAGCGTCCCCGCCGACAACGGGGAGGTGAACCTGCTCATCGCCCGGCAGGTGGAGCCCGGGCACGAGGAGACCTTCGAGGCCTGGGCCCACGGCATCCTGGAAACGGCCGCGAGCTTCCCCGACCACCTCGGGTACGGGCTGTTCCGCCCTGCGACCGAGGGCGGGCCGTGGTTCCTGGTCCACCGCTTCCGCAACCAGGCGGCGTTCCAGCGCTGGCAGGACTCGCCCGAGCGGGCCCAGTGGTTCTCCAACTGCCTCGGCCACCACCACACGGAGATAGCCCGCCGGGAACTGCACGGCATGGAGACCTGGTTCGCCAAGCCGGGTACGACCCGGCCCGCGCCGCCGCGGTGGAAGATGGCGATCAGCTCGGGGCTGGCCATCTTCCCGATCTCGCTCCTCGGCAACGCGGTGCTCGGGCCGTACCTGGTCGATCTGCACTTCGTGCTGCGCACGGCCGCCTTCGCCGTCGTGTTCAGCACCCTGATGACGTACGTGGCCATGCCCACCGTCAGCAAGCTGCTGCGGCCGTGGCTCACCAAGGGGTGACGCGGGTCAGTCGAGCGTGGTGACTTCCAGCTCGCCGTCCGCGTACTGCCTGCGGATCACCTTCTTGTCGAACTTGCCGACGCTGGTCTTCGGCACCTCGGCGATGACCGTCCAGCGCTCCGGCAGCTGCCACTTGGCGATCGACTGGCTCAGGAACTCGCGCAGCCCCGCGTAGTCCACGCTCGCGCCCGCCTTGAGCACGACGGTGGCCAGCGGGCGCTCGCCCCACTTGTCGTCGGGAACGGCGACCACGGCGGCCTCCGCCACCTCGGGGTGTGCCATCAGGGCGTTCTCCAGCTCCACGCTGGAGATCCACTCGCCGCCGGACTTGATGACGTCCTTGGCCCGGTCGGTGAGGGTGAGGAAGCCGTCGGGGCTGATGACGCCGACGTCCCCGGTCTTGAGCCAGCCGTCCGCGGCGAACTTGTCCTCGGGACGGAAGGACTCACCGGTCGCGCCCCCGTAGTAGGAGCCGGCGATCCAGTTGCCGCGCACCTCCAGCTCGCCCGCCGACTCGCCGTCCCAGGGCAGCCGGTCACCGCCGGGTCCGACCAGGCGGGCCTCGACGCCGGCCGGGAAACGGCCCTGGGTGAGCCGGTACGGCCACTGCTCCTCGGCGCTCAGGGCGGCCGGGGGGTGCGCCATCGTGCCGAGCGGGGAGGTCTCGGTCATGCCCCACGCGTGGCAGAGGCGGACACCGAGCCTGTCGTAGGCCTCCATCAGGGCGGGCGGACAGGCCGAGCCGCCGATGGTGACCTGCTTCATCGAGGTCAGGTCCCGCGGGTTGGCGGTGACCTCGGCGAGCAGGCCCTGCCAGATGGTGGGGACGGCCGCCGCGTGGCTGGGCTTCTCCCGCTCGATCATCTCGGCGAGCGGGGCGGGCTGGAGGAAGCGGTCCGGCATCAGCATGTTGATGCCGGTCATGAAGGTGGCGTGCGGCAGGCCCCAGGCGTTCACGTGGAACTGCGGGACCACGACCAGGGTGGTGTCCCGGTCGTTCAGCCCCATCGACTCGGCCATGTTGACCTGCATGGAGTGCAGGTAGATCGAGCGGTGCGAGTAGACGACGCCCTTGGGGTCCCCGGTGGTGCCGGAGGTGTAGCACATCGCCGCCGCCCGGCGCTCGTCCAGCTCGGGCCAGTCGTAGCTGGTCGAGCGGCCCGCGATGAGCTCCTCGTAGTCGTGCACGCGGACGTTCAGGCCGTCGAGCACGGAGCGGTCCCCGATGCCGGAGACGACGACGTGCTCGACGGTCGGCAGGTGCGGCAGCAGCGGCGCGAGGAGGGGCAGCAGGGTGCCGTTGGCCAGCACGACGCGGTCGGCCGCGTGGTTGACGATGAAGACCAGCTGCTCGGGCGGGAGCCTCAGGTTGAGGGTGTGCAGGACCGCGCCCATGGAGGGGAGCGCGAAGTACGCCTCGACGTGCTCGGCGTTGTTCCACATCAGTGTCGCCACGACGTCTCCGGGCTCGACGCCCAGGTCGTCGTGCAGGGCGTTGGCGAGCTGTGCTGCGCGATCGCCGATGTCGGCGAACGTCCGGCGGTGCGGCTCCGCCTCGCCGGTCCACGTCGTCACGGTCGACTTGCCGTGGATCCTCCGGCCATGCTCCAGGATCCGGCTGATGATGAGCGGCACATCTTGCATGGTGCTGAGCACGGGCGTCCTCCCGGTGGGCGCTGTCACTCGTCGCGACGGTGGGAGAATTCTGCGCACGTACCATGCGGTATGTCACTACGTCTCGGTAGCTTTCTTCGGGGCCGGCGACGGGTCGTGCCCGGTGGGCCCGCCCGGGGCGGTCAGGACGACGGTCCGGCCGTCCGGGTCGGTCAGGGTATGGCGGCCCGGAGGCAGCTCGCCGACCGGTCCGGACGCGGTGAGGCCGAGGCGCAGGTAGCCCGTCGCCGGGCGCTTGCCGGCCGGGTACAGCTCCAGCACACCGCCGTCGGCCAGGGTCGCCGCGTAGTGCGCCGGCCCGCTGCCGTGCTGCTCTGGAACCAGGGTGAGGCCGAGGCCCCCGTAGAAGTCGCGGCAGGCCTCGAGACGCTCGGTGTAGATCACGGCGAGGTCGATGTTCAATGACGCTCCTGATGGGTGGGTTGTCCGTACGCGGGGAAGACCGCCGGCCCCGCGCGCCCCGATGTTTCACGTGAAACATCGCCATCGCGGAGAGCGGCGCGCCGCGGTCAGCGGACCGGCGTGAGTTCCGGGTCCTCGCGGAGCTTGACCAGCGCGCGGGAGACGGCGCTCTTGACCGTGCCGACGGAGACCCCCAGCAGCTCGGCGGTCTGCACCTCGCTCAGGTCCTCGTAGTAGCGCAGCACCACCATGGCCCGCTGCCGGTCGGGCAGTCGCGTCACCGCGCGCCACATCGCGTCGCGCAGGGCCTGCGCCTCCGCGGGGTCGGCGGCCGGGGCCTCCTCGGTCTCCGGGAGCTCGTCGCAGCAGAACTCGTCCACCTTGCGCTTGCGCCACTGGGAGGTGCGGGTGTTGACCAGGGCCCGCCGGACGTAGCCGTCCAGCGCGCGGTGGTCCTCGATGCGGTCCCAGGCCATGTACGTCTTGGCCAGGGCCGTCTGGAGCAGGTCCTCGGCGTCGCACGGGTTGGCGGTGAGGGAGCGCGCCGTGCGCATCAGGACCGTGCCGCGGGTCCGGACGTACGCCGAGAACGACGGGTACGGCGTCGGGTTCGAGGCGAGCGTGCACACAGGCGTGGTCATGTGTCCACGCTAGGAGCGCCCGCCCCTCCCGGGATCGGCCGCAAGTGCCGAAGGCGGGTCCGTCTCAGGTTGTAGGAGTGGGGAGAGCCCCACCTCCTGAAGGTGGAGGAGGCGGGCCCCAACCGGCACGAAATGCCCCTGAACTCGCTCAGCCGTCCGCTCCGAGGATCAGCCCGGAGGTCGGCACCCCGGTCCCGGCCGTGACGAGTACGTGCTCCGCCCCCGCGACCTGGTTGACGGAGGTGCCGCGCAGCTGGCGGACGGCCTCGGCGATGCCGTTCATGCCGTGCAGGTACGCCTCCCCGAGCTGGCCCCCGTGGGTGTTGATCGGCAGCGCGTCCGCGGCCACGAAGTCGGCGGCCTCGCCCGGCCCGCAGAAGCCGAACTCCTCCAGCTGCATCAGTACGAAGGGGGTGAAGTGGTCGTAGAGGATGCCGACGTCGATGTCCGAGGGCCGCAGCCCGCTGGTGCGCCACAGCTGGCGCGCGACCACGTCCATCTCCGGCAGCCCGGTGAGGTCGTCCCGGTAGAAGGAGGTCATGCCCTCCTGGCGGCGCCCCGCGCCCTGCGCGGCCGCGGTGATCACGGCGGGCGCGTGCCGCAGGTCCCGGGCCCGCTCGGGTGTGGTGACGACGATGGCCTGGCCGCCGTCGGTCTCCTGGCAGCAGTCCAGCAGCCGCAGCGGCTCCACGATCCAGCGGGACGCGGCGTGGTCGGCGAGGGTGATGGGCTTGCCGTGGAAATACGCGGCGGGGTTGTTCGCGGCGTGCCGGCGGTCGGTGACCGCGACGTGCCCGAAGGCCTCGGGGGTGAGGTTGTAGGCGTGCAGGTAGCGCTGCGCGGTCATGGCCACCCAGGAGGCGGGGGTCAGCAGTCCCCAGGGCAGGGACCAGCCGAGCGCCGCGCCCTCCGCCGAGGGCTCGCGCTGCTGGACGCCGGAGCCGAAGCGGCGTCCGGAGCGCTCGTTGAAGGCGCGGTAGCAGACCACGACCTCCGCGACCCCGGTGGCGACGGCGAGGGCGGCCTGCTGCACGGTGGCGCAGGCCGCACCGCCGCCGTAGTGGATGCGGGAGAAGAAGGACAGCTCCCCGATGCCGGCCGCCTGCGCGACGGTGATCTCGGGGCTGGTGTCCATGGTGAAGGTGACCATGCCGTCGACGTCGGCGGGGGTGAGCCCGGCGTCCTCGAGGGCGGTGTGCACGGCCTCGACGGCGAGCTTGAGCTCGCTGCGCCCGGAGTCCTTGGAGAACTCGGTCGCGCCGATGCCGGCGATGGCGGCCCGGCCGCCGAGCCCGTCGCGGGTGCGGACGCTCATGCCGGCACCTCCGCGATGACGGTCCCCGACACGTGCTGCCCGATGCCGTTGGCACCGAAGACGCGGATCTCGACGGTGTTCTCCGAGACGGCGGTGACGGTGCCGGTGAGGGTCATCGTGTCGCCCGGGTAGTTCGGGGCGCCGAGGCGGATGGCCACCTTGCGCAGGACGGCGTGCGGCCCGAGGTGGTCTGTGACGTACCGCCCGACCAGGCCGTTCGTGGTCAGGATGTTCATGAAGATGTCCGGAGACCCCTTCTCCCGGGCGAGCGCCGCGTCGTGGTGCACGTCCTGGTAGTCGCGGGAGGCGATCGCCCCCGAGACGATCAGGGTGCGGGTGACCGGGACCTCCAGCGGCGGCAGTTCCTCGCCGACTCTCATGGCGACGGTTCCCATGGCTCAGCCCTCCTGCGCCAGCACGGCGCCCAGTTCGGCCAGCAGCTCGCTGCCGCAGCCCAGGTACGCGTCCAGCTGGCGCCCCCAGAGGAAGTGCCGGTGGACGGGGTGGTCCAGGTCGGCGCCCATGCCGCCGTGCAGGTGCTGGCCCGCGTGCACGACGCGCTTGCCCGCCTCCGAGGCCCACCAGGCCGCCGTCAGCGCGTGTTCGCGCACCGGCAGGCCCTGGTCGATGCGCCAGGCCGCCTCGTACGCGGTGACCCGGATCGCCTCGGTGTCCATGTAGGCGTCGGCCGCGCGCAGCAGGACCGCCTGGTTCGTGGAGAGCGGCCGGCCGAACTGCTCGCGGGTGGAGGTGTACTCCACCGCCCTGGCGAGCGAGCCCGCGCAGACGCCCGCCTGGAGTCCGGCGAAGGCGGTCCGGGCGGCGGCGAGCGTGGCTTCGTAGGCGCCCTCGTCCCCGAGTCGTTCGCCCTCGGCGCCGGTCAGCGTCAGCCGGCCCGCGGCCCAGGGGGCGGTGGTCTCCACCGGGGAGGTGCGCACGCCGGGCGCGTCGGTCCGTACGAGCCACAGGGCCCGGTCCGCGTCGGGGACCAGGACGTGGGTGGCGTCGCGCAGCCAGGGCACGGCGGGGGCGGTTCCGGTGAGCCGGCCGGCCTCGGCGGTGATCCGGCCGCGCGCCGGGAAGGCCCCGGTGGCGACCGCCTCGCCGGTGCCGAGGGCGGGCAGCAGGCGGGCGCGCTGTTCGGCGCTGCCGTGCGCGGCCACCGGGAGGATCCCGTACGCGCAGGTGGCGGCGTACGGGACCTGCGCGGTGGTGCGGCCCTGCTCCTCCAGGAGCAGGACCAGCCCGAGCAGGCCGATCTCCTCGACGGCGGCGGTCATTCCGGCCGCGGTAAGGGCCTTCCAGAGCTCGGCGTCGCTGCCGGTGCCGGCGGCTCCGAGGCGTTCGTGGGTGGCGAGGTCGCCGAATATCCGGGCGGCGAGGCCGGCCGCGGCGGCCTGCTCCTCGGTGGGGTGGAAGTCCATCAGCCTTCACTCCCGCGGAAGACGGGGAGTTCGAGGCCGTCGTCGACGCGCAGGAACTCCAGCTGGACGGGCATGCCGATGCGCACCTTGTCGTACGGGACGCCGGTGATGTTGCTGATCATCCGGACGCCCTCGGCGAGCTCGACGAGCGCGACCGCGTAGGGAGGGTCGAAGGCCGGGAAGGGCGGGTGGTGCATGACGACGTACGAGAAGACCGTGCCGGAGCCGGAGGCCTCCACGGTGTCCCAGTCCGGGCTCGCGCAGGCGTTGCAGCCGGGCAGCCAGGGGAAGCGGAGGGCCGCGCAGGAGGTGCAGCGCTGGATGAGGAGCCGGTGCTCGCGGACCCCGTCCCAGAACCCCTGGTTGTCGCGGTTGACCACCGGTCGGGGGCGCTGCGCCGGGGCCTTCTTCGCCGGCCTGGCGGCGGGCGCGTACTTGAGGATCCGGAACCGGTGGGTGCCCGCGAGCTCCCCGTCGGCGCGGACGTCCATGCGGGTGGTCACGAAGTGGCCGGTGCCCAGCTTGGTCGTCTTGCGCGGGGACACGGACTCGATGACGGCGTCGAAACCGATGGTGTCTCCGGGGCGCAGCGGCCGCAGGTACTCCTGCTCGCAGTCGGTGGCGACGACGGAGGTGAAGCCGGCGCCGTCGAGGAGGGCGAAGAGGTCGTCGTAGGAGGAGGAGCGGTCCGCGTGGCCGGAGAGCCCGCCCATCGTCCAGGCCTGGAGCATGGTGGGCGGAGCGATGGCGTCCGGGCCGGTGTAGGCCGGGTTGGCATCGCCCATCGCCTCGCACCAGTGGCGGATCATCGGCTCGTTGACCGGGTCCTTGCCCCGGCCCGCGGTGGCGGCCGGCTGCCCTTCGAAGGCCGCCAGCAGCGTGTGGAACCGGGCTGCCTCCCCGTCCGTGCCGTCCGCCTGCGCCGTCATCGCTTCCTCCCCTTCATGCCGAGCCGCATCATGGCGACGATCTCCCGCTGGACCTCGCTGACCCCGCCGCCGAAGGTGTTGATCTGCGCGGCCCGGTTCATCCGCTCCAGCTCGCCGCCGGCGAAGGCCCCGGGGCCCCGTACGAGCGCTTCCTCGCCCACCACTTCCTGGCACATCCGGTACACCTCGACGGTGGACTCGGTGCCGAGGAACTTCACGCCGCTGGCGTCGCCGGGGGCCAGGGTGCCCGCTCCGACGTCCTGGACGAGCCGCCAGTTCAGGAGGCGTACGGCGGCCAGTCGTGCGTGTGCCTCGGCGAGCCGGGACTGCACCCAGGGCTGGTCGGCGGGCCTCTCGCCGGTGACCGGGTCGGGGGTGCGGGCGTGGCCGAGCGCGCTCTCGTAGAAGTCCTCGGCCTGCATGCCGATGGCGGCGAGGGCCACGCGCTCGTGGTTGAGCTGGTTGGTGATCAGGCCCCAGCCGCCGTGCTCGGGGCCGACGAGGTTGCCGGCGGGCACGCGGATGGAGTCGTAGTACGTCGAGGTGGTGGTGAGCCCGCCGACGGTCTCGATGGGGGTCCAGGAGAAGCCGGGGTCGTCGGTGGGCACGAGGATGATCGAGATGCCCTTGTGTTTGGGGGCCTCGGGATCGGTGCGGCAGGCGAGCCAGATCCAGTCCGCGTTCTGGGCGTTGGAGGTGAAGATCTTCTGCCCGTCGATCACCCAGTCGTCGCCGTCGCGGACGGCCTTGGTGCGCAGCGAGGCGAGGTCGGTGCCGGCTTCCGGCTCGGAGTAGCCGATGGCGAAGACGATCTCGCCCTTGAGGATCCGGGGCAGGAAGTAGTCCTTCTGCTCCTGGGTCCCGTACTTCATCAGGGTCGGGCCGACGGTGTTGAGCGTGACCATGGACACGGGGGCGCCGGCCCGGTAGGCCTCGTCGAAGAAGACGAACTGTTCGTCGGGGCCGCGGCCCTGGCCTCCGTACTCGACGGGCCAGCCGAGGCCGAGCAGGTCGTCGGCGCCGATGCGGCGCAGCAGTGCGCGCTGGCGGGCCGGGTCGTCCGGGACCCCGTCCGGCAGCAGGTCCTGGAAGTACTCCCGCAGTTCGGCGCGGAGCCGCAACTGGCCTTCGGTCGGGGCGAGGTGCACGGCGCTGGCCTCCCGGCATCACAACATCGAGTGGATCTGACTGTCCGTCAGATCCACCGTCGGTGTCAAGGTCGGGAGGGGAGCTCGCGGGCGGCGGCACGCGCGAGGGCGCCCGCGCTACCGGACCCCAGCCGGTCCGGTCGCACGGGCGCCCTCAGGATTCGCAGCGGCTCAGGCCGCGGCTACCACCAGGGGTAGAAGTTGACCTCGACGTTCGAGTTGGACTGGTGGATCGCGGTGAAGGCCGAGCCGTTGACCTGCGCGGTGTTGTTCTGGTTGGACGCTCCGGCGCCGGTGGCCACCTGCTGCGAGGTGGAGGAGTTGCCGTTGTTGTCGCCGGCCACGCCGCTGCCGATGATGCTGGCGACGCTCGCATTCGATCCGTCGTTCGCGAAGGAGCCGTTGTCGGCCGAGGCCACCCCGCCGAAGAGGGCGACGGCGAGGGGGAGGGCGGCGACGGCGGCGATGACGCGGGCGGTACGGATGCTTGCCATGTGTGAATCCTCCAGAAAACCGAAGTGGGCTTTACCCCAAGGCAGTTGGCCGACCGCCTCGGTCGTTCCGTGTGGTGACGACGTCGCGAGACCAGAGTTGCCCACCGAATCCCCGGCGAACCACCCCGGAGTCTGCGATTCCCCCGCAAGCATGACCAACCCCGGATAAACCAAATTCGCGCCCCGTACGCCCCAGGTCAGCACCCTGGAACCCGCTGAAACCCTTGCCGCGCAAGCGCTGAACCGTTCAGCCAAAAACCCGAGTCCGGACATGCCAAAAAGGGCCGCGCCGTCCGGGAACCCCACCGTCTCCCGGGCCTGCGGCCCTGCGATATCAAGTTTCACGCCCCCTGCGCGCCCCCGGCGTCCGCCGGGGCGACTGCGCGGTACCGCGCTACGCCGCGAGCGCGAGCCCGTCCCGGGCGGCGGGGGCGACAGGTGCGGCAGCGGGTACGGCAGCGGGTGCGAACGCGGCAGCGCGTGCGACAGCAAAAGCGGCACCCATGGCAGCGGCAGTAGTGGACCGGCGGACGGACGGGGACTTGCCGTGCGCCTCGGCGCGGATCCGCTGCTTGATGGTCGGCGGGAGGGAACCGCCCCGCATCATCGCCCGCCAGCTCCGCCGGGCCTGGACACCCACCCGGCGCACGGCGCCGGCCGCGGTGGCCGGGGCGGCGGGAGCGGCAGCGGCGGAGAGGGCCGGGGCGGCCTTGCCGACGAGCCCGAGGGAGGCGAGGAGAGCCACCAGGGCGGCGAGGACGGAGGTCCAGATCGACGTGATGACGCTGCGCTGAGCCATGACGGGGTCCCTCATTTCGCGATGTTCCGACGGGCGGATCTGCATACATTCGTCATGATGCGGACGCAACCGCACGGCCCCCACGACCCGCGCCGATCTTCCGACAAACACCACCCGTAAGGTCCAATCGCCGCTTGGGAACGGGACATCCTCGGAACGGAAGGCCATCGCGGCACGAGGGGGAGCAGCATGAGCAGAAGGCGATACGTGGCGAGAGGTGTACCCGGGGGATACCGCATCTGGGACAACAAGGGGCGGCGATGGTGGGGCGATCACTACGAGCTCTGCCCCGATGATCTGCTGGTCGAACTGAACGGCTCCGCCGACCCCGCGAAGATCACCGCTCTTCTCAAGCGGTACAGGGCGCAGAAGCGCTGACCACCACCGAACGGCCCCTGACCGTGTCTCCTGGTCAGGGGCCGTTCGTCTGCGGTGGGTGTGGGATTTGAACCCACGGTGACTCGCGCCACGACGGTTTTCAAGACCGTTCCCTTAGGCCGCTCGGGCAACCCACCCTCCGCCCCGCCGGTCAACGGCGGAGCGGGGTCCAGAGTACCGGCTGGCGCGGGTGTGCGGGGGCTCTGGTGGGGGGTGCGGCAGGAGGGGGGCACGGGAAGGCGCGTGGGGTACCGGGATGCCGCTCCGGTACCCCACCCAGGCCGTCAGGCGGTCTGGGCCTTGTCGTAGGCCGCCTTCGCCTCGTTGCCGAAGTACGGGCCGTACATGCGGTTCGGCAGGAAGGTGTAGCCGAAGCTGTTCACCGAGACCTGGGTGCCCAGGCCCGTGGCCTCGTTGAAGTCCTGGAACCAGGGGCCGCCGCTGGAGCCGCCGGTCATGTTGCAGGCCAGGCTGTGGTCCTTGGTGAGCAGGAAGTCCTTGCCGCTGTTGCCGCTGCAGTAGACCAGCTTGGTGCCGTCGTACGGGGAGGCGGCGGGGAAGCCGAAGGAGTACATCTTCTTGTTGTAGCCGCCGTTGAAGAGGATGCCCTGGGCGCCGACGACCTGGCTGAGCTTCTGGCCGTTCAGCGGGGCGACGACCGCGAACCCGACGTCCATGTTCATGTCCTCGCTCGCGGCCCACTGGTCGGTGGCGAAGGTCTTGGTGGCCGACCACTGGCCGTAGGGCGCGCTGCCGTTGTTGTACGCGGGGACGAAGACCCAGTTGGTGTGCCAGGCGCCCTGGTACTTCACGCAGTGGCCGGCCGTGATGACCGTGCTGCCGTTGGCGCTGGTGATCGAGTCACCGGAGCAGGAGGCGGTCCGGTCCCCCATGGTGAAGAAGACCCGGCCGGAGGTCTTCACGACCGCGCCGCCGCCCGTCCACGCGCCGCCCGCCTGCGGGAACGCCGTGGGGGAGGCGGAGGCGGCCGTCGGGGCGATGCTCGTGGGCGCGGCCGAAGCGGCGACCGGGGTGCGGGCCGCGCCGGGGAGAGCCGTGACGTCGAGCGGGGTGGCGGCGCGCATCCGTTCGGCAGTCCAGAAGCCCTGGGCGTGCTGCTGTCGGAAGGACGTGGGGGTGTCCGCGGCGATCGAGGGGGTGGCCGCCGTCAGGACGCCCGCGAGCAGGGCGCCCGCCGAGAGCAGGGCGGACAAGGCCGTTCGATGACGATTCACGCATGACTCCTTCTGCCGTGCCCGAGAGCGGGGTGGCCGCCGGGGCAGGGTGGGGGTGAAGATCGGTCGGTGCGGATCGGTTGTTCGAGTTGCCGGGAGGAGAGTGGCACGGGCGGGTCGCAATGTCAGCGGGCAGTCGGAACGTTCGGTCGGTTCCGGCCAGAAATGGCCAACTCCCTCCCGTTGCCGGGCGACCGTCAGACCGTGAGCAGCACGCCCGCGTACGAGACCCCCGCGACCACCACCCACGCCCCGAGCCCCAGCACCGCGGCCCGCCCGCCGGTCCGGGCCAGCGTCGGCAGGTGCACGGCGCTCCCCAGACCGAACAGGGCCGCCGCGAGCAGCGCTTCCTGCGCGGTGTGCGCCCAGTCCAGTGCTACGTCGGGCAGCGCGCCCGTCGCGCGCAGCGCGGCCGCCGCCAGGAAGCCGGCCACGAACAGCGGCACCGGCGCCGGCCGGCGCCCCGAGGCCGTGCGCACCCCGCGCCGCCGGGCCCGTACGGAGAAGGCCACGGCCGCCACCAGCGGCGCCAGCAGCGCCACCCGCATGAGCTTGACCAGCACGGCCTCGCCGAGCGCACCCGGGCCCGCGGTCTGCGCCGTGGCCACCACCTGGCCGACGTCGTGGACGCTCGCGCCGACCCATCGCCCGAAGGCTGGGTCGGAGAGCCCCAACGGGCCCTGGAGGAGCGGGAGTACCGCGATGGCGAGGGTTCCGCAGAGGGTGACCAGGGCCACCGAGGCCGCCACGTCCTCCTCGTCGCTCCCCGACACCTCGCTCACCGCGCCGATCGCCGAGGCCCCGCAGATCGAGTATCCGGTGGCGATCAACAGCGGCTGGTCACCGGGCAGTCCGAGACGCCGGCCGAGCCAGAGGGTGCCGAGGAAGGTGGCCGCGACCACTGCGGCCACCATCGCCACGGTTCCCCAGCCCAGCCGCAGCACCTGGTCCAGCCCCAGGCCGAGCCCCAGCAGGACGATGCCGATCCGCATCAGCCGCCGGCCGGCCAGGGAGAGACCCGGGCGGGCGGTTCCGCGGGCGAAGGTCCGCAGGCCGGGGAGGTGCGCCACCGCGATGCCCAGCACCACGGACGCGGTCAGCATGGGCACGGCGGGCAGGACGCGGTGCACGCACCATGCCGCCAGCGCCCCGGCCGCGGCCATCGCCAACCCGGGCCAGGAGGTGGATGTTTCACGTGAAACATGCCGGACCGCGACGCCCTGCGGGCGGTGGAGGAGGGCCATCAGTCGACCGGGAGCGTGTAGACGCGGCGGATGCTGGTGCCCAGCCGGGATACGTCGGCGCCGTACACGTGCAGGGATATCGCCTTCGTGTGGCAGGAGTTGCGCACCTTGTGGATGTCGCCGGGCGGGGCGAACCCGCAGACCTCGCCCTGCGCGTTGACCACGTCCTCGGTGGGGACCAGCCGGGCCGGACCCGCGCCGGGGGCCAGCCGGAAGCGGCGTTCGCTCTCCTCGCCCTGGTGCACGCCGGCCACGCACCACGAGACGTGGTCGTGGATGCACGTCTCCTGGCCGGGCAGCCACACCAGCGCCACCACCGAGAAGCTGCCGTCGGACTCGGCGTGCAGGATGTGCTGCCGGTACCGCTCCGGATCGCCCTCGCACTGCGCGGGCGTCAGGAGGTCGGGTGCACCCAGGTGCGGGGCGACCCGCTCGCCGACCAGGTACGCGGTCAGGTCCGGGGCCAGCCCCCGCTCCACGACCGTGCGGATCTCAACTACGAGGGCGGCCATCCTCGTGGTGGTGCGGGCCGGCGTGGTGGTGGTCATAGCCGCAGCGTCCTGCCGCCGATCCATCACGTCCAACGACAGTTCCGACCCGAAATCCCAAGTACTGCTTATGGGTTGGGTGTCGTTGCCGGCGTCGGCCCGTCAGCAGCCGACCCGGTTCGCCGCCACCCGCCTGAGCACGTCGAGGACCACGGCCGTCGCGGGGACGCGCAGGTGGTCGCGGTACACGTAGGCCGAGATGTGGCGGCGCGCGGCGGGCTCCAGGGCCCGGCCGCAGACCTTGCTGAGCGAGAGGGACGGCAGGACCAGCGCGGGCATCATGGCCACGCCCAGGCCCTGGGCGACCAGGCTCTGCACCACCAGGTTGTCGTCGGTGGCGAAGCGGATGTCGGGCACGAAGCCCAGCTCCGCGCACTCGTGCAGCAGGTTCGCCCGGCAGCGCGGGCAGCCTGCGATCCACCGCTCCTCGGCGAGATCGGCCAGGTGCACGGCCCTGCGCCGGGCCAGCGGGTGTCCGGTCGGGAGCAGCACGGTCAGCTGGTCCTCCAGCAGCCTGACCTCGGTGACCTCCTCCGGGATCTCCTCGTGCAGCCCGGGATACGTGAAGGCCAGGGTGATGTCGCACTCCCCGCGCTCCAGCCGGCGCAGGGATTCCGGGGGCTCCCCCTCCAGCAGCTCCACCTGTACGCCGGGATGCTCCTTGGCCAGGCCGCTCAGGGCCTCCGGGACGAGGGTGACGTTGGCACTGGGGAAGCCGCAGAGCCGCACCCGCCCGGTGCGCAGCCGCGCGTACGCCTTCAGCTGGGCCTCGGCGGCGGAGAGGCTGCCGAGGATGGCCTCGGCGTGCCGGGCGAGGGACTCCCCGGCCTCGGTGAGCTGCATCTTCCGGCCCACGCGGGTGAACAGCGGGGTTCCGACGGCGCGTTCGAGCGCCTTCATCTGCTGGGTGATGGCGGGCTGGGTGTAGCCCAGCGCGCGGGCGGCCGCCGAGTAGGACCCGGAGGCGACCACCTCGTGGAACGTCCGTATGTGCCGAGAATCGAACACCAGCGAAGCATAAGCGGACGTTGGGAGGGGCCGTAGGTGGTATCGCGCCTACGGCCCCTCACCATCAGGCCACTGCCGCGGCCGGTGTCCTACTTGTCGCCGATCCTCGAGCCCAGGGTGATGTCCACCGTGGTCGGCTTGCCGCCGCGCAGGTAGGTGAGCTTCACCGTGTCACCGGGCTTGTACGTCCAGATCAGGCTGATCAGGGTCGGGCCGCTGTCGACCGGCTTGCCGCCGAACTCCGTGATGATGTCACCGGGCTTGAGGCCCGCCTTGCCGGCCGGGCCGTTCGGGTCCACCAGGTCGTTGGCGGCGGCACCCTGCTCGGAGATCTTGGCGCCCTCGGCCTTGGACTGGAGGTCCACGGAGACCGAGATCACCGGGTAGACCGGCTTGCCCGTCTTGATCAGGGACTCGGCGACGTTCTTCGCCTGGTTGATCGGGATGGCGAAGCCGAGGCCGATGGAACCGGCCTGGCCGCCGCCGAAGCCGCCGTTGCCGGCCGACTGGATGGCGGAGTTGATGCCGATGACGGCGCCGCGCCCGTCGAGCAGCGGGCCGCCGGAGTTGCCCGGGTTGATCGAGGCGTCCGTCTGGAGGGCGCTCATGTACGAGTTCTTGCCGCCGGAGCCGTCACCGGAGGCGACGGGGCGGTTCTTGGCGCTGACGATGCCGGTGGTGACCGTGTTGGACAGGCCGAACGGGGCGCCGATGGCGATGGTCGGGTCGCCGACGGCGACCTTCTCGGAGTCGCCGAGCGGCAGCGGCTTGAGGCCGGCCGGCGGGTTCTTCAGCTTCAGGACGGCGACGTCGTAGCCCTGGGCCCGGCCCACCACCTCGGCCTCGTACTTCTTGCCGTCGGAGAAGGTCGCGGAGAGCTTGCCGCCGTTGGCCGCGGAGGCCACCACGTGGTTGTTCGTGAGGATGTGGCCCTGCTGGTCGTAGACGAAGCCGGTGCCGGTCCCGCCCTCGCCGTCCCCGGCCGAGGCCTCGATGGTGACGACGCTGGGCAGCGCGGCGGAGGCCAGGCCCGCGATCGAGCCGGCGTCGCGCTTGAGGTCCTTGGGGGTGTTGCCGGCGCTGATCGTGGTCGAGCCCGTGCCGTTGTTGCTGCGCTCGGCGGCCCAGTAGCCGACGCCGCCGCCGATGCCGCCGGCGAGGAGGGCCGCGACGAGCACGCCCGCGACCAGGCCGCCCTTGCCCTTCGGCTTGGCGGGCGGCATGCCGTCGGCGGTCAGGGGGGCGCCCCAGACACCGCCGCCGTGGCCTCCCTGGCCGCCGGCCGCGCCGTACGCGGGTACGGCGGGCGGCGGGGGCGGCCAGCCCTCGCCGCCGTGGGCGGCCGGAGCGGGGGCCTGGCCGTAGGCCGGGGCGGGGTGCGCCGGAGCGGCGGGCGCCGGGGTGGGCGGGAGCTGCTGGGTGTGCTCGGTGCCCGGCGCCGGGGTGGGCGGGAGCTGCTGGGTGACCGGCTCGGCGGCGGGCGCGGGCGCGGGGGCCGCCGGTGCCGCCGGCGCGGCAGAGGTCTCGGGAGCAGGGGCCGGGGGTGCCGGGGGTGCCGGGGGTGCGTCGGCCGGCTGCGGCGCAGGCGCGGGAGCGGCCGCCTGCGTCTCGGAGGCCTGAGCAGGGGGTGCGGACGGGGCCGCGGGGGGCGTCGGGGCCGCGGTGCCCTCGTTCTCGGTGCTCACAGCGCTCTCTCCTCGTCACACACGGCTTCAGAAATCTCTGGCGAATGTCTCTGACAGTCGGTCCGACTGAACGTTCGACTCGCCACACAAGTTCCTGGGCAAAGCCTTTCCCATCACCCGTCAGAGCACTGTAAGCCGGACCTGTGCGTCTGCCCCCATTCTTTATATCCGGCATTTCGGGCGCATCCGCAGGACTCGGCCTCGACGTCGGGGACCCCGTCGGTGGCACCATGACCCGGTGACCCACGCAACGCCGCACCCCATCCAGGTCGTCGCCCACCGCGGTGCATCGGAGGACGCCCCCGAGCACACCCTCGCCGCCTACCGCAAGGCGATCGAGGACGGCGCGGACGCTCTCGAATGCGACGTCCGACTGACCGCCGACGGCCATCTGGTCCTGGTGCACGACCGCCGGGTCAACCGCACGTCCAACGGCCGCGGCGCGGTCTCCGCCCTGGAGCTCGCCGACCTCGCGGCCCTCGACTTCGGCTCGTGGAAGGACCGCGAGGAGTCCCCCGACTGGGACGCGGACCCCGAGCGCACCTCCGTCCTCACCCTGGAGCGGCTCCTGGAACTGGTCTCCGACGCCGGCCGGCCCGTCCCGCTCGCCATCGAGACGAAGCACCCGACCCGCTGGGCCGGACAGGTCGAGGAGCGCCTCCTGTTCCTGCTCAAGCGCTTCGGCCTGGACGCCCCGCCCGTCGAGGGGCCGCATCCGGTCCGCGTCATGAGCTTCTCGGCGCGCTCGCTGCACCGGGTGCGGGCGGCCGCCCCGACGATCCCGACCGTGTACCTGATGCAGTTCATCTCGCCCCGCATGCGGGACGGGCGGCTGCCCGCCGGCGTCGGCATCGCCGGTCCGGGGATGCGGATCGTGCGCAACCACCCCGGCTTCGTCCGCAAGCTGCAGAACGCGGGGCACTCCGTACACGTATGGACCGTGAACGATCCGGAAGACGTTCAGCTCTGCGCTGATCTGGGTGTAGAAGCGATCATCACGAACAGACCCCGTCAGGTTCTGTCCCAACTGGGCCGCTGACGTCCCCATTTGCCCACCCGCCACGCCCACCTCGCCCGTAACAGGGTGTGCACCGGCGCATCCGCTCCGCATTGGTGCGGCACGAATGCGTCAGAGGGCTCCGCTCCGGCGGTTTCCGGTCCAGGCCATTGGGGCATCCAGACCATGCGTGGGGCTAAGGAGGTTCCGGGGGTGGCGTTGGTGGTGGCACAAGAAGTGCCCACGTCGTCGTGCATGGATGTACGCCATGGTCCTGCGGGTGTGGGCGAGGCGAGACACCGGATGCGCGAGCAATTGCGTATCAGCGGGGTGTCCGAATCGGTCGTGGACGATGCCGTACTGATCCTTTCCGAACTGCTGAGCAACGCTTGCCGACACGGCAGGCCGCTGGGCGCACGGGAAGTCGGGGACGGGGAGATACGCGCCGCATGGCGCTTCGACAATGCGGGGCGACTGACGGTCGAGGTCACGGACGGGGGCGGGCCCACTCGCCCTGTTCCGGCCACGCCCTCGGTCACCGCGCGCGGCGGCCGGGGGCTGAACATCATCAGCGCCTTGGCACAGGACTGGGGTGTCCGGGACGGAGCGGCGGGTGAGGTCACCGTGTGGGTGATCGTTGCCTGTGGGCCCCGGCACGAGGATTTCGCTACGCGCGTTGCGCCCCCGGCGATCGACTTCAGCACCGCCTTCGACGATCTCGATCCCTGAGGGCGAGGGCGACACACGGCATCAGACGTGCCGAACAGACGAACAACAGAACACCGCTCAACGACAACTGGACCACGCGGGAAGAAGAGAAAAGCGGCCGTCCGGGAGCGCACGCCGACCGTGCTCCCGGCCGCACCCCACCGGTTCCGGCGGTACGAACGGCTAGGCTCGCGCCCAGACACGACGCCGTACCGCCGCAACCGGGAGACACCCACGATGGCCAAGAAGCGCCCCGCAGCCAAGACTGCAAAGCCGCAGCTCAACAACGGCGAAATCCCCGTGGTGGGCGCCCGCGAGCCCTGCCCCTGCGGATCCGGGCGCCGCTACAAGGCCTGCCACGGCGCAGCCGCCGCGCACGCCGTCACCGAGCACGTGCGGCGCCCGTTCGAGGGCCTGCCGGGCGAGTGCGACTGGGTGGCGCTGCGCGAGCTCGTGCCCGCGGCCACCGTTCCGCTCACCCTCAAGGGCGGCCTGCCCGAGGGAGTTCCCTCCGTCACGCTGGTGACCGTACTGCCCATGGCCTGGCCGGCCCTGCGCCGCGAGGACGGCTCCGTCCTGCTCGGCCTGCAGAACGACTCCTCCAGCGGCGACCTCGGCCGCGACCTGGCCGACACGCTGGAGCGCGCCCTCGTGGCGGAACCGGGGACTCCGGTGCCCGCGCGCCGGGTTCCGGCCGAAGGTCCGCGACTTCAGGATCTCCTGGACGCCGACGGCGGTTTCGAGCCGGTTGTCCACACCGGCTTCGAATTCTGGATTCCGGAATCGGAGAGCGCCCAGAGCGCCTCCCCGGAGATCGCGGCCTCGCTGGAGCGCGCCAACGCGGCCGCCATTCCCACCGTCAAGCTGACCGGTGTGGACGCCTCCTACTGGTGCGAGACCCCGGACAAGAACCACCTGCGCTGGGTCATGCCGCACCCCGAGGAGAAGCTGCTCGACGCCCTCGCGCGACTGCACGCGGCCGGTGCCTCCTCGCTCGGCGAGGGCACGAAGCTCGTCGGGTCCTTCCGTGCGCACGGCCTGATGGTCCCGGTCTGGGACCTGCCCACCGGAGTCACGGCCGAGGACGTGGAGAAGCCCGCGGCGGAGTTCGCGGAGCGGCTGGCCGGGGCCCTGGCCACGGACGCCCCGCTGACCACGGAGGAGCGCCGGGCGCGCGGCGGGCTCACCAACCGCCAGGTGACCCTCAGCTGACGCACCACCGGGTCCGCGCCCCGCGCGGACCCGGTGACAGGAGTCACAACTCCCGCTAATCGTCTGCAAATCGGTGTCTGAATATCGGAGATCGAATTTGCGAACAGGCGATCTCTTGTTACCGTTCTTGTAGCCCGGTCGCTGGTGCATCCCCCGTCGCCAGCGACCGGGCCCTTCCATTTCAGGCGGTACTCAACCGTCACCCGGTGCCGGTGAGTTGCTCCCGGACCGCAGCAGCAGCTCTCCTTCGTCATCCGGAACTGCAAATTCCGCAATGGCCGAGTAGTTCTCCGGAGCCCCCGCCGAGGCCTCCCTCGGCGTCTCGCACAGCCCCGGTTCGTCGTCGGCGCCGACCTCGCAGCGGATCTGAACGGTGCGGCCCGCCGGTCCCATCACGGTCAGCACGGCGTCCAACGCGCGACCGCTGGTGTTCCTGTAGTAACTGCGGCCCCACGTCCGGCCCTCGCCCACCAGGACGCAGGTCTGCGCCTCCACCCCGTGCGGCGAGGACAGTTCGGGGCCGCACCGCGCATCCGTACGCGGTGCGACGGCCGGGCCGGGGGGCTGCCCGGGGGCCCCGGCCGCCGGGGCCGGAGATCCCGTAGGAGATCCGGCTGGTCCGGGAGACCCTTCAGACCCTTCAAACCCGCGAGACCCACGAGACCCGCGGGACCCATCAGAACCCTGAGCCTCTTGGGACCCGTTCGAGGAGTCGGAAAGTCCCAGGGTCGAGAACAGGCCGCTGCCCTTTCCGTCATCCTGACCGGCAAAATCCGGCCCGGCGATCGCTCCCGCGAGCGGGAGGGACAAGATGATCAACACACCGGCGCCGATACCGATCAGGCGGAGATTCATTCGCCGAAGATAGCGACGCGGGAATGGGGCCCGGAGATCCCCGCGCCCAATTCCCTTGGAAACCGGTCCCGCTGGCACCCGTACGAGTGATCAGTAGGCGAGCCGGCTGCCGCCGCCGGGTGCTCCGCTGCTTGCCTCGACCAGCGCGTCCACGACCGCCTCGACTTCGGGCAGCCAGACCGCTCCGTCCGGGCCCGGCTCCCGTTCCCAGCGCACCTGACCGCCGCTGGACGCGGCCGACGGCGGCAGCAGCAAGTAGCCGCCCTCGCCGTGGAAGCGCAGCGAGGAGGGCACGTGGTCCTTGGCGTAGAGGAGTTCGCCGAGCCGCTCGAGTGAATACGGCGCCACCAGCAGCGACCACCGGGTCTGCGTGGCCACGACCGGCCCCAGCCGCAGGCCCCCCGCGTCCAGCCGTACGAGCGCACGCGCCGCCGCGCCGGCCGGCAGGCTCACCGCACACGGGGCGGTCCCCCCGGTGGCCAGGAGGACCGGAGCGGCGGGCCGCCGCGTCCACCACCAGGCCACCATCCGCGGGTCGGTGGTGGCCGCGAGCAGCCCGGGGTCGAAGGGGTGCGCGCCGGGCACGACGCAGTCGGGGTCGGGGCAGGCGCAGCGCGAGCCGTCCGCGGCGGACCGGCCGACGCCGGGCAGGACGGGCCACTGCCGGACGGTGGCGCAGGTGAGCGCCGCGTCGAGGAGGTCCGGCGGGGCGCCGGTCCGTTCCTGGGTGGGGCGCAGGGATTGAAAGCGGTCGCGGAGCCGCTGGAGACGCCTTCCGAGGATCTCGCGCATGAGCGCTCGTTCCTTTCCGTTGAACGCCGAGGGCCACATCACACCACGTAACCGGTGTCTCACCACACGTACACGTTTCGCGTCACTGTCCACCAGAAGCAGGTTCACACGGTTCGTGCAGTCGTCTTACGGGTCCATCAAACGTCCGGCGGGCCTGGAGCGCGACCCGCGCCGGCACCGAGACCGGCTGCCGCCGCTAAGGACGGCGACCCGCGCCGAGCGGTTCCAACTGGCCCCGGGCGCTACCGGTTACGTACCCGGACCCCCTGCCGGGTCCGTCCAGTCGATCGTAAAAACCGCCTGCTTCCAGCTTTTTCCGGCCAAGTTCTAGCCTTGGCCCGACAGTGAGTTGCCGCCTCACGGACACCAGGATTCCCACCTGGGCAATGCTGGACATGCATCCGTGTGTGCGTGTAGATGTGGATTCCTTGATGGCGACGCAGCACGATCTGGGGGTTTGCGATGCTATATGGCGAATCGCACCAGGTGGAAAGGCGGACGCCATGAGCGCTCCGCATCTGCCGAAAGTGGCTGGAATCGATCCAGCAGTTACCGCCTCACCGCACACTGCGGCGCCCACACCCGCGCGGACCACCCCCGCCCAGGCCACCCAGGCGCCTGCGGCCGGTCCGGGCAGCCTCATCCAGGACCGGCTCGCGGGCATGGTCTCGGACCTCACCACCCTCCACGAGCTCACCGAGCGCCTCGCCCGCACCAGCAGCCTCGACGCCTCGCTCCACGAGTTCCTGCGCGCCGGAGCCTCCCTCGTCGGCGCCCGCCGCGGACTGGTCGTCCTGGAGCCCTCCGACGGTCTCGGCCCGACCACCACGATCGGCCTCGGGCTCGGCCACGCCGACCTCGGCCACATCGAGACCGTGCCGCGCAGCGCGACGTCGTACGGGCGCATCCTCGACGGGCTGCCCGACGCGCACGGCGGCTCCGAGGTTCTCCCCGAACCGGACGCTCCCGCCGGCACCGGCGGTTTCGCCGCCCCCGTCGACCCCCGCCACCGCGAGGTCGCCGCCCGCCTCGGCTACGCCGCCAGCTACGCCCTGCCGCTGACCGCGGAGGCCACCGGCCGGCTCGGCGCGGCCGTCTGGCTCTACGACGAGCAGGCCGAGCCGAACGACCGCCAGCGCGACCTCGCCGGGCTCTACGTACGGCACGCCGCCGAGCACCTGGCCAGGATGCTGGAGGTCCAGCGCTCCCGCTCCCGCCTGGCCACCGTCGCCGAGGAGCTGCTGCCCAGCCGGCTGCCGCGGATCCCCGGCGTCCAGCTCGCGGCCCGCCACCACACCGGGCCGCTCGGCGGAGGCGACTGGTACGACGCCCTGCCGCTGCCCGAAGGCGCGCTGGGTCTGGCCGTCGGCTCCGTCACCGGCTCCGGGCCGAGCGCCGTCGCCGCCATGGGCCGGCTGCGCGCCTCGCTGCGCGCGTATGCCGTCATGGAGGGCGAGGACCCCGTCGCGGTCCTCTCCGACCTGGAACTGCTGCTGCGGCTGACGGAGCCCGCGCGCTCGGCCACCGCGCTCTTCGCGTACTGCGAACCCGCGGGGGGTCCCGGCGGCGAAGGACAGCGGACCAAGATCATCCTGGCCGGGGCCGGACACGCCCCGCCGCTCCTCATCGGCGAGCGCCGCACCGAGTACGTGGAGACCTCGCTCTCCGCGCCCCTGGGGATGCTGTCCTGCTGGGAGGCGCCGAGCGTGGACATCGAGCCCGCCGCCGGAGAAACGGTGCTGCTGTACACGGACGGGCTGCTGCGCCGCACCGGAGACCCCATGGACCGGGCCTACGCGCGGCTGCACGCGGCGGCCGCCGGGGTACCCCGCAGCGCCCGGGAGGATCCGGGGGCGATCTGCGACCACATCCTGCGGACCGTGCTGCCCGAAGGGGAGCCGGAGGACGCCCCCGAGGACGTCGTCCTGCTCGCCGCCCGGTTCGAGTGACTCAGCGCACGACGTAGCGAATGCCCCCTGTTGTGGCCATTGCGGCGATTGTCGCTTTTTGTGCGATATGGCACACGGCCTCCGGGGGCCTTCCGCTCACACATACGATGGACGAGGTCCACACCCAGGTCCGTGTCTGTCGTAGCTGAGGAGAAGACGTGGCTGACGAGCTCACCCCGGAGACCCCGGAAGAAGAGCAGCCCAAGAAGACGCACAAGCAGCGCAAGAACGGTCTGTACCCGGGCGTCAGCGACGAACTTGCCGAAAGCATGCGCACCGGCTGGGCCGACACCGAACTGCACGGGCTGGAGCCCATCGCCCAGGCCGCGCACACCGCCGCCCGCCGCGCCGCGCTGTCCGCCCGCTTCCCCGGCGAGCGCCTCGTCGTCCCCGCGGGCCGCCTGAAGATGCGCTCGAACGACACCGAGTACCCCTTCCGCGCCTCGACCGAGTACGCGTACCTCACCGGCGACCAGACCGAGAACGGCGTCCTGGTCCTGGAGCCCACCGGGGAGACCGGGCACACCG